>JAJZSZ010000009.1 GCA_021849365.1 Bacteroidota bacterium | reverse complement strand
CCGATCTATGTCTTCATCGAAGATATATTATCAGTTGTTTGACTTTCAGTTTTTAATCATTCATTATTGGATATTTCCAATCTCACATTATTCAACCTTTATCTCCATTCCGTCCGAAAATTGGACAACTCCTTTTTCGACCTTTGTTCGCGGACGGATTTGTGTTTTCCTTTATTTCCCCCGGGGCTTCACCCCGGACTATCAGATTTCGCTCCTTCGGAGCTAAGAAAGCGGTGCTTTTCCCATCAACCCGAAACCCGCATCTCGAAACTCGCAACGCTAGTAGTGACAACGCATACAATCGTTCGCACCAATATTTACAGCACGCACAGTATCCAGTTTGCCCGACTTGATTTGGTCGTGCAATTTCATATAGTTGTCGTAATATGCATTGTCCTTGAAGTTCACTTTGGTATCTCGATGGCAATTGATACACCAGCCCATTGACAAGTCGCTGTTTTGTTTCACGATATCCATATTTTGAACATCACCATGGCACTGTTTGCAATCCACTTTACCAACACCGACGTGCTGTGCGTGACTGAAGAAAACGTGATCAGGAAGGTTGTGGATACGCACCCATTCAACCGGAGTTTTGGTTTCGTTTGCCTCAACAACCTTGGCAATTTCGAATTTTCCGGAGCGGGTTCCCTCACGCACCAAAACATGGCAATTCATACACAATTCCATGGCCGGAATGCCTGCCGATTTGCCATATTCAACGGTAGTATGACAATATTTACAGTCAATCTTGTTATCGCCGGCATGTACTTTATGTGAGAATTTAATAGGCTGGTCGGGCGCGTAATCCTGCGAGCGGCCCAGTTTTATAGCAGCATCGGCAACCATTTTCACCTGAAGCACAAGGGCCAACATCAGTATAAAAACAGTTACGAAGCGATACTTTATCTTTCGGAAGAAAATAAGGTCGAGCAAGGCCAGTGTAATCAGCAAACCAAGTCCAATGAAAATCAAAATTTGAGTAATTGTTGGCCCCAGCGAAGGTGGACCTTTAACAGCCAAATCATCCAGATAGACTTTTACCTTCTTTAAATCTGCCTCTTCAATGGTAAAGTTCTTGTGGGAGGCTTCCATTTTTTTGCCATTCGGCTGCATAACCGAAGCCTGAAAATCAGCAAAGTCTTTGCCTGCAAATTTCTTTGCAATATCTATCGCCGAAGGATTCCAATCCATCGTATCGGCATGTGCATTTAGCACATGGCAGGAAACACAGGCTTCGAATTTGCGATCTTTGGGTAAAAGTCCCTTAAAAAAACGTTCACCACGCGTGACATCTTCTTCGTGAGCACGATCATCAACAATCTCATCAGGGTCTTCCTGAGAGAATAAAGTTAAAGGCAGTGATGATAAGGCCAAAAATGATAAAATGAACACAGCAAAAGCAATCCGAATACGTTGGGTGACGGTCAGATAAAGGCTTGGTCTTTTCATTCCAAAAGGTTTAGTATTTAATATATAGTGAAACCATTTTTTAACGTTGCAGATTAAACAAACAAATTCGAGAATGGTTTCCCCTTTAAATATAAAAAATAAAAAAACAGGAAACCAGACCCACCAACCAACTGCTTATTTGTACTGC
Organism: Bacteroidota bacterium; assembly: GCA_021849365.1. GTDB lineage: Bacteria > Bacteroidota > Bacteroidia > Bacteroidales > Prolixibacteraceae > Aquipluma. The sequence goes on along the minus strand of JAJZSZ010000009.1, from coordinate 32,806 downwards.
AAAATAATTATAGCACTGACAATTAGATCGGGATTGTCCTTATTCTGCGGAGAAAAAAAAATCCAAACCAGTTGCTGTTTTTTAGTTTTATCAATATAGTTATTAGCAAATCCCGATAAAAAAAAATGGATAGAATGATTAAACTCGGTGAAAAATGAAATAAACTGATAAAATCTGCTAATTCAGCTCAGAAATTCGCATAGTAAGATTACACAGATATTATTATCTTTAGTGCAATTCAACAAAGAATAACGATGGTGACTAAAGACCAAAAAATAAGCATATTAGTTATTGACAATAACCAGAAGTCATCGGAAGAAACCATTAAACTTCTTCAGCCAAACCCGTTGATTTCTGCTGTTGAGTTAGCCGACAATACCGATCTTGGCTTACGAAAAATCATAAGCAATACTCCCGATGTAATATTATTTGATTATCCATCTTCAGGAAATTCAGAAAAAGAGTTGATTGAATTGGTTAAAACTAAACTACCTGAAACAACCCTGGTAATCATTTCCACAACCAAAGAAAACGCAGCTTTTGCTATTCAAAACGGGATATTCAATTATCTACTCAGACCCTTCAATCAAGAAGAGTTTGACGGTGTAATAAATGTAGCCTATCAAAGCAAACAAAATCATATCCTTGCCCGCATAAACCAGATCATTGACAAGGCTCCGGAGGAAATTCGGTATAGACTTCAAACAACGAAAGGGTATTTCATGCTGAATCCCGAAGAATTAATTTTTTGCAAGGCATCCGGTTTTTACACCGAACTTTATTTGGTAAGAGATCGGGTTGAATTAAGCAGCCAATACCTTATGAAGTTTGAGGAAATCCTCAGTCCGTTTAATTTTGTGCGTGTAAGTCGTTCTCTTTTAATAAATCAAAAATTTATTCGAAAAATCAACAAAGCAGACAATACAATCATTTTATGGTGCGCAGGAAAAGAGTATAAAATTAAGGCTGCTAAAAGCCAAATCCGAAAATTGAGTAATTTTGAAAATGAATAAATTTTAAATGGATCAATCAATTATTTCGGCAATTATTATTGATGACGAGCCCAATGCCATCAACTTACTGGAGATGTATCTCCGGAGGTTTCCATCTGTTAAGGTAGTTGGAACGGAAAGCGATGCTCTTCAGGGACTGGAACTGGCAAAAACAGCACTACCTGAATTGATTTTCCTTGACATTGACATGCCCGATTTAAATGGGCTGGCATTGGCAGGCAAACTTCAGTCGGAAAGCCAGTATTCTGAAATTGTGTTCACAACGGCACACCAACATTATGCCTATGACGCACTTAATATTGAGCCGCTCGATTTCCTGACAAAACCTTTTTGTGTTACCGATCTGGAAACCGTGATCCGAAAATTTTACGAAAAAGCTGAGAAGAAAAAACAGGAAAGAAAAATCGATAAATTCATTAATGGGCAAACGAACTCGCCAACAATAAAACTTCCCACAACCTCCGGAATATTGTTCGTTGACATTAAAAATATTGTTTTTATCAGGGCGAAATCAAATAACTGCGAGGTTCACCTGGAGGATGGAACAGTTGAAACCATTACCAGAAATTTATATAAAGTTGCAAATATGCTCAATTCGCAAATGTTTTTTCAACCTAACAGATCGACTTACATTAACCTGAATTACCTCCAGCGGATTGATAAGAAAAATTTTAAATGCTCCATTTATTACAACCGTACCATCGTTGAAGAGAGCATCTCCAAAGGGAATTTGGCCCTCTTTGAAAAGTTGGGCAGATTCCCATTAGTTAATGAATAAAAAAGGCAGAAAGAAATTAATCATTCTGCCTTTTTCATCTCTATTCTATTTTTAACGGATTATCAACTTTTGAGTCGAGTAAAGCATAATCAAGAACCTGCTTTATGGTATCGACATGATGAAACTTTAATCCCTTAATGTATGCATCCTTTATTTCTTCCAAATCCTTCCGGTTTGCTTCTGAAAGAATAATTTCCTTAATCCCTGCCCGTTTGGCGGCCAGAATTTTCTCTTTAATTCCTCCAACCGGAAGCACTTTACCGCGAAGTGTTATTTCACCCGTCATCGCCAGATTTTTCCGCACTTTTCTTTGCGTAAATGCCGATGCAAGCGAAGTTACCATAGTTATTCCGGCTGATGGACCATCTTTTGGGATTGCTCCTTCAGGCACATGAACATGCACGTTATACCTGTCGAATATTTCTGGATTAACACCTAACTGCTCTGAATGTGACCGAATGTATTCGAGAGCAAGCATTGCTGACTCCTTCATCACATCACCCAGATTTCCAGTTAACGTTAGAGCTCCTTTCCCTTTACTAAGGCTGGTTTCCACATATAAAATTTCGCCGCCAACTGCAGTCCAGGCCAAACCTGTAACCACACCGGCAAAACTATTTCCCTGATAAATTTCCTTGGTATATTGCACAACCCCAAGGTATTCACGAATGTCGGCAGGAGTTAAAGTTTTATTGAAATCTTCGTCAAAAGCAATTTTCTTGGCTATGCGACGGGCAATTTTGGCAATCTTCTTATCCAGTTCGCGCACACCGGATTCCCGGGTGTAATTTTCGATGATGTGCTGAATGACCTCTTTTGAAAAAGATACAGCATCAGAATCTACTCCATGATTTTCAAGCTGTTTTGGGATAAGGTGCCGTCTGGCAATCTCAATTTTTTCTTCAACGAGGTAACCACTTACTTCAATAAGTTCGAGCCTGTCGCGCAAAGCAGGTGCAATGGTTGTCAAAGTGTTGGCCGTAGCAATGAACATTACCTTAGAAAGGTCGTATTCCAACTCCACGTAATTATCATGAAATTCAAAATTCTGTTCCGGATCGAGTACTTCGAGCAATGCAGAAGCCGGATCGCCATGAAAATCTTTTGAAACTTTATCCAATTCATCGAGAATAAATACCGGGTTTGACGATTTCGCCTTTCGTATATTCTGTAAAATACGCCCAGGCATAGCCCCAATATATGTTTTTCGGTGCCCACGGATTTCTGCCTCATCATGCAAACCACCCAAACTCATGCGAATGTAGTTACGTCCCAATGCCTTGGCAATAGACCTTCCCAGTGAGGTTTTCCCAACTCCTGGAGGGCCATACAAGCAAAGAATAGGCGATTTCATATCGTTTTTAAGTTTCAATACGGCCAGGTGCTCAATGATGCGCTCTTTCACTTTCTCCAGGCCGTAATGATCCTCATCGAGTACTTTCGCAGCACGTTTCAGATCAAAATCATCCTCGGTATATTCATTCCATGGCAAATCAAGCAAGGTCTGGCAATAGGCATATTGAACCGAATACTCACCAGCTGCCGGATTCAGACGAGAAAGTTTATGTACTTCTTTTTCGAAGTGCTTTGCAGCATCGTCTGACCATTTCTTTTCCTTAGCTCTTTCCCTGAATTCCTGAATTTCCTGTTCAGCCGGATTTCCACCTAATTCATCCTGAATAGTCTTCATCTGCTGATTCAGCAAATATTCGCGCTGTTGCTGATCAAGCTCGGCTTTTACTTTTGTTTGGATATCCCTTTTCAGCTCGGCCATCTGAACTTCACGTACCAAATAACTTATTGCCTGTATACCTCGCTCCTTAATATCGCTTATCCCAAGCAACACCTGTTTTTCTTCAACTTTAATATCGGTATTCGAACAAATAAAGTTGATCAGGAAAGTAGAGTTTTCGATGTTCTTTACCGCAAACGAAGCTTCGGGTGAAACATGCATCGAGAACTGTGCAATCTTTATCGACAAATCCTTTAGTGAGCCAATAATTGCAGAGAACTCAACCGAATTATCATCAGGCCGGATATCTTCCATCGGATTTATTCGTGCCTTGAAATATGGAAATTCCTGTGTATATTCAACAAGCTCGAACCTTTTCTTCCCCTGAATAATTACAGAGGTTGTGCCGTCGGGCATTTCAAGAACTTTTAGGATTTGTGCAATTGTTCCGGTTTGGTACAGATCATCCTTTCCCGGATCGTCAACACTTCCATCTTTTTGAGCAACAGTTCCCAACAAGCGATTTCCACGATAAACTTCCTGAACCAACTGAAGTGACTTTTGCCGTCCCACAGTAATTGGCATAACTACCCCGGGAAACATTACCGTATTCCGGAGTGGCAAAATTGGCAAAATGTCAGGTACATCAAGATTCGTCAAATCCGATTCGTCCTCATCAGTCAGAATTGGAATGAAATCATTTTCATCATCCATCAAGCTGGAAATAAGTATATTCGTCATAGTTTTCTATTTTCTCTTAATAAAAAAACACATTCACCTCGTACCTGACATCATGACCGACAGATTCAGATTTAAAGTGCAGTGTTATTTTTTGCAATAGCCATGCCAAACAATAATCAGGATTCGCCAGAATACTGTTTGCAGCCAATTTGGGTGTATCGGAAAATCTAGGTCAAATCCATTTCTGAATTTACAGAACACGTAGGGCATAAAACAAAAAAGCTTCGACAATGCGAAGCTTTTAAGTATATCGTTTATGAAAACAGAATTATTTCTTTCTGTTGTCCATGTGTTTCTGGTATCTGTTCATGAACTTATCAACACGTCCTGCAGTGTCAACAAGTTTCATTTTTCCAGTATAAAATGGATGTGAAGAACTTGAAATCTCAAGTTTTACCACTGGGTATTCAACTCCGTCAATCAATTCTGTTTCTTTTGTGTTAACAGTCGATTTGGTGATAAATACATGACCGTTTGACATATCTTTGAATGCAACAGTACGATAACTTTCTGGATGTATCCCTTTTTTCATTTTAATTCTCTTTTCTTTTATTTTTTACGGCTTGCAAATTTACACACACTAATGTAATTTCCAAATATTTCTGTTCATAAATTATTCATTTTTCAAATTTATTCTTCCAGACCAATAATTGGTGCCCTTTTGAAAGGCTTAGTCCGGTCGAAAAGGTAGCGCATTGTATAATGTGTTTTGACATGAACTCCCCCAACCGACTTGTAAAGAGCTATAATTTTAGGATTAAAATCGCCCGCCCACGACAATTCGACCTCGGTATATTGCGGTTTATGCTTCATTAGTTTATCCTGATGCCAGAAGATGGCTGATTCGATTCCCGACTTCTGATATTTAGGTGAAACACCCATAATCAGTATCCGGGTCCGCGTCATTACTTTGGTCTTTTTATAATACAGGAACTTCAGGATATTAATAAAATTCAGTTTACCGTCAAGTCTTTTCAGTATCTGGTTTATATCCGGTATCATCACGAACAAAGCGATCGGTTCTCCCTCGTGGTAGGCAAACCAAACCATTTCGGGATCGAGAATTGCTTTGGAAGATTTGATAAAATCGCGAATTTCATCTTTATCCAACGGCTGAAAATGTTCATGAAAACGCCAGGCCTCGTCATAAATAAAGCAGAAATCATTGATGTATTTCTCGACATTATCAAACGAAAAATGCTCGAACGAATAACCCGGTTTTTGAGCTACCCAGCCGGCAATCTTCCAGAAACGCTCGGGAAACGGCTTTGAATAATCGAGATGATAGCTGTATTGTTCAAAATAAACTTCAAATCCATATTTCAGGAATAATTCCTGATAATAAGGAGGATTATATGGCATTCCGAACCCCTGATGCATAAAACCATCAACCAGCAAGCCCCAGTTCATATAATTCTCGCCAAAGTTGATCGGACCATCCATGGCTTCCATTCCACATTCCTTTAACCAATCGCGAGCGGTATCAAACAACATTCGTGCAGCTTCAAAATCGTTTACACATTCGAAGAAACCACATCCTCCGGTCGGCTGCTCATATGTAAAAGCTTTCTTCCGGTTAATAAATGCTCCAATCCGACCCAGCACCTGCCCCGCATCGCGGGTAACAATCCACCGGCATGCCTCGCCATTCTTAAATGAAGGGTTTTTTGCCGGTGTGAAAATATCCTCGACCATTCCCTGCAACGGACACGACCAGTTCGGATCGTTCTTATAAATCTGGTGAGGAATCTGGTGAAAAAGCTTTTTAGTCTGTTTATCTGTAACTTGTATAATTTTCATTTTTCTCAAATTTACATATCAAAAGTACGACAAATTGCCGATTTCGATACCGAAACTTATTCAATAATAGGCAACCGTTTAAATGGCATATTCCGGTCGAACAAATAGCGCAGTGTTTCATGAGTCTTGGCATATTTACCTCCCACGGAATTAAAAAGCGAAATCATTTTGGGATTAAAATCGCCCACCCAGCTCAGTTCCATCTCGTTATACCAGTTCTTCCGCAGCATAACCTGCCTTAATTGCCAGAAAATGCCCGACTCGATGCCTGCTCCCTGAAACTTTGGAACTACTCCCATCACCAAAACACGACATCGCGTCATCGTTTTTATTTTTTTCAGGTATAGTAATTTCAGGATATTTAGTACGCTTAACTTGCCATTCTTAAGATGTTTCAATATCTGGTTCAAATCCGGAATCATCATAAAAAAGGCAATTGGCTCATCTTTGTGGTAAACATACCAGATAAATTCTTCTTCGAGCACAATTTTGGCATCGCGAATTAATACTTTCAGATCGACCGGACTAATTGGTTTATAATTGGTATGCTTTCCCCAGGCTTGTTCGTAAATTGAAATAAAATCGCGGATACAACGATCCTGCTCCTCAAACGAAAATGTTTTGTAATGGAAATCTTTCTTTTTGGCTACCCATTCGGCAATTTTCCAGAAACGCTCCGGAAGGTCGGGACTTGTAATGTCCAGGTGATAACTGAGCTGTTTATAATAGGTCTGAAATCCGTAGTTTTCGAAGAGTTGTTTGTAATATGGCAGGTGATATTGCATCCCAAACCCTTGCTGTTGAAACCCATCGACCAACAATCCCCAGTTGAAGAAATTTTCACCGAAATTAACCGGGCCATCCATGGCGTTTAAACCTTTACTTTTCAACCAATCACGAGCCGTATCAAAAAGCAGTTGCGCGGCCTTGCTGTTATCAATACATTCAAAAAAGCCAATATTTCCGGCCTCTACCTCTGTTGGTTCAATCTTATTTCTGTCATAAAACGCAGCAATACGGCCAACAAACTCGCCTTTCTCTTTAACCAGCCATCGACGCGCATCTCCCGCCAGAAAACCAGCATTCTTTTCCGGATTAAAAATATCTTCCACCATTTTTCGCAGTGGCGGAACCCAATTGGGATCGTTTCGATAAATTTTCTGAGGTACTTGGTGGAATGCTTCTATCGTCCTTTTATCAGCTACCTGAATGATCTCCATAAAAACAGCGTCCTAATTTTGCCAGCCGAAAATAGCACTTATCTCTGGAAAACAAAAACAGGGACCGAAGTCCCTGCCTGCAATTTTAATTGTTTTCATTCTAAAAGGCCATCGCAACCATTATATTTTAGATATTAATCTGATCATTCGATTTAGCCAGCGAAACTAAACCGCTGGTAGCCCCAAGGTTCATTGAATCGAGTGCCGAACTTGGTACAATCACCATCGATCCTTTCTCTTTTAATCCTTCAAAGAGCATATTCATTCCCCTTAAATGCAAGGCCACCGGATTATCAAGATATTGCTGGCTTGCCTCGGCAAATTTTTCAGCTATTTCGGTTTCTGCAGTTCCTAAAATTACACGGGCCTGCCGTTCGCGTTCGGCCTGAGCCTGCTTGCTCATGGCATCAGCCAGATTTTCCGGAATAATGATATCGCGAATACCCACATTCTGACAGGTAATTCCCCATGGATTGGTATGCTCGTCAAGAATTAGCTGAAGTTCGTCCGATATCTTTTGCCGATCGGAAAGCAAATCAGACAACTCGTGTCTTCCGATAGTATCCCGAAGACCAGTCTGCGAAATGTTTAAAACGGCTTTTTCGTAATCCTGAACCTCGAGTGCCGACTTTTCGACATCCCAGACTGTCCAGTAAACAACTGCATCAACATTCACGGGGACAGTGTCTTTTGTAAGTGTTTTCTCGGCTTTAATATCGGTTACCCGAACACGCTGATCGATATATTTGGCAATACTGTCAACAATTGGAATAATGAAGAAGAATCCCGGACCTTTTAGCCCGACAAACCTTCCCATTCTCAAGACGACAGCTTTTTCCCACTGATCGGCAATGTGAATTGAGCATGCAATAAATATTGACAGTAGCAAACTGCCAACGAGTATTGGAAGAGTGATGATTTTGAGGAAGAACAATCCGCCGCAAATTGCAGCAAAAATAAACATCAGGGTAATAGATACTGGGTTTAGATACTTAGTTGTTTCCATGTTATTTGGTTTTTTGAAGTTCGTCAATTAACTCATTTACAGTAAAACCATAGCTATGGGCGATGGTGGCAAATTCACGAATAATCTCCTGAAGCTTTTGTTTTCGTTCGGCTTCCGAGATTTTATTATCAACTGTATTGATAAAAGTACCGGTTCCTTGCTGTGTCTCCAGTATTTTCTGGATTTCTAATTCTTTGTAAGCCTTAGCTACAGTATTCAGATTAACTTTTAATTCTACCGCTAAAGCTCGCACGGTGGGCAACTGCTCATTCATTGAAAGATTACCCGAAGCAATTCCGAACTTGATTTGATCGATAATCTGACGGTAATAAGGAGTGCCCGCTTTGGGGTCAAGAACAAATTTAATCATAGTGTATTAGTTTTTTATTGTACTATTACTATAGTACAAATATATGAATTGATTTTAATATCCAAATCTTATTTCTAATATTTTTTCAGAAAAATTAAATGCCTTAAATGAAATAGCGGGAAACAAAAACAGGGACCGAAGTCCCTGTTTGATCAATATAAGATGTAGTTTCTGAAACTAATTGCGGTTGGAAGCTAATTTGGAGAGCAGTCTCAACATTTCGAGGTACAACCAGATCAATGTAACCATCAACCCGAAAGCGCCAAACCATTCCATGTATTGCGGCGCGCGGGCATTGGCTCCCTGCGTGATCATGTCGAAATCGAGGATTAAATTCAAAGCTGCAATGGCAACCACGAACAGGCTGATTCCGATAGAAAGCGGGCTGCTGTCGTGCAAGAAGCTCACGTTTACGCCAAACATTCCGACCACAAAACTGATCAGATAAACCAGCGCGATACCTCCGGTGGCGGCAATAATAATTGTTCGGAATTTATCGGTTACACGAACAGTTCCGGAGCGATAAAGCAACAGCATAATAAAGAAAACCCCAAATGTAAGCGATACGGCACGCATAACCAATCCGGGGAAACGAGCCTCGAACATCGCCGAGATTGCGCCTAAGAACAAGCCTTCGAAAACGGCATAAATCGGGGCTGTCATGGCAGCGCGACGTGGGCTGAAAGTAGTTATCAGCGCGGTGATTAAACCACCAATGGCACCAATCATGGTCCAAAGCATGATTCCATCGGGCATTACAAGTGGATTGGCCGGATCGATCGCGCCAAAGAATTTGCGCCAGGTGAAAGCAGCCGCAAAAATCACAATCAGCAACATTAAACCTGTTTTGTTGATTGTTCCGTTTACGGTCATCACACCGTCCTGCGAGCCAACTGCAGATTGATTAAATATGTTCTTCCCAAATACAGGATTCGATGATTTTGTAAGATCCATTGTTTCAAATTTTAAATTTTCTATTCAATCATAAAAACTATACCAAAAATACTCAGACTTGCTGAAATCCGTGTCAGGTTAAGTATTCTTAACAAATGACTCCTGAACGTACTCACTCCTTAGTTCTGCCAGAATAAGTTCTGCAAGATTTCTACACTCTTCTGAATCAACAAGTTTCAACTCTTCAGCAAAAATTATTGCTCTTTCGTTCATCGCTTTTCCTTTCATTCCAAGCAAAATGTACGACCGATAAAAGACCTGTTTTAATGACGGATCTTTTGCCAAAGGTGACAATATGTCGAAAAAAGGCTCGAAAAACTCATCCATGGCAGACTTTTCGACCAAAGCCAGACGCCCCATCAGATGTAAACCGGCATACCGAACCAAATGTTTTTTCCCGCGACACCATTCCAGTGCCTTCACAAATACAAACTTGGTTTTCACCCAAAGGAAGGTATTCAGCGTTTCAGCAATTTCAGTTGTCTCCACACTTTTGGTCCAGTAATCCATTTGTTCCTCGGTAACCGATTCAGGAACATCGAGCATGGCCGCCAGAATCATGGTTTCGCGCCATTGCTTGTTCCACAGCTTCAGTGCCAGCAAATGGTTGGGTTTGAACTGTGCCGCAATTTCGCGCAGCCGGCTGATGGAAACGCCCCAGTTCATTTTATAAACCAGACCATGTTTCTTCATTTGTTCGACCACCTCTCCGTTTTTCGACAAACGAATCAGTGTCAGAATCCGGCGAAATTCCTGTTCCTGAACAGGGTCATCAATGATTACATCCATGTTTTTGATAAATCAGGCATTAATGATAAATCAGTCAACCGAATTAAACTTCGGAATTTACCAGATCAGAAATTCAACAACAGCAAATTCGGCTGCCAAAAGTAGCGAATAAAGCAAATGTTGTTTCACATTTAAATAGGCAGAAACACGAAAACCATATATTTTCTTAACAAAGCCCATCAAAATCAGTTTTTCAAAAATATAGGCACAAACGGTTCCATACGCCACACCCGGCAATCCCCAGAACCGCAGAAACAGCAGGCTGAGCGATACATTCAGCATTATTTCGAGAAACGAAGCCCACAAAATTGGTTTGTTCTGCTGAAGACCAATCAGAATTGTCTGCGGAAAAAGCAGGCGACTAATAATCAGCAGCAGATAAATATTAAATATGGTGGCGCTGGCGCTAAAGTTCATGTTAAAAATTACCGGGAAAGCCCAGTGCGACACCAGCATCAGCAGTCCGGACAGAGGGAACAGCCATTGCCCAAGCTTCTGCGAATTGCTCCGTATCGTTTCAAGATTGGCTTTCAGATTGGAATGCTTGCCAAAGCCGGGCAACATCGACGCACTGAACGAATTAGCCAGCAGTAAAACCAACGGAAGCTCGCGGGCACCAAATCGGAAAACCGCAAAAGTAGCATCGTCGAAATAGCCCGAAATGATAAATCCATCGATGTATTGACCCGATCCGCTCAGAAACATAGAAAATACAAGCGGAGCAGCACTTTTCAAATGGCCAGAAATAAATGCTGAATTAAACCGGGGTGATGAATTCAGGAAAAGTAAAACAAGCAACCATACAAAACGAACGGCTGAACTAATCACCAGACCAATCAACCCGCCTTCGATACCGAAGCCAAACAGCGGAGGAAGAACAACAAGCAAAAACATTAGCGCGTACGAAACAGCGCCATACACCAGCATTTGTCTCCCCTGCCCTTTTACCAGGTAAATATATTCGACCAAACCGGCAGGAGAAGCCAACAGCAAATAAATGGAAAGGTACTTCAGAAAAGGAATCCCCTCTCCTTTCAGCAGATAACCGGAAATGGAATGTTCGAATACAAAAACAAAGGCAACAGAGAGTACCGAAAATGCGAGCAGCAGATAAAAAACATTGAATAAATCTGACGATCGGGAAGCTGAAGCGTTTTTCCCTGTTGCAGGTAAAAATCCCTGAATTAATCCGTTAAGCCAAAAGAAACTTACAGCTCCGGCTAAAAAAAGTACTGTTTCGTATTGCCCGATCTCGGTGGTTGACAGTGCAGACTTCGCAAAAACGACACCAATCAGAATCAGTGTGGAATAGCGAATGAGTTGAAATATCTGCAAGGCAGAGATCTGGTTGATTTTAATATTGGCAAGTCGGTTGGTGCCCAAGTTGTTTCATTTTGTTTACTCAAAACTACGAAAAAGCCCGGGATAGAGAAATAATGTTTAAAATTAAAGAATATCAGGTGGATGATAAAATACCATAATCATTGGGGCGTTGCCCCAAACCCTAATTACTTTTTTGTCTTCCTGCCCGATCGGTCAGGCGGGGACACAAAAAGTAATCAAAAAAGATCAAGGCTGCGCTGTTTTCTAGTTTTCAGGCTAAAAACCAGATATTCGCGAGGATTAATTTCCCCATTTTGAATGATCAAACCAGATCGCAGGCTTCGGGGGGCATCCATTTCTTGTCTTTCCCCTCCCATTTGATGTTACAGCCAATCGGGTTGGTCACCGGAACTGAAACCTGCCGTCCGGAAAGCAATTCAGACAAAGTTCTGTCCAAATCATACACCGTAATTTTGGAAGCATCGCGGGGCTGATCGACAGCACGGCCGGTATAAACCAACTTTCGTTCGCGGTTGAACACATAAAAATGAGGCGTTTTCAGCGCGCCATATACCAAAGCAATTTCCTGAGTCTGATCGTGAAGATAGATCCACGGAAACCGCTTCTCATTCATCCGCGATACCATATTTTCGAAACTATCTTCTTCGTAAGTATTCGGGCTATTCGAATTAATGCCAATAAACTGCACTCCCTGCGCTGCAAATTTCTCTGCAGTTTCACGGGTTACCTCATCGCTTCCCAAAACATACGGACAATGGTTGCAGGTAAAGAACACAACCAGAATTTCAGTATCCGAAAAACTTTCAGGACTATAATATTTGCCATCAGTTGCCTTTAAAAGAAAGGTTGGCAATGAATTTCCTATTTGCAATGTATAAGCCATAAGCTAAAGATTTATATTGAATATCCGGTTTTATGCCTAAATGAATCAAAGAGGGGCTTTGCCCCATAACCCCAATTCCTTTTTTGTCTTCCTGCCCGATCGGTCAGGCGGGGACACAAAAAAGGAATCAAAAAAAGTCAAGGCTGTGTTCGCTTCACACGAAAAACTTACGCTTGACGGCTAAAATCTTTTAAACTCGCCTTCGGCTCAAACAGAAAAGATTTTTAAACGCCGTCTTCACTTGTTTTTCGGCTCACCGAACAAGGCCGTCCGAACCATGGACAAACGGTTTTTCTAATTAGTTACGCTATCGGATATCCATTAAATTTATATTCCAGACAACTAAAATCATTTCAACTCTATTTAAAGAAGGCCAGTCACCCTGAACTTGTATCAGGGTCTCGTCAACGAAAGAGATGCCGAAACAAGTTTGGCATGACGTTCTGTCAATAACTTTTGAACACAACACTAGAACAAAATTCGACCGGATTTGATCACATTTTAACGATTCGTGCGTTTTGCTGTAATGAACTGCGGTGTTTGAAAACCAATCATCACACGCTACTTTAATTTTACAACATGATGAAGTCACTTTTTTATGCCTTGATTGTCCCTGTTGCGCTGGGATTAACGATTTCGTGCCAGCCTGTAAAGAAGGACAGCACACCCGATCCGCTGGTTGCCCATATCGATACGACCGTACAACCCGGTAACGACTTTTTTCAGTATGCCAACGGGAATTGGTTTAAAGCCAACCCGATTGCAGCCAGCGAGCAAAGCGCCGGCATCTGGCAGGTGATTCAGGATACAATAAATTCCCAGATTCTGAAAATCTGTAAATCGAGTGCCCAAACCCAGTCGGAAGAAGGAAGCAACAAACAAAAAATCGGCGACTTCTATTTTTCAGGAATGGACAGCATTACCCTGAATAAGAACGGAATTGGCGCCATTCAGAAATACCTTGATCGGATTGATCAGATCAAAGACCTGAACCAGCTGGCTACGTCGGCCGCTTTCATTCATAAAAGCGCGGCTTCTCCGTTGTTTGCATTCGGCGTTTGGCAGGACAGTAAAATCAGCAGCAAGAACGCCGTCAACATCTGGCAGGGTGGCCTGAGTCTCCCCGACCGCTTGTATTATTTCGAAAATGATGCGCGCACCGCACAGATTCGCGAGAAATTCGTGATTCACCTCGAAAACATGTATAAAATGATGGGGTACGATCAGCAAAAAGCGAAGACGGCTGCCACCAACCAGTTAAAGCTTGAAACAGCGCTGGCATCGGCATCGCGTAAAAAAGAAGACACCCGCGACCCACTGAAAAACTATACCAAGCTGACTGCACAACAGCTGGAAGCAGCAACACCCAACTTTAACTGGACCGTGTTCTTTCAGGAGTCAGGCCTTTCAAAAGTTGATTCGGTCATTGTAGGACAACCCGAATTTCTGGCAGCTCTGAATGCGAACCTGAAGAAAATTCCGCTTGAAGACTGGAAAAATTACCTGAAATATCAGCTCACCCGCGGACTTGCTTCGTATCTCGACGATAAGACTTACCTTGAAGTCTTCGGCTTCTATTCGCAAACCATTCGTGGGATTCAGCAACCCAAGCCTCGCTGGAAACGCGTGGTGGAACAAACCGATGGTTACCTGGGCGAACTGATTGGTCAGGTTTACGTGGCTGAATATCTGCCTGCCGGAACCAAAGAAAAGCTGGTTGAGATTGGGAATGCCGTGAAGGCTGTTTATGCTGAACGTATTCAGAAACTGGACTGGATGAGCGCCGCCACCAAAGAAAAAGCGCTCCAAAAACTGCAGTCGATGATTATGAAAGTGGGCTATCCTGACAAATGGAAAGACCTGAGCAGCATGAAAATCAACCGCGAATCATATGCCGAAAATTCGATCAGGGCCAATCAATGGCATTCCAACTACAACATTTCGAAGTTTGGAAAGCCTGTTGACCGCACCGAGTGGGAAATGCAGCCTCAAAATTACAATGCATACTACAATCCGTCGAATAACGAGCTGGTTGTTCCGGCCTGCAACATTATTGTTCCGGGTTACGAGCGTAAAATGGCCGATGATGCCATCCTGTATGCCATTATTGGCGGATCGACTTTCGGGCACGAAATGACGCATGGCTTTGACGACATGGGTAGCAAATTTGACGACAAAGGCAACCTGAAGAACTGGTGGACCAAGGAAGATAGCACCAAATTCTTTGCAAAAACCGGGATGATTGTGAAGCAATTTAACCAATACAATCCGGTTGACAGCCTGCACATCAATGGTGAACTGACCCAGGGCGAAAACATTGCCGATTTGGGTGGAATCATCATGGGTTACGAGGCCTTTCCGATCTCCAAACAGTACCAAAGCAACGAAATAATCGGAGGCAAGACTCCCGATCAGCGGTTCTTCCTTGGCTTTGCACTGGCATGGATGGTGAACATGCGCCCCGAAGCCATTGCCAACCAGGTAAAGAGCGACGAACACTCGCCGGCCAAATACCGCGTGATTGGAACCCTTTCGAATATGCCAGAGTTTTACAAAGCGTTTGGCGTAAAAGAAGGCGACAGCATGTGGCGACCCGATAGTCTGATTGTGCGGATTTGGTAGAAGCTGGAAAAAAGACCGAAGACGAAAAATTAGTAGTAGAAATGAAATAATGTCGCATTTGGATTCTTGTTTTTTTCCCGACTCACCCCGCGCATCTGCGATGCTTTGCCCCTCTCTCGCGAGAGAGGGGCGGAACGGCCGCTTGCGGACGTCTGGGTGAGTACCTTAAAAGTACGAGAATGAATTATTCTTATTATTTATAAGTTGGCTATAGCTTTTATTGATCCGATGACCAAAAGTCACCGGATCAATTGTTTTATGACGGTAGTGATTGTGCCTAAGTAAATCCGCCGGGGGAACTTTCTTAGTCAGGCAGGCGTTCGAAAGCATCTTAAAGGCATTCAATAAGCTCTTGCACACGTTCAATACAATCTTAAAGCTGTTCAACAACCTCTTGCAGGCGTTCGAAGACATCTTGCACTTGTTCGAAAGCATCTTGAAGGCATTCAAAACGATCTTGCAGCCCTTCAACAACATCTTAATGCCGTTCAAAACAATCTTACAGGCGTTCAATTGAATCTTGAAGGCGTTCATAACCCTCTTGCACCCGTTCAATAAAAACTGATCGTTCAGTTTAACATTTATAAAGAAAACAATAATATATAATTATTTTTCAATAGATGTATTGACTTTTATTTCAGCTTGTTGTAAATTAGTTCGAGCTATATAACAAACAATTTCTCACAAAAAAAATCAAACTGAATGCTATGACAAACGGACAAGAGAACCACTTAAACATGCAACTGACCGTTGTTAAATTTTGTAACGACAATGTGAGCATTGTAAATACCCTGCCTGGCTTTTCGGCCAATCTGCAAATAGTTTCGGACAGCAATGACCAGATTGCGACAGTTGCCGAAGTCCAGGAAACCGGAACCGGTGGTGTAACCACGAACAAAAAAGAACTGCGCCTGAATTTAAATGCACTGGCTTCGGATACGGCCCGTAAATTGACTGCGTTTGCAAAATTAAACAACAATCTGACCTTATTGGGCGAAGTAAACTACACCGATTCCGACTTCAAGCGGTTTTCGGACATCGAAGCCCGCGACCATGCGAAGATTGTGTACAATAAAGCGGAAGATAATCTGGCCGCAGTAGCAGAATACGCCATTAACGCAACAACACAAACGGCCTTGCAGAACGCCATTCAATCGTTCACCAGTGTAATGACCGCCCCGCGCCTTAGTGCAACCACGAAAAGCCAGGCGACCAAGCAATTGGTTAAACTGTTTAACAAGGCCAACATGGCACTCGATAAAATGGATGCCATCGTTGAACTGGTAAGGCTTACCGACCCCAACTTTTACAATGGCTATAAGGCGGCCCGCAAAATAATGAACAAAGGAAAAGGGAAACTGGCGGTTAAAGGTTCGGTTTCGGATGCGAAAAACGGCGAGCCCATTAAAGGCGTTACCGTTACGTTTATGCCCGATGGCGAGCCGGTTGCCACGATGCAAGCCTCCAATGGCGAAGCAGTACTCTCTAAAACAACAGCCGACAAAGGCGGATTTAACATTAAGTCGATACCGGCAGGAACCTACCACGTAAGTTTTAAAAAAGCGGGCTATATTGAGCAAACGATGACGGTAAATGTAAACGACGGTGAACTAACTGTTGTAGATACCGTGCTGGAAAAGATTTAAGAGAAATGCATAGATAAGTAAACACGAAGACCAGTCCGGCGAAGAGCTTTCGCTAGACTGGCTTTTTTTTGAAAGCCGGTAAGCATAAACAAAAAGTAGGGAACAGATTATAAATTAGCGCCAGCAGTGAGAGAAAATAAAATCGCCATTTAACGATTTATAGGCTGTATTATTTCTATATTTATCAAAAAAATTAAAAATATAAAGTCTGATGCCAATCAGGCCTATACAACTGAAACTGGGTGGCTAAGTCTGATTTTATCAGACTTATATACGAGTTATAGCCAATTTTAAAAGGACCATTTAAGCATGAGATATAATAAAGAAGAATTTGGAAAAACAATATACGGAATAGGCGGCAGCCTAATAACTGCTTTCTTTCTCTTTTTGTTTGGACATCTAGGGAATATCCTAAATCTCACAAAAAATGACAAAAATACATCCATTACAATTTGGGTACTTTTTTTATATCTATTAATCATCGGTTGGGCAATATTCGTTTGGGTGAAAAAAAATGAAAACAAAAAATACATATTTAAAAAGGGTATTCGAATTTTAGGTATTACAATCTCCTCTTTAGCAACAATTGGACTAATCTTAATCATAAGTTTTAGTGGAATAAATCAAAGAGGATTTAAAAATCAAGTTCCGACCTATTTGGTAAAATTTGTGAATACTCAGGACTCTACTATTTCAATTTACAGTAATGGAGAAATTTGGGTTAATAAACCCAGTTCCCCTGCCAGTCAAATTGAACTTTATTTTGGATATTTTGACTTAAGCCAAAATAATGTAATAACCAATATTTCTATTCCCCCTAAAGACACTGTTTTGGCAACTGTTAATTTTCGCGGGGAAACGTCAATTTCAAAATTATTAGAATACGAGGAATTAGAAATGACTCTCAGATTTAGACAATTGAACGACAAATTTATATGGAGTCAAGGAATTCCATTCAATGAAAATTCTTTAAAGAAAACTTTTATTGAAGTTGATACTAAGCAATGAAACTATGCAAATGATAAAATTAGATTCAAATAATATCTCAGCAATAATTGGAGTTTCTGGCACTTTATTGGGTGTCATCTTGGGGGCAATTTTTAATAGGCTTACAAGAATTGGGAGGTTAAGAATTTATCAGAATTCAATTGAAAAAAGTATTATGGAGCAAAGTTCAATGGGCGATTTTATTGTGACTGATGAAATTACTGAAAAAACTCATTTTGTATCAATAAAACTAAATATTGACTTCTACAACACTTCTTCAAATTCCGTCAAAATAGCAAGAAGGATAGTTTTTCTAATAAAACATGGGAAAGATTCTTTCAAATATGAATTAAATGATGATGACACAAGACATTCAACTGGAGTAATGATTGTAGCACAAAAACTTAAAAACATAAATCTTTCACCAAATCAAGTAATCAATTACAATCTATCCTTCTCTACAAATAAGAATTTTAAAGAAACATTAAACGGTGATTGGTTTATCGAATATCGAAACAATAATGATAAAATTCGAAGAATTAAAATAAATAAAAACAGGCTATAACAATGTACATATTGCAGGGCGGGGTTCGGTGTTACGCCAACTGCGAAACGGGAATCCGCCCCGACAACATGTACCAACCGTTGTAGGTAAGCAAAAAAAAGATAATATGTATTTATCAAGAGAAGATTTATTAACTAGATTTCCTGAATTAAAAATAGAAGCTTCGAATAGTGATTTTCCATTTAATCCAGATCTTCAGGTCAAAGTTTGCTCAATTGACTTGCGAGTGGACAATGTATTTTGGAAGGAAAAGAAATATTTTAAGCCAATTGATTTGAATGGTTCAAAAACGCTAGAAATATCTCCTCGAAGATTCTGGAAAAGAATATTTCTAAGAAATCAACATTCTATTACTTTAAAGCCTGGAGAGTATATATTGGGCAGGACATACGAGGAGTTTGAAATACCAAATGATCTTGCTGGTAAAATAACGACAAGAAGTTCATACTCAAGAATTGGACTTGAAACATCTTTCACTTGCGATTTAATAAATCCTGGATGGAGAGGACATGTTCCATTAGAATTAAAAAACAATTCAAAGAACAGTATTAAGATATACCCTTACTTACCATTGGTTCAGATATTTTTAATTCCTCTTTCAAAGCCAGTAGATTTTAATTATAGCGATAAGAAAGTATTTAAAAGCAAATATATGAATGATGACGGAGGACCTTCATATTGGTGGCGTGATGATTTAGTGTCACTCCTTTATAGTAAGGTTCATCAACATCAGATAAGCGAAGAATTTGCTTCAGAAATAGTAAATAGATTCAAAGAGACTGATAGTGATGGGGTGTATAGACTGGACAAATTTTTACATTCATTAAAACCAAGTGATTTCACAAATATTGATGAAATAGACTACAAGTTTAAAAAGAAAGAATTAGCTAATTTTAGAATTAATAAATTTAAAAATATACTTTTCTACGGAGCTTTCCCAGCATGTTTAATGGCGTCTATTGGTATATATTATGAACAGCCTCATACATATTCTCACACATTGTTTTGGGTTTTTACCTTATTTACAGCACCGTTCTTTTTTTATCAAGCATTTTTTTCTGAACCAAAACAATTTTATACAAAATGAAGATATATCTCGCATCAGCTTTAACTCATGTACCAAAAGATCATTTTACTCAATATACAGAGTCTTTACATGCAATTGCTAGAAAACTTGAAGAAACTGATAGTATAGAAGTTAAATATGCTTTGATTAATAGTGATCCTCAATTAAGTCAATATCCAGAAAAAGATAAAGCGAGACTTTGTTATGAATGGGATCGTGAAATGGTTTTATCATCAGATCTCATAATTGCAGAGTGTAGCTTCCCTTCGACCGGTTTAGGGATTGAAGTCCAACTGGCAGAACAGCATCAGATCCCTGTTATCATAATCTTTAAGGATTTTGGAGACAACGTGGAATCAAAAAAAATCTATAGCAATCCAGACGAAAAGAAATATGAACTTCAAATTGGAGAAGGGATTGTTTCATTAATGCTTTTAGGAAATCCAGCAGTATTATTTTCAAGAAAATATTCTGATTATAAAGAAGTCGCTGAAATCCTAAAAGACACTGTAATAAAAATGCCAACCTACAACATTTTGTATAAGTAATGGCAGGTGACGTGGTAAATATCAAAGCTTGTAATCCCCCCTGCTACCGCGCGATTAAATCGCGTGGTAAAGACATTAAATAAACCACATGATGCAATCGTGCGGGAGCGGTGAAATAGCGGAAGCACTTTTTCAGGAAGTAACAAAGAATAAGACCGATATAAAAGACTGCCTGAACTAAAAGAGGAAGCAATTGGAAAACTAAATATTAACTTTTAAAACCGAAACAAAATGGAAACAGTATTACTACTCCTTTTTCATGTAATCACCTCGGCTCTTGTTGCTCTGCTTGGAAGAAACCGTAAAATTGGCTATGCATGGAGCTTTGTTTTTTGTCTGGTTTTATCGGTATTTATTGGCGTTATCATCATTCTGTTTTCGAAAATGAACGATGAAGTTGACTTTGTAGAGGTATCAAAAGATATTCAATAAAATTAGATTTTCCGCTTAACGCTGAGTACTCAAGCCCCGCAATTAACCGATAAATTTAGCTTTATACGTTGTGTGCCATATTAAGAACCCACCTGCGAATTAGATGAAATGAATAAAATAGATTTGCATATACACTCAAAATACAGTAATGATGGTGAGTTTGGGATTCAGGAACTCATTTACAAGTGCTTAAATAATAAGATAAATATTCTTTCAATAACTGACCATAATTCAGTTTCAGCGATTCAAGAGGCAATTCCACTTTGTTTAAATTTAGGTCTTGATTTTATAACGGGTATTGAAATTGACTGTTCATACAAAGAAACAGACCTTCATTTGTTAGGCTATAATATTGATTGGCAGAGCAAGGATTTTATCGAATTAGAAAAATCAATTCACAAGAATGTGATGGATTCATTTCCCGAAATGATTAATAACTTAGATAAGTTAGGAATTCAAGTTGATGAAAATGAGGTTTTAGAAAAAGCGAATGGGAAACTACCATGTGGTGAATTGATAGCAGAAGTTTTACTGACAAACAAAAAGTATCATTCAAACAAAAAGTTATCGCCTTATATGATTGGCGGAGAAAGAAGTGATATGCCGTACATAAATTTCTACCATGATTTCTTTGCACAAGGGAAACCTGCTTATGTCAAAATAAACTATATGGATTACCATGATGCAATTAATTTAGTAAAGAGTAATTGTGGTACTCCTATTATTGCACATCCAGGAATGAATTTGAAAGGAAAGGAAAAATTAGCGATTGAATTACTTGAGTATGGAGCTGAAGGACTTGAAGTATTTAACAATTATCATAACACCGAGCAAATTAAATACTTTGCAGACTTAACCATACAGAAATCTATATTGATGACTTGTGGTAGTGACTTTCATGGGAAAAACAAACCATTAATTGATATTGGAAAATATAAAACCAATAATAAGTATGACGATTATTTACAGAGAAGTATAATTCAACTAAAAAAACACGGCACACAACACGCAGTATAGCCCCTGCTACTGCGCGATTGTATCGCGTGGTAAAGGAATTAAATAAACCACACGATGCAATCGTGCGGCAGCGTGGGGGGACATATAGATAATAGCGTATTCAATATGAAAATAAAGCTTATCCTTATTATTTGCTTCGTATTAAACGTTGGACTCAATGTATCAGCTCAAACTTATTGTAATTTCATAAAAAAGGTTCGGGAATATCAGGATTCAGTAAAACTAAATGAACATTTGAAAGAGGAAGGTCGATTTCCAGAAGTAGATACAACAAGTTTTGACATCAATGTTTATATGAACTTATTTAACAAACTAACCTTAAATTCGGGGAAAGTATGTTTGATGGTTAATAATTACTATTCAGATCATGGAAGTCCATTGCTCTGCGTAATAGATACTGCATTTAATGAAAATAAGTTTGTCGCTGAAATAATCGCAAGGCGAAAGAATTTTATCGACTCAATTGTGTCCAAAAATAAGTTAAAGTATAAAAGAGAAAACCGTCCTGAAGAAAAGATTAATCAGATGGTCAATTTTTATGAGAATCAGAAAAAAATACTAAACCGTGATTATGCCCTAAGGGTTTTGGCAAGTGATTCAGTTAATAAAGCCCGCAACAATTTGACTCCGGATGATTCGCAAGATGGTTATCTTCAATACTTATTTTTCAACCAGATGGGAGAAGAATTTGCACTTTTTTGGCATTCTTACTACATGGAGAAAACAGTCATTTGTGATAAAAAGGATGTAGAATACTATTTAAACTATTATAGGAAAAGGAAAAATTCCTTTGAGTACTCTGAAAAAGCAATTAGTGATTTATTGCATGCTGACGTATCGCCTGTAGTTGAATTAGATTCAATTGATTGCAGAATCACCTGGTATGAGATACACACTCATGCAGGAATATTTAAAAAAACATATTCCATTGAACGCAAATACCCATTTCGGGTAAAGAATATTTATAACGAAACGATCACGACGATTTTACCAAATTTTTTCTATTGAAATCATATTCGGCTTGAGCCGCCTTTTTCGGCCAGGCAGGAATTGCAGGTAATCGGCCTCTGCGTGTGGATTCAACCGTTCGCGGTTAATTTTGTGTCGGCATGAAAAATGTCTGCCAAGACAAAAGATTCATAAGCAGGATTGAATATTTGGTAAGACTTTTTCGGACGGCTCATGATTAATGATTTATAAATAAATCAACTATGAAATTGATTCTTGAAACCCGCAGGCTTTATCTTCGACAGTTAACCCCTGAAGATACGTCGAACCTCTCATTCGTTTTATCTGATCAGGAGTCGATGAAGCATTATCCTCATCCGTTTTCGAATGAAGAAGTTAAAGAATGGATAGAACGAAATATAAAACGATATGAAAATAATGGATTTGGATTATGGGCCGTCATACGAAAAGCTGATAATCAGTTCCTGGGAGACTGTGGAATTACCTTACAGAATATTGATGGTGATATTTTGCCGGAGATAGGTTTTCATATCATTCAAAAGTTTTGCAATTGTGGATATGCATCAGAGGCAGCAGAAGCCTGTAAAAAATATGCCCTGGAAGTGTTAGGGTACTCATCGATTTACTCCTATTCGGAAGCAGGAAATCATGCATCACAAAGGGTTTCGTCGAAGATAGGAATGACTAAAGTAAAAACATTCAGAAAAGATGGAATAGAAGAAGTTGTTTATGAGTATCGAAGAGAAAGAGAATAAAGGAAAAGAAATGCAAGTTGTTTCATTTGCTTCTGCAGAAGAATGGAGAACCTGGATTGCAGAGCATCATGCTAAATCAAACGGAGTTTGGCTGCGGTTATATAAAAAAGATTCAGGCGAAAAAACCGTTTCATACGCTGAAGCTCTTGAAGAAGCGTTGTGTTATGGTTGGATTGACGGGCAAGTAAACAAGTATGATGCGACATCTTACATTCAAAAATTTACCCCACGAAGACCCAAAAGTATTTGGTCGAAAAGAAATACCGAAAAAGCCGAACGCTTAATTCAGGAAGGCAAAATGGAAAAAGCGGGGATGCATCAAGTGGAGTTGGCTAAAGCCGATGGCCGCTGGCAACAGGCGTATGATTCGTATAAAAACATGAAAGTGCCGGAAGACTTTTTACAACTACTTTCGAAGAATGAAAAAGCAAAAACTTTTTTTGACGGATTAAACAAGGCAAACCTGTATGCCATCGCATGGCGGTTGCAAACAGCGAAGAAACCCGAAACAAGAGAAAAGCGGTTAAAGGAAATTTTGCAAATGATGAGTGAAGGAAAAAAATTTCATTAACAACAGGTAAGCAAATCACAACGACGATATCAATTCATGGGGAACAATGGCTATACTTGACCATAATAAAACACGCGAATCTGCAGTTAATTATACAATCTCCTCGTTAAACCTGAAACATTAAAAACATTGGCTGATTCTATGAAGAATGCGATTAAAACAAATAAGTTAACCAGCATATTGTTTGTAATTTATCTGATTGTCCTGTTCTGGATCTTACTGTTTAAGTTCGGCGTACAATTTTCGTATATGGAACGCCGGAGCGTAAATTTAATTCCGTTTAACGAACTCTTTATCGCAAACGGCAAACTCGATTTAAGTGAAATCATTTTGAATATTGTGATTTTTGTACCACTTGGGATTTATGCCGGAGTTTTGTTCAGAAGATGGACCTGGAAAAACCAATTTCTCTTTTTTTTCTTAACCAGTCTGATGTTCGAAGCTCTTCAGTTTATTATGAGAATCGGGGCATTCGACATTACTGACATCATTACAAATACTTCGGGTGGGATAATTGGATTACTGATTTATGAAGTCATTGAACGATTATTCAACAACCGGGTCAGGGCAAAAAATTTCATCAACATCGTTGCAACAATAGGCACTGTGGTGATGGTTTCGTTGCTGATATTGCTTAAGCTGAAGATGCTGCCGATAAGATATCAGTAAATTCAGGAAATAGAAATAAGACTTTGGAAAAAGGGAACCGGCTCTAATCTTTGCAGATGAATAAGATCACCACAAATGAGAAGATGTTATTTATCCCTGAAATATGAAGACTGTTTATAAAGAAGTTTTAAGTTTTTATTTGCTTCTGATTTTTAGGTATCGGCCTCTTTAAAACCCCTAAATCCCCTGAAGGGGACTTTAAAGCCGCCCCTTCAGGGGAGGTTGGAGGGATAAAACAAAATCAGAGTTTTGAGACAGCCTTTTAAAATCTAAACTGTCCTCCTGAAAACCGTTTCGGGGTACTCAACATCAGTCAGGAACAGTCCCTGTGCCGGAACCGACAACCCGGCAGCTCCGCGATCTTTCTGCTCAATGACTTTACGAAATCCGTTCAGATCAATTTTGCCAATGCCCACTTCAACAATGGTTCCTACAAGTGCCCGCACCATGTTGCGCAAAAAGCGGTCGGCTTTTACCGTAAACACAATATTCTTCCCGGTTTGAATCCATTCAGCCTGATAAATTTTACAGTTGTTGGTCTTTACGTCGGTATGCAATTTACTGAAGCTGGTAAAATCGGTGTAATCAAATAAAATCTTACTTGCTGCGTTCATTAGTTCAATATCGGGCTGAACATGAAAATGCCATGAAGTTTCGAGCGCAAACGGATCTTTCCGCAGGTTCAGGAAATACTGGTAAGTGCGCGAAATGGCATCAAAACGGGCATGAGCTTCAGGACTTACTTTAGTCAGACCAAAAATGACGATATCTTTCGTCAGGAAACTGTTCAGCTTGTGCGCAAAATCCGGATGGTCGAGGGTTTCCTTCTCCGTGTCGAAATGTGCCACGTAATAGCTGGCATGAACACCGGTATCGGTACGGCCGGCGCCGGTAATAGAAATGGGCTCGCGCAGGATGGTTGACAATGCTTTTTCGAGACATTCCTGCACCGAAGCAGCATTGGGCTGTACCTGCCAGCCATGAAAATGAGTGCCTTTATAGGCCAGTTCTATGAAATACCTTTGAGTCAATGGATTGATTTTTGGCAAAAATAAAAAAGAGCAAACACATTCTGTTAAAAATCGCTGTTTTTATTAATTTCACGGGCCTTTTAGAGGGTATTTGGCTTAACAAAATTTAACGAATATTTACCGTTTTTCATTCAAGTATAGCGTATTTTCGTGTCTCAAAAAAAATTTAAAGGAAATAAACCAGTTAGCTAAAAAGTATGGAATGAGCATGATTTAGCTGAAATACAAACAAAGGTTTTGAGTTACAATCAGGCAAATTTCATTTTGACAATAAAAAATTAAAAAAACATAAACACATGAATCAAGCAGTTGATATCCGCGAGTTAAACGAAAGAATTCAGAGAGAAAGTTCATTTGTCGACATCATTAGCATGGAGATGAACAAAGTGATTGTTGGACAAAAACATCTGGTAGAAAGTCTTTTGGTAGGACTTCTTTCGGGTGGTCATATTTTGCTGGAAGGGGTTCCCGGGTTGGCAAAAACCCTGGCGATTAACACCCTTGCAACAAGTATCGATGCTAAATTTGCCCGCATCCAGTTCACTCCCGATTTGCTGCCTGCCGACCTTTTGGGTACCATGATTTACAGCCAGAAAAAAGAAGAGTTTGTAGTAAAAAAGGGACCGATCTTCACCAACTTTGTTCTGGCCGACGAGATTAACCGTGCACCCGCCAAAGTGCAGTCGGCGCTGCTCGAAGCCATGCAGGAACGCCAGATTACCATAGGCGAAAACACCTACAAACTGCAGGAACCGTTCCTGGTAATGGCCACTCAAAACCCGATTGAACAGGAAGGTACTTACCCACTGCCCGAAGCGCAGGTTGACCGTTTCATGCTGAAAGTGGTGATCAGCTATCCTTCGAAAGAAGAAGAACGACTGATTATTCAGCAAAACCTGCTGAAAGCTTTCCCAACCGCTTCGAAAGTGATGCGCCCTGAAGATATTCTGAAAGCCCGCGATGTGGTGAAAGATGTGTATATGGACGAAAAAATTCAGAAATACATTGTTGACATTGTTTATGCAACCCGCGATCCGAAAGCATACAAACTCGATAAATACGCTGATATGATTTCTTACGGAGGTTCGCCTCGTGCAAGTATCAGTCTGGCCCAGGCAGCCAAAGCCTTTGCGTTCATTAAACGCCGCGGTTATGTAATTCCTGAAGATGTTCGTGCTGTTTGCCCCGATGTAATGCGCCACCGTATTGGTTTGAGTTACGAAGCTGAGGCTAACAACATTACGTCAGAAGAAATTATTGCTGAAATCCTGAATTCGGTTGAAGTTCCATAGTAATCAATAGTTTGATTGTGGTAGAGACGCATTGCAATGCGTCTTTACAATGCATTTCTCTATAAACATTAAATTGATTTGTTTTGGAAACAAGCGAACTTATAAAACGAGTCCGGAAAATTGAGATTAAAACGCGTGGATTGAGCCGCAATATTTTTGCCGGCGAGTACCACAGTGCGTTCAAGGGACGTGGGATGGCCTTCAGCGAGGTTCGTGAATACCAGTTTGGCGACGACGTGCGAAACATCGACTGGAACGTGACGGCCCGTTACAACAAACCGTTCGTCAAGATTTACGAAGAAGAACGCGAGCTGACGGTAATGTTGCTGATTGACGTAAGCGGATCGCGCGAATTCGGATCGCAGGACAAACTGAAAAAGAATATCGTTACTGAAATCGCTGCTGTTTTGGCGTTTTCGGCCATTCAGAACAACGATAAAATCGGGGTGATCTTCTTCTCCGATAAAATTGAGAAGTTTATCCCGCCGAAAAAAGGAAGAAGTCACATTCTCCGAATCATCAGCGAACTGATCGATTTTGAGCCAGAATCGCGCGGAACCGATATTTCAGGAGCCATCCAGTATATGACCAATGCCATTAAAAGAAGATGTACCGCATTTGTGATTTCCGACTTCATTCAGAAGGAAAACACGCTGGAAAGTGCACTCTCGATAGCGAACAACCGGCACGATGTGGTTGCCCTGCGCATTTACGACGAACGCGAAACCGAACTTCCGGATATTGGAATGATTAAACTGAAAGATGCTGAAACCGGAAATTACACCTGGGTTGACAGTTCAGACCGCACAGCACGATCGATGTACCGGAAATGGTGGACCGATCTTTCAGATCAGCTTGACAATACATTTAAACGGAGCAGGGTTGACTATGTGAGCATAAGCACCAATCACGACTACGTGAAGTCACTGATCAGCCTCTTTAAGAAACGTGAATAAAACTAATTAAGAAATGAAGCACAGATTGTTATATGTCGTACTTTTTGTTTTGCTTTCCGGAGGTTTCCATTCACTGAAGGCTCAACAAGTTACTGTAAAGGCAAGTATCGACTCAACACATATTCTCATTGGCGACCAGCTTAAACTGCTCCTCGAAATTGAAAAGCCAAAAAATCTGCAGGTTCAGTTCCCACAGGTTCCCGATACGTTCAGCTCAAAAATCGAGGTGGTTGACCGCTCGAAAATCGATACCATCAAACTCGAAAATAAAGATCGCGAAAAGCTGACCCAAAGTCTGTACATTACTTCGTTCGACAGCGGACAGCACCAGATTCCGCCATTTTATTTCCGGATGAAAAACGGGCAGGTGCTCGATTCGGCTGCCACCCGCGAACTGATGTTCCAGGTACATGGAATGAAAATAGATACAACCAAAGGACCGGTTGATATCAAAACCGTATATGCTGCACCGGTTACTTTGAAAGAGGTTATGCCTTACATTCTGGCCGTAATTTTACTTGCAGCCATTGTCTTTTTCATTTTCTATTACATCAAATGGAAGAAAAAGAATCAACCGCTATTTGCCCGGCCTGAAAAACCAGCCGAACCGGCACACGTTATTGCTTTGCGCGAACTCGACCGGATCAGGGCTCAGAAATTATGGCAGCAGGAAAAACTCAAACAATATTACTCCGAAGTTTCCGACACCATTCGTACCTATATTCAGAACCGGTTCGAGATTCAGGCAATGGAACAAACCTCGAGCGAAACAATCGGTATTTTCAAGCAACAAAAAGATTTGGTTGACGCGAAAACACTCGATCAGCTTCAGCATATTCTGAGTTTGGCCGATTTGGTAAAGTTTGCCAAATATACACCCCTGCCCGATGATAACAACCTCACCCTGATGAATGCTTATTTCTTTGTGAATCAAACCAAGAAAGAAGTAGTGAAGGCTCCGGAAAAACAGGAAGTGCAAGCCGAAGAGGAATCCGGAGATGAAATTGAAGTTGCTAAATAACCCAAGAAAAGACAAACAGAATGAATTATAAGAATCCCGAATTTTTCTACCTGTTTCTGCTGTTTATTCCCATGATCGCCTGGTATATCTGGAAGCAAAAGAAAATGGGAGCCAGCATACAGTTTTCGTCTGACATGGGTTTCGCAAAGATCCCCAAAAGCTGGAAATATTACTTTCGCCACAGTGTTTTTGTACTTTTCCTGTCGAGCATGTCGTTCCTGATTATGGCACTGGCACGTCCGCAATCGTCAAACAGCTGGCAAAATGTAACTACCGAAGGAATCGATATTGTGATTGCACTCGATATTTCGAGTTCGATGTTGGCTATGGACTTTCAGCCCAACCGTCTCGAAGCAGCCAAAGACGTAGCCACGCAGTTTATCTCAGGCCGCCCGAACGACAAAATTGGATTGGTTGTTTTTTCAGGAGAAAGCTTTACACAGTGCCCTTTGACCACTGACCATGCCACTGTAATCAACCTTTTTCACAACATCGAAAGTGGTATGATTGAAGACGGCACCGCCATTGGTAATGGACTGGCAACAGCAGTTTCGCGACTGAAAGAAAGTAACGCTATCAGCCGGGTTGTAATTTTGCTTACCGATGGCGAAAACAATCGCGGTGAAATTGCACCGGTTACTGCTGCCGAATTGGCCAAAACATTCGGAATCCGTGTTTACACCGTGGGTGTTGGAACTATGGGAATGGCCCCCTACCCGGTGCAAACACCTTTTGGAGTGCAGGTTCGCGACATGGAAGTGAAAATTGACGAACCGACTCTGCAAAAAATAGCAGCAACCACCGACGGTAAATATTTCAGGGCAACCAACAACAACAGTTTATCCGAAATTTATAAGGAAATTGATAAACTCGAGAAGTCGAAAATGGAAGTGCACGAGTTCAGCAAAAAAGAAGAACAGTACCTGAAATATGCCATTGCCGGAGCTTTGTTGCTGATATTGGGATTAGCATTAAAAACAACCATTTTCAGAAATATACCTTAGATAAAAATATGAGGAGACGTAAAGACGCAATGCATTGCGTCTTTACAATACCAAACCACGAAATTTGAAGATATGTTTAGAATAGCAAATCCAGAATATTTATATGCCTTGCTGGTTATTCCGGCGCTGATCGCCTTTTTCTGGTACGCCAGAATTAAACGAAAAAAAGCATTGGCGCTCTTTGGGCAGAAAGAGATTTTATCAGTTCTCATGCCCAACGTAAGTGGAGGCCGCCCAGTGCTAAAATTCATCATTCTCATGTTTGCGCTAACCAGCATCATTATTGGTATTTCGAGGCCGCAATTCGGATCGAAGCTGAAGAACGAAAAACGCAAAGGCATCGAACTGATGATTGCACTCGACGTTTCGAATAGTATGATGTCAGAAGATATTCAGCCCAACCGGCTCGAACGTGCCAAAAGAGCCATTGCTCAGCTGGTTGATAAACTGAGCGACGACAAATTAGGTTTGATTGTTTTTGCAGGTGATGCTTACACCCAGTTGCCAATTACTGCAGATTACGTTTCGGCCAAACTTTTCCTGAATGCCATCAGCCCGCAAATGGTCCCTACACAGGGAACAGCCATTGGCGCTGCCATCGAGCTCGGAATAAAATCATTCAGTCCTACGTTCACCGGAAGTAAAGCCATGATCATCATTACGGATGGAGAAAACCACGAAGACGACGCTGTTGGCGCCGCAACAGAAGCAGCCAAACAAGGAATCGTGATTTACACCATTGGAATGGGATCGCCCGAAGGAGGACCGATACCCGAATACGTAAATGGGCAGAAAAGTTATCGCAAAGACAGGCAGGGCAATGTGGTGGTAACCAAACTCAACGAACCCATGCTGCAACAAATAGCCGAAGCTGGCAAGGGCGCCTATGTTAGGGCAAACAACGCTCAGGTGGGTTTAAATAATCTGCTGAATGAAGTAAACAAGATGGAAAAATCGGAACTCGAATCGCAGGTTTATACCGATTACGACGATAAATTCCAGTATTTTATTGGACTGGGATTATTCCTTATTCTGCTTGATTTTGTGATACTTGAACGAAAAAACAAGTACCTGAAGAATTTCAAACTGTTTGGAGAAAGAAAATAGAAAACGTATGAGACTAAAATATTTACTGATCATGTTTTTGTTGTTTTGGGCGGTGGTAAGCCAGGCTCAAAACGAACGCAAATTTGTGAGACAGGGTAACAAATACTACGAGGCAGCGATGAAAGACACGGCGCATCTGGATACCGTTCAATTCAACAGGGCCGAAATTGAGTACCTCAAAGCCATCGAGAAAAAACCGGAAGAAACCAAATGGAATTTCAACCTGGCCGATGCACTGTACAAACAGAAAAAATTTGGTGAATCGGCTGAAAAGTTCAAGGAAATTGCAGACAAGACTCCGAATAAAGTTGAAAAGAGCCGTGCACTTCATAACTTGGGCAACTCGCTTTTAATGGGCAACAAGCTCGACGAAAGTATTGCGGCTTACAAAGAGGCCTTACGCAACAATCCAAAGGATTTGGAAACCAAATACAACTTGCTGTATGCAATGAACATGAAGAAAAAGCAGCAGCAACCGCAGAAGAATAACCAGAATAAAAACAAGGACCAAAATAAAGATCAGAACAAAGATCAAAATAAGGACAAGAACAAAGATAAACAGGATCAGAAGAAAGATCAGAATAAGGATCAAAACAAGAACAATCAGGATCAGAAGAAAGATCAAGATCAGCAACAGCAGCCATCGCAAAGCAAAATATCGAAGCAAAATGCCGAGCAAATGTTGCAGGCTTTAGAAAACAACGAGAAAAAAATTCAGGATAAGGTTAAAAAAGTTCAGGCACTAAAAGCTCAATCAAAAAAAGTTGACAAAGACTGGTAATCAAATTTCAAGTTAAAAATTCCAGATTTCAAGTTAAAAGCTCAATCTTGGAACTTGGAACTTGAAATTTGGAACTATAATTTTGCAAAAAGAATACTGAAAAGAACTATGATCAGAAAATTAAAATTACTGATAATTTTTGTGTTTGCCGGCTTTCTGGCAATGGCCGACAACATTGAGTTTGTGATGGAAGGCCCGGAAGTGGTTGCCATGGGCGAACAATTCAGGCTGGGCTTCACATTAAACGACAGAGGTACCGACCTTCAGTTGCCCGACCTGTCGAATTTCGATGTTCTGATGGGGCCATCAACCTCGCAAAGTTCAAGCATCCAGATCATCAACGGGAAGACAACTCAATCGTCGAGTTTTTCATACATTTTTATCCTTCGCGCCAAAAAGGAAGGGAAATTTACGATTCGCCCGGCATCGATTAAAGTTGGCGGAAAGACATACGAATCGAACAGTTTATCGATTGAAGTGGTAAAAGGTCAGCCACAGCAGGCCTCGGGCGGACAAGGTGGCGGACAAAGCAGCCAGCAGGATGATACGCCAACCGGAAACGTAAGTAAAGACAATTTATTCGTTCGCATTGCTGTTGATAAAACCAATGTTTCGAAAGGCGAACAAATATTGGCAACCGTAAAATTGTACATCAGCCAGAACGTTCCGCTGAATGGGTTCGACGAAGTAAAACTACCATCATACGAAGGTTTCTGGACCAAAGATATTGACGTTCCCTCGCAGGTAAATTTTACACGTGAAGTGTACAACGGCCGGATTTACCAGGTTGGCGTTCTAAAGAAAACGATATTATTTCCACAGCAAATCGGGAATATACGCATCGATCCGTTCGAAATTACCTGTCTGGTGCGCCAGCGCGTTCGCCAGCAACAAAGCTTTTTCGACGATTTCTTCGATAATTACCGCGTTGTAAAAGCCAAAGTCGTCAGCGATCCGTTGACTATTGCCGTAAAAGATTTACCTAACCAGCCTGCTAATTACAGCGGAGCGGTTGGTAACTTCAACTTCACCGGCGAAATGGATAAAACAAACGCCAAATCGAACGAGGCTATGACCTTGAAACTGACAGTTTCAGGAACCGGAAACCTAAACCTCATTAATCCGCCCAAAATTGAA
>JAJZSZ010000238.1 GCA_021849365.1 Bacteroidota bacterium | reverse complement strand
GCATTAAAATCGGCCAATGCACTGAAAAAAAGAAGCATTATGATTGGTGACTCGTGGGATATAGATATTATAGGCGCTCTGGAGTTTGGAATAGACCAAATCATGTTTTTAAACCACGAAAGCCATTCAATCCCCGACCACATAAAATCACTTCTTTCAGCTTCAAAAGAGCCTTCATTAGTGCTAAAGCGCACTAACAGAACCTATTTTATCAATGATTTTAGCGAGCTGGCAACCCTTTTGTAATTTATATCCAGTCTAAATAATAATTTGCATTTTTTATTCATAAAAATACAATTAATTAAACAACAACGGTTTGAGAATTGTTTCTCTATTTAGGATGGGTATTCAGCCAATTTAATAATTGTTAACATTGTTAAAATATGTCAATATTTATCTTTATGAATTAATCATCCTGTTCACATTTTTTTAAATTTGTGATCAAATAAAGCATTGTAACAAACCTGTAACAATGGTTTATGAAGGGGGGTCTGAAAAAAATTCATTAAAATTTCCTGAAAATCTGATTTGGGGGAATCATTTTTTCGAGTTGAAGTACTTTTGAACGGGGGGGATTTTAGTGAAGTTTTCCAGCCTTGTTTTTCATTAAAAATTGATGCTGTTTAATTTAAATTTATTTTACATGAAAAAAATCGCGTTATTGCTTGCATTCTTTGCAATTGGTTTGCAGGTCCTTATGGCCCAAACCAAGGAGATTTCAGGAAGAGTGACCTCGGCCGACGACGGATCATTGATTCCCGGGGTTTCTGTTTCTGTGAAAGGAACAACATTAGGAACGATTACCGACATGGATGGTGTGTTCCGTTTGAAAGTTCCACAAGATGCCAAAACATTGGTTTTCTCGTTTGTAGGTATGACAACTCAGGAAGTTGCCATCGGTACACAAACAAACATCAATGTTAAAATGACTTCTGAAAACATCGCTGTAGATGAAGTTGTTGTTACGGCTTTAGGTATTTCCCGTGAGAAAAAATCGCTGGGATATTCCGTACAACAAGTAGGTGGAGAAGAACTGAACAACTCGAAAAAAGACAACTTTGTTACTTCTCTTTCGGGTAGGGTTTCGGGTATTCAGGTTAAAAATAACACCAACTTTGGTGGTTCAACCAACGTTATCATCAGGGGATCATCTTCTCTGACTGGTAATAACCAGGCTTTATTCGTTGTTGATGGCATTCCAATCGATAACTCGAACACCAACAACTCAGGTCAGTTAACAGGACGTGGTGGTTATGACTACGGTAATGCTGCTGCCGACATCAACCCCAATGATATTGAATCTATCAGCGTACTTAAAGGTGCTGCTGCAACTGCATTGTATGGTTCTCGTGCTACTGCCGGTGTTATTCTTATTACTACTAAAAAAGGTAAAGCTTCAGGAATTAAAGTTCCTAAAATCAAATTAAGCTCGAACGTTACTTTCAGTACCATGGACAAAAGTACTTTCCCAAAATACCAGAATGAATATGGTGCTGGTTATGGAAAATACTACTATGGTGGTGAAGATTATCCAGGGTTTGAACAATATGCTGACGTTGATGGTGATGGCAATATTGATTATACCGTACCTTATTATGAAGATGCTTCTCGTGGTCAGAAGTTCGATTCGAACGTAAAAGTATTCCAATGGGATGCTCTTGATCCAGCTTCTCCTAACTACATGAAAGCAACTCCATGGGTTGCCTCTCCAAACGGTCCTGATACATTCTTCAATACTGGTGTTGGTACTTCCAATAATATTGACATCTCTGGTGGTGATGACAAAACAACTTACCGTTTCTCATATACTTACTATGATCAAACAGGTATTATGCCTAACAGCTTCCTGACAAAGAACAACGCTACATTTGTTGGCACACATAAAATTCTCGATAACCTGAAAATTACTACTTCAGCCAATTATGTAAATACTTCTGGTAAAGGTAGACCATCTACTGGTTATTCTGATAATATCATGTCATCGTTCCGTCAATGGTATCAGGTAAACGTTGATGTAGCAATGTTGAAAAAAATGTACGAGGAAACTGGTCGCAACGTAACTTGGAACCCTGTAGCATACGACGATCTTGCACCTGCATACTGGGATAACCCATATTGGGTTCGTTACGAAAACTACGAAAAAGACGGTAGAGGTCGTTTGATCGGATATGCTCAATTGGATTGGGACATTTCGAAAAACCTGAAAGCAATGGGTCGTTATGCCATTGATACATACAATGAATTGCAGGAAGAACATAAAGCCGTAGGTTCTGGTGCCGGCGAATTTGGTGTTGGTCGTCCAGACGTTACTTCAGGTTACAGTCGCTATACTCGTGCTTTCACTGAAACTAACCTCGACTTCATGTTGAATTATCACAAGGCTATTAGTGAAAAATTTGACCTTACCGCTATGTTAGGTACAAACATTCGCAGAACAAAATCTGAAAGCGTATTTGCATCTACCAATAATGGCTTAGCAGTTCCTAAAGTATATGCACTAAATAACAGTGTTGACCCACTTCTTCCTCCAGAAGAAAACTTCTACCGCCTTGGTGTTAATGGTATCTTCGGTAGTATGTCATTAGGTTTCAAAAACACTTATTTCCTTGATGCTACTTTACGCCGCGACCAATCTTCTACACTTCCTAAAGAAAACAATGCATACTATTATCCTTCTGTAACAACCAGTATGATTTTCTCAAATTTAATCAATGCTGAATGGTTAACTTTAGGTAAAGTTCGTTTGAATTTTGCTGAGGTAGGTAGTAGTGCACCTGCATTGAGTGTTAAAGACACATATCTTGCGAATGCACCGTTTACAGGAACATCAATGGTTACAGTTCCAAATACTAAACTGAACTCAAATTTGAAACCAGAACGCCAGAGAGCTTTGGAAGCCGGTTTGGAAATGAATTTCCTGAAAAGTCGTGTTGGATTCGACCTTGCTGTTTATAAAAACAATACATTCGATCAGTTAATGCCTGTTTCTGTTTCATTTGCAACTGGGTTTAATTCTAAATGGGTAAACGCCGGTGAAGTTCAGAATACAGGTGTTGAGTTGGCTCTTAACGGAACTCCTGTTAAAACAAAAGACTTTAGCTGGGATATTCGTGTAAACTGGGCTAAAAACAAAAACGAAGTTATTTCTCTTTACACCGACGAAGCAGGTAACGAAGTTAAAAACTTGCAGATTGGTAGCTTACAGGGTGGAGTTTCTATCAATGCTACTGTTGGCCAACCATACGGAACTATTAAAGGTTCTGATTATCAATACCACGCCAACGGTGGAAAATTAATCAACCCAGCCAACGGTCGTTATTACAAGAGCTCAACTAACGATGTTGTTATTGGTGACGTAAATCCAGACTGGACAGGCGGTATCAACAATGCTTTCAAGTATAAAAACATTTCGTTGAGCTTCCTGGTTGATATGCAAAAAGGTGGCGATGTATTCTCACTTGACTTATGGTATGGTTATGCCACAGGCCTTTATGCAGAAACTGCCGGTTTGAATGACCTTGGAAACGGTAAACGTGATGCTATCGTTTGGAAAGACGACAAAAACAAAACTAAAGAAGGTGGATATGCTGCAAATAGTGGTGGTGTAATCGAAGAAGGCGTTTTAGCTGATGGTTCACCAAACTGGGTTCGCAGAAATAATGAAAACTATGCTGCTATCGGTTATTCACAAGACCCTAACAAACGTTTCGTTTACGATGCATCGTTCATTAAACTGAGAGAGCTTACTGTAACTTATGATTTACCAAAAAGCTGGATCAGTAAACTTGCTTTATCAAACGCTTCAATTGGATTTGTTGGATCTAACTTGTGGATCATCCACAAAAACCTGCCTCATGCTGATCCAGAAGCAAGTCAAAGTTCCGGTAACATTCAGGGTTGGCAGAGTGGTGTAATGCCTGCAACCAGGAATTTGGGATTTACAGTTAATCTACAATTTTAAAATGTATCAACTATGAAAAAAGTATTATATCTGATAATCATTGTTTTTATCGCGGCTGTTACTGGCTGTACCGATAAATTTGAAGATTTCAATACCGATAAGAAGCACCCTGCGGTTGTTCCCGGTGAAGCGCTTTTCTCTAATGCTCAGAAACAGCTTGCCGACTACATGAACAATACAAACGTAAATACAAACATTTTCAAGCTGATGGCTCAATATTGGACTGAAACAACCTATATTGATGAAGCCAACTATGACTTGATTACACGTAACATTTCAACTGGTATTTACACGAACTTGTACCTCCGCGTACTGACTGATTTAAAAGAAGCTAAAACTATTATTGAAGCTACAAAAGTTAGTGCCAACGAAGAAGCTGCAAAACAAAACAAATTGCAGATTATTGAGTTGATGAACGTTTACGTTTATTCACACTTAGTTGACGTATTTGGTGCAGCTCCTTATAAAGATGCGCTCAATATCGACAATGTCTATCCTAAATATGATACAGGTAAAGACATTTATACCGATTTGTTTACCCGTTTGAACGCTGCTTTAGGAAAACTGAATGCCAGTGCTGGTAGTTATGGTGGAGCCGACTTATATTATGAAGGTGATGTTGCTAAATGGATCAAATTTGGTAACTCATTGAAAGTTCGCATGGCTATTACCATTGCTGATGCTGACGATGCTTTGGCTAAATCATCAATCGAAGCTGCTACAAGCAAAGTTTTCACATCAAACGACGACGATTGCCTGATTCAATATCAGCCAACTTCTCCAAACTACAACCAATTGTATGCTGACCTGGTTGCTTCAGGACGTCACGATTTCGTTCCTGCAAATACCATTGTTGATGTAATGAATACTTTGGAAGACCCACGTCGTGAAGCTTATTTCACTACATTAGATGGTGAATATGTTGGTGGTGAATATGGATATTCAAACTCATTCAGCCAGTATTCTCACATCTCCGACCTTATTCAGGAACCTACTTTCCCAGGTTTAATGTTGACCTATTCTGAAGTTTGTTTCTATATGGCAGAAGCTGCTGCAAGAGGCTACAACGTTGGCGGAACTGCAGAAGCCTGGTATAACAAAGGTATTACTGCATCTTTCGATTTCTGGGGCGTAAGCGGTGCTGCTGCATATCTGGCTAAGCCAGAAGTAGCTTACACAACTGCTACCGGAACCTGGAAACAAAAAATTGGTACTCAGTCATGGTTAGCTGCTTACACTCGTGGTATCGAAGCTTACACAACCTGGAGAAGACTTGATTATCCAATTTTGAACCTGCCTGAAGATGCTACTAAATATTCAGACATTCCTGTTCGCTTCACTTTCCCTGTAAACGAACAAACATTAAATGCAGCCAATTACAAAGCAATCTCTGCTGCTATTGGAGGCGATTTAATTTCTACTAAAATTTTCTGGGATAAATATTAATCTTTAATAGATTAAGTACTGGAAGGCCGTCTCAATTAAATTGAGACGGCCTTTTTTTGCTAGTTCTCTAGCCACTTTCATTATTATGATTGAGGATCATTCTCTGGTTAAAATCACAAGGTTCCGGTAATATCACATTATGAATATTGAAACCACACGCCTATAAGATACTTGCCCATAGCATAAAAGCCTTAAATCGTCCAAACCCTAAACAATAGAGCTTATTTTTGACCCTATTGGGCTGCAATCTCAACACAACATTTTACTCTCAGCTTTATTCCTATGCTTGATTTATGGACTTAACAGGACTAAAAGGTCACAATTTGTCCATCCTTACTTCTAACCAAAATTGAGAATTCAGATCTGTAAAAAAATCAAACCTGAAAAAGGAATAAGCTTTGAAAAATAGCTAATGCAATTAATCAAGTTGGGAATGAAATGATAAATAAGGTGTCCTTAATGCAGGAAACACTGCAATACAATTCGCATCACCCCTCTCATCTCTTATTAAAACGAAAGATAATAGCAAGAAAAACTACTTGACGAAAATTCTAGTCTTTGAATTAAATAACCTGCCCGACTCGTTTAAGCAGTTAATTAATATCTGGAATTCTCCGGAATTATCACCAACATTAAACGAAAGATTAATCTTTCCTGATTGATCGGGCTTACAAGAGGGATTCCAGTAAAGGCAGTTGCGAAGATCAGGGATGCGCTGGTCTTTTGAAACCGATGTTTCACGTATTGTTTCGTTTCCGAGCATAGTATAATTTATAAAACGGCCGGCAGAAGGCAAATCAATCCCAGCTAGATCACCTTTTTTCGAGAACAGGCTTACCACTCCGCCAAAAACAATATCGCCACGCACATACGGAATCGTCACAACTTCAATACGATCAATTTTATCAGGCTGAAGAGCCAAAACCTTGTCTACATCAAAAACAGGAACCATATCGACTAAAACCAAAGGATCAAAAACAGCGAGATCAGAATATGCGCCAAGCACTTTCATGATACTTCTCCCCCCTTCATTTTTTATTCTGACCGAGGGAAACAGTTCATAAAAATATTCCCTCACACTTGGTAAGGGCACATAATCCGAAAGCTTAATTGCAAAATCAGGCGACCCATAAAATGGCAAATCTTTAGGAAGAGCCTTCAATTCGTTTCCAATTTTTTGTTGTTTGTAAAGCTTTTGTATTTGACTTGTAAACGACTGGAACTGATACAAATTAATAGCTTCAGGCGATAAGTCAAGAGGAATAAATGGTAAATCAATCTTATCAGTTGAGAAATCATTATCAACCAAAATCAATGGAATTTTATTGTCAACCGCTTTTGCAGAAATAAAAATTTCAAACTCACCTTTTTGTTTTGAAAGGTCGAAATAGAATTGTCCTTTATCGTTTGTCCGAATATTTAAAATTTCAGGATTTTGCA
This sequence comes from Bacteroidota bacterium, assembly GCA_021849365.1. Taxonomy (GTDB): domain Bacteria; phylum Bacteroidota; class Bacteroidia; order Bacteroidales; family Prolixibacteraceae; genus Aquipluma. The sequence continues at coordinate 366 of JAJZSZ010000238.1, read as the reverse complement.
TAAAGACAGTCAGCCCAACCAAAGTGTATGGAATTGGAACAGAATCGGCCTGATTAACTACAGTTCCTGAAATAGACAATCCCCTCGTTTCAGGAATATAATTCTGCTTAAACTTAAGCTCCTGAAGACCAGCCAGACCAGGTGTTTGTAAGTTTCCGGAAGCTACTGGAACAACAGATACTGTATACTTATCATCTGGAGAATACGGCTTATTGATTTTAATCGTCAGATTTGCCTGTTCGCGCCTTTTATAGCTAAGCTGGCCTAAACTCACTTCCAAATCGAGATTATCAGAAACCGGCGATTTAAGCTGATCGGATACCAATCCTGCTGTCGGTTCCAGCAATTCAGGACGATATGGATTAA
>JAJZSZ010000237.1 GCA_021849365.1 Bacteroidota bacterium | reverse complement strand
TCCGATCTGTCTCGATTTTACTGTTTATGGTAATGCAACTATGACCTGGTCAGAGCCTGGCATAATTCAGGTGATGAAAGATGAAAATCATAATGGACTGCCCGATGATACCTGGTACGAAATTGCCGGAAGTGAGCATTTCTGGAATTCAACATTTTCGGGATACCAGGTTAGTTATCTGAATAATGGGTTGAATGTTGCCGGAGATATTCATTGGACCGATAGTCAATCAGCATCTGGGCTTATTCCTGTGAACAGCTTTCATCAACAGCCATATTATCCAAGAAATGATCTGTTTCCTGCCATTGCTGCAGATAAATACAATCTGAACGGGACTCGTCTTACTTGTCCAATTGATCTTTCGATTCCGGGGTCGGTCATTTCAAACCATAAAACATTCGGATATGCCGATAATACGCCAGTTTTGTCGTACACCGAAAAGCTCCCGGATAACCCTTACACGGCAGTTACTGAGGGAAGTGGTGGAGATGCCATCGACATAGGTTGGGCGGTAGATAGAGATAACAAACCAGTTAGCTTGGACGAAATTCATTTTATCCGGATTTATACCGGAATGAATTCACTGGCAGGTTGGCTTGGTGAGGTGTCGACCGAAATTACAGGAATTCGTGATGTTGAGCCTGCAAATGTCTCGGGAGTTCAATCGGTGGTTGTCATCAAAGAGTTACCGCGAAAAATGAGCTTGGGGCAAAGCCTCGATCTGGAAGCGATAGTGTTTGAAAACGGAATCAGGCAGCAAAATGTTGGGATAAACTGGAGTGTGAGCGATGGGCAACTGGCCACTATTCAGAGCGGGAAACTTGTTGCTAAAAGCCCGGGTACCATTCAGCTTCGAGCAGCTTCGGCATCAAATCCTGCTATTTATACTGAGGTTTCGCTTGAAATTTTCTCAGCAGCCAAAGCCGAAATAACTCTTTCCTCAAAGAGCCTGAAAGTGAATGATAAACTGGAACTTTCAGGTAGACTGAAAGATCAGGCAGGAAATGTTTTGACTGGAATTAATACAGCGTGGAGGCTTGATGACGAGACTGTTGCAGAAATTATTTTAGTTGACGGCATTTATTTTCTGAAAGGAAAAAAAGTTGGGAAAAGCTGGTTGCATTACGAGGTTACCGATAATCCTTTGGTCTGTGATTCTGTGCAGATTGAAGTATTTCCTGAATCGGCTTTGAAAAAAGTGTTTGCAGCGGTAAAAACTGATGATAAGACCATAATTCCGCGCCAGTCTGTGTGGGTTGAGCAGATTGATCTGACACAGAAAGTCGATCATGCACAAAAACAGTATGGGCTGAGTGAGATAAACTATGTTTCTCTGGCTCATGCGGTTGCAGCTATTTTGAAAACAGTCGGGCAAAGCTCAGACTGGGCATTCCGCGATGATGCAAAAGGTGGATCAGCCTTGTACTTATGGAAGGTTCCGACTATTGAAGAAGGCTCAACTGTTTATACTTTTGGTTACGGTGGCTCCAGAACTGCCGATGCCTACCGGAAAACCTGGGTAATTATGCTGAATCAGCAGCCAGTTGTTACTGGTCTTGATAAAATCAAGGTAAATAATAACGATGAAATACTCATCTATCATATTGCCGATAATAATTTGCCTTGGTTGGTTACACAAATGACCACTGGTGCAGATTCGCTGAAAGTTGGGCAAAATGTTGATGTTCAGCTGAAAAAATATTCGTGTATAATGGATGCTGAGCGGAATGTAGCTATTAATTCTTCTGAGGCAGTCGCCAATCAATCGGTGGTTGCGGAACCAAATCAGCTAACGGTCAACCATGTTGTAATTACAACCGACGAGTTTGGAAAAGCTTCGTTTACAGCTAACCAATCGGGACAATACCTGGTAAGTTCCGGAATTGACGTTTCGCGCGTGATTTCAGGATTGATTACCGATGTTCCGAATTTGCCTGAAGCTTTTATAAAATGTAAGGTTTTCCCCAATCCATTTACAGGTTCGGTTAATGTGAATTGCGCATCGCCAATCACTTCTGTTGAAATATTTAACGTTGAAGGTTCGCTGGTTTTTATGGAAAAAGAACCATTGCAGGAACTCAATCTGGAGTATTTACCTTCCGGACTTTATATCATAAGGGTTGAATCGGGGCAGCAGGTTTTTACACAAAAAATCTTAAAGAAGTAAGATGGTGAACGCGTTTGCCAGATATCTCCGAAAAGAAGTCAAAACGCTGTTTTGTGTAATTGGTTTGTTTACACTTTCAGGAGAAATTGCAGCTCAAAAGCTGACGGATACCATTCATATTCAGGAAGTAAAAGTTTACGGCAAACGCAAGATTGAAGAGGCCGGTTCGATGGTTACTCACATCGATACACTGGCAATTCAAATGATGAAAACCCAGACTATTTCTGAGTTGCTGTCGTCGTATTCGCCGGTTTTCATGAAATCCTATGGACGTGGATCAACTGCAACTGCTTCGTTTCGCGGTACGGCGCCTTCACATACGCAGGTTTACTGGAATGGCGTTAAGATGAATTCGCCCATGCGCGGAGATGTCGATTTCTCGCTTTTCCCTGTTTATTTTATCGATGATGTAAGCCTTTTGCATGGAGGAAGTTCGCTGCAGTCTGGTTCCGGAGCATTAGGAGGAAGTGTTTTGATCAATAATAAGCCCGATTGGACCGATCGCTTCAGTATTCGTTACGTTCAAACAATTGAGAGTTTCTCGACAGCTAAAGAATACCTGAATGTGGGCTTGGGAAATGGTTATTTTCAAGCGAAAACCCGATTATTTTCTGATCAGAGCCGGAATGATTTTTCGTATTTTAACTACGGTGTTTTGCCCATGCATGAGTCGGTTCAGAAGAATGCCGGATACGAAAAACTGGGTTTACTTCAGGAATTGTATTATCGGTTGAGTCACCAGACTTTTTCAGCTAAACTTTGGGCTTACCGCAGCGATCGCGATTTGCCACAGCTGATGTCGTTTGAAGGAGATACACGAAAGGAGACCCAGGCCGACCGGAACATCAGGGCGGTTGGTTCATGGAAATATCTTTCTGAAAAAAGTATTTTAGAATTGGTTTTTGGGATGAATCACACACGACTTAATTATTTCAGGTCGAGTACCGAAGCCCGTTTTGTGAATTTCGACAGCCGCAGCAAAGAAATGAGTTATTCCGGGAATCTGAATTTTGAATGGAAGCCTCGGGAAAACCTAAGTTTAAACTTGTCTTTGAATTCGGCTTACCACCGGGTTTCAGTTTTCGACAGTGCTCAGAAAATAGGATACGATCATGATCGCAATGAGCTTTCGTTAATGAATGCTGCTCATTTTCAGCCAAATTCCAGACTTTTGTTTTCGTTTTTGTTCCGAAGTGAAATGTACGACAATAAAGTCATTGGGTTTATTCCGTCATTCGGTGCTGAATATTTGATTGGGACAAAGAGAAACTATGCTTTTAAAATGAATGCATCGCGCAATTACCATCAACCTGGATTGAATGATTTGTACTGGTTTCCGGGCGGAAATCCGGATTTGGAGCCAGAAGATGGATATGCTGGGGACTTAGCTTTTTCTTTTGAGAAACGGGCAGAAAAATCATTCTTTTCAGGCCAGATAACAGGTTACGCTTCGTTAATCGACGACTGGATTGTGTGGCAACCATCGGCCAGCGGAGCTTCGTATTGGGAAGCCAGCAATTTGCGTAAAGTTTTTGCCCGCGGAGCTGAAGTTCAGGTTGCTTTTCACAGGGAAATGAATCGCAATTTTAGCTTTGATTTAAAGGGCAACTATTCGCACTCGGCAACTTCGAATGTTGATGCGGTTCCCTCAGTCGATAAATCGAGGGGAAAGCAGCTGATTTATATTCCGAAAGATAAGGCGAATTTGTTTGCCGAAGTTGACTATAAAACCTACTACCTGAAGGTGAATGCGCCATTTGTAGGGAAACGATATACCTCGAGTAACAATGAGGAATCAGATTATGAAAAGGTATTGAATCCTTATTGGCTGGTCGACCTGAGTGCTGGTCGGCAATTCAATTTTAAGCCTGTTCATGTTGATGTGGTAGCCAGTGTTGAAAACTTAGCTAATACCGATTATATGGCTATTTTGTGGCGCCCTATGCCTGGCCGTTACTATTCGCTAACCATCCAGATCAGTTATAAAAAATGATGCAGAAATACCTTGTCATATTGGCTGTTTTGCTTGCGGTCTTTTCCTGCAACGATGATCCGGTGGAAACGATTTATTTTGATTTTACCGGAAATCATGGTGTGTATGTTTTAAGTGAGGGAAATTTCATGTATGGAAATTCATCGCTTTCGTTTTACGATCCGGCTGACAAGCGGGTGTATAATCAGGTTTTTCAGGCTCGAAACGGAGCGCCATTGGGCGATGTAGCCCAATCGATGACTATTTGGAATAATATGGGATTTGTGGTGGTGAACAACTCCGGAAAGATTTATGTAATTGACAGCAAAACCGCTGAGTTTAAAGGCAGTATTTCAGGATTAAGCTCACCCAGGTATGTGCACATTATCAACAAGCAAAAGGCTTATGTAACTGATTTATATGGGCGCAAGATTACAATATTTAATCCTGAAACTTTTGAGATAACAGGAAAAATTCCGGTGAATAATTCAAATTCTCAATTTCAACAACATCCAACCGAACAGATGGTGCCCTGGAAAAATCTGTTGTTTGTAAATTGCTGGTCGTACGACAATAAAATTTTGGTGGTCGATACCAATACCGATCAACTGGTTGATTCGATCGAAGTTTTCAAACAGCCCAACAGCATGGTTCTTGACAAATACAATAAGCTTTGGGTGCTAACTGATGGTGGTTTTGAAGGAAGTGCTTATGGCTACGAGCAGCCTGGTCTTTTAAAAATCGACGCCGAAACCCGCGAGATTGAGCGTTCGTTTCGTTTTGCTGTGGGCGAACGTCCTCTGAAACTGACTATAAACCCATCAGGTGATTCCATTTTTTACCTGAACCGGCATGTGTGGCGAATGAGCGTAAATGACAAACGTCTTCCGGAACAACCTTTCATTCTGTCTGAAAATGCCAGCGTATATGGCGGTTTTTACAGTTTAGGAATCGATCCGGCGACTTCAGAAATCTATGTTGGCGATGCCATCGATCATCGCCAAAACGGAATCGTGCGCAGATATTCCTCCTCAGGAAAATTTATCCATGAATTTAAAGTCGGAATTTCTCCGGGATATTTTGCATTTAAACCCGAATGAGTTTTTGGCTAAAAAATTGGCACTTCGCGTTTAAATGTTTCGTCGAGCGAAATGAATGTTTCGGTACTGGCAACGCCTCCAATTTTCTGAATTTTATCGCTTAGGATATCTCGAAGGTGCTCATTGTCTTTGGCATATACCTTTACGAAAATGGCGTACTGACCGGTGGTATAGTGGCATTCCACAATTTCAGGAATTAAACGGAGTTGTTCGGCTACAGTTGAGTAAAGGCTTCCTTTTTCAAGAAAAACACCAATATAGGTGCAGGTTTTGAAATCAATTTTCTTCGGATCAATATGATATCCTGAGCCAACGATAACATTCAGGTCAATCATACGGTTTACGCGCTGATGAACAGCAGCTCTGGAAACACCAACTTCCGAGGCGACATCTTTGAAAGGGATACGGGCATTTCTGGAAATGATATCCAGAATTTTAAGATCGACGTCGTCTAATTGATTTCTTAAAGTCATGAGAGTAAATTATAGTTGTTCATTTATTAATCCAAAACTAGCTAAATTCTGTGATTTTGATAATAAAAGAGCTAATTTTATTCAAAATGTCAGAAGAAAGAGGCACTGTTAAGTGTTTCCGCAGAAAAAAATAAAAGGGTATCACTGAAAAATGATACCCTTTATAATTCAATGAAATATTGTTTTACTACTTAATCGGCACCTGACGTTTAAACTCCATTTCGAGCGAAATAAAGGTTTCGGTACGCGCAATACCTTCAATTTCCTGAAGATCTTCATCAATTAATTTTTTCAGATGTTTATTGGTTTTTGTCTGAACTTTGATGAAAATGGCATAAGATCCTGTTGTATAGTGGCATTCCACTATTTCAGGAATTTTTATCAGGGCATCGACAACCTGTTTATGAAATTTAGCTTTTTCGAGGTGAATACCCATATAGGCGCAGGTAAAATAACCCAATTTTTGCGGATTAACGATAAATTCGCTACCCGAAACTACACCCAGATTCAGCAAACGCTGTACGCGCTGATGGATGGCAGCTCCGGAAACACCACATTCGCGGGCTACTTCCAAAAAAGGGATGCGTGCGTTCTTGGTGATCAATTTCAGAATTTTCTCATCTAACTCGTCTATGTTCGGTAGCGGTTCAATATGCAGATCGTTCATAAATTTATTGTTCTAACTGTCGTTTTAAAAATTGAAACCCAAAAGTACAAAAAAATAACAAATTTCAATTATTCTTGTTGAAAAACATCACGATTGTAATGAACTGAAAGTGTGTTAGTCATTGTCTTCCCAGAGTCTGGTTACTATTCATGGGCAAATGTAGGTGATTTTTCACTTCAAAAACCTGATGTTCAGTATTCTTTGACCTTAATTTATTCTGGCCGCCAGTTTCTCACTTAAATCGTTGATGTCACTTCCCGATGGAGCCTGGAATACCCGTAATTCAAACTCAGGAATAATAGCAAGGATGTGATCAAAAATATCGGCCTGGATACTCTCATAATCACTGAGCTGCTTTTCTTTGCTAAATACATAAATTTCGATTGGAAGACCTGATTCAGTAGGTTGCAAATACCTCACCAGGAACGTCATATCGTTGTTGATGTATGGATTGTTCTTCAGGTATATTTCAAGATATTTCCTGAAAATACCAAGATTTGTCTGCCGGCGACCATTCGGAATGTGATCGTCAACAACTCCCAGTTTTGTGTTGTGTTCGTTAATCTCGTTTTGTTTCTCGGTTACATAATTCCTGATAAGCCTGAAGTTCTGGAACTTCTCAAGCATTTGGTTGTCGCAGAATCGAACGCTTTTCATGTCAATGTTGATAAATCGTTTGATGCGACGCCCGTCTGATTCCTCCATGCCCGACCAGTTTAGAAACGAATCGGTAACCAGCGAATAAGTTGGAATGGTCGAAATGGTTTTGTCGCCATTTTGAACTTTAACTGTAGTCAGCGAAATATCCACAACCGTACCGTTTGCATTGTGTTTGGGCACTTCGATCCAGTCGCCGGGTTTGAGCATATTGTTTGCTGAAAGCTGGATAGATG
>JAJZSZ010000236.1 GCA_021849365.1 Bacteroidota bacterium | reverse complement strand
CCGGCAATAACTTGCTGAAGCGTAATGGGTGAATCGGCTTTCACCCAAAGTGGCAGGCGGTTCGAAACAAATCCATTCGGGTTGGCCGACTGATCGGGATATTTGGCATCGCGGGCAAATTTACCTTGGGCATAGCTGGTGTAAATGTCTTTATCGCGCAATTCCTTATTGATTTTCCGGAAGAACGACCAAACGCGGGCATCGCAAAAACGGGCTCCACCAAAATCGAGCGGATTGTACACATCAGAAAAACTGAATGCTTCGTCACTGCCTTTATAAAAACCGTGTTTTTTGGCGAAGCTGATTACATCGGCTGAGTGGTAAACGGTTTGTTTTGGGTCGGTCCAGTTGTTGGTTTTCTGAAACGGGAAAGTAGTGATGCGGGCCTGATTGGCATGTCCGCTCACATATCCGTCGGGAATCAAACGGGCTACCCAAACGGCGCCTTTTTCGTATTTTCCTTTGCCAATCATTTCCATGATCCACGCCTCGTTGGCATCCGAAATCGAGAACGATTCGCCGCTGGTGGCATAACCGTATTGGGCAACCAGTTCGGTCATCACCTTAATCATTTCGCGGGCAGTTTTCGAGCGCTGCAGACCAATGCGCATGAGCGAGCCGTAATCCAGAATGGCTCCCGGTTGTGAGGTCAGCGAATCCAAACCACCAAACGTGGTTTCACCAATGGCCACCTGGTTTTCATTCATAAACTGAACGACCGAAAACGTATGCGCCACTTCAGGAATAGTACCCATGAGTTTACCGTTTTCGTAATGATAAACCTCGCACAAATCACCGGGTTTGTGGTCGGCAGCCGGAAAGAATCCGAGCGTTCCGTACCGGGTATGCGAGTCGGCGGCGTAGGTAATCATTACCGAACCATCGGCCGACGCACCTTTGGTTATAATCAGGTTGGTGCAGGCAAATACATTGGTTATGCCCGGAATCATATGTAAAATGAGGCTAAGTGAGAGAATACGTTTTATCATGAGTTTTTCATTTTTGGTAAAAGTAGGGAAAATGAGATTTGTTAAAATGATAAAGGTTGTTTTTTAGGACAAATTCAGTGCAAAAAAAGAGACTGAACTTTGATAAGCCAGTCTCTTTTCAGCATGTAGTTAAGGTATTTTAGATCATTACGGTCATGATTGAATGCGGCAGGCTGATGGTTTCGGCGGCTTTACCATCAATCCAAAGGCGGAACGGCAGTTTTTGGTCAGATGTGTTTAAAACCACAACCACCATTTTCCCATCCGGATTCAGAAAGGCCGTTGCCTGAAGTTTGTCGCGGTTGGTTGAGCAGCTTATCCGCTTGGCTCCCGGCTGAATGAATTTCGAAAAATGTCCGATGTAATAATAGCTGTTGGTGTAAATCAACTTTCCTGTTTTGGTGTCGGCATGTACTGGCGCGAAGCAGAAATTGCCGACATGGTTTGGTCCGCCATTTTCATCCAGCAATACGTTCCAATCGGTCCACGCAACCGTTCCGCAGTTAAAATCGTTAACCATCGAGGTGCCATAGCGTTCGCCCAATGACCAGTCGTTTACCCGGTCGAGACTGAATTTTTCGACACAACCTTCAGTAAAAATCAGGTTTGTCTCCGGAAAAGCTTCCTTCACCCGTTTCAGATTTTCGAATTGCTGCGCGCTTCCGGTCCATGTTTCGTACCAGTGAAACCCAATCCCCCAGATGTATTTGGCGGCTTCAGCATCGTTGAATAAAGTGGTAGCTCGTTGGTAAATCAAATCGCGGTTATGGTCCCAGCAAATGAGTTTTTTATCGCTCAATCCATTTTTCTGCAAGGTTGGACCGAGGTATTTTTTCACGAAATCGCGCTCTTCCTCGGCTGTGTACAGGCACGATTCCCATTTCTGTTTGGCCATTGGTTCGTTCTGTACCGACAAGCCCCAGATGGGCATACCCATCGATTCGTAAGTTTTTATGAACTTCACGTAGAGATTGGCCCAGGCTTGTGCGTATTTGGGCAGAAGTTTTCCACCGTGAAGTACATCATTGTTGTCTTTCATCCAGGCTGGTGGGCTCCAGGGACTCACAAACATGGGTAAAGTTCCCCCAGCAGCGGCAATCGCTTTTTTGATAAACGGAATGCGGAACTTTTCGTCATGCGAAACATTAAACGAGTTAAGCGTGGTGTCGTTTTCGGCCAAGTACCCGTAGGTGTCGCTCGAAAAGTCGCAACTGGCAATGGTTGTGCGCGAGAAATTGTAGCCAATACCTTTGGTGCGGTCGTAATAAGCTGTCAGAAATTCGGTTTGAGTAGCTTCGGGGAGCTTCGCAAAAACTTCGGCTGAAGCATCGGTTAAAGCACCTCCAATTCCGATAAATGTCTGGAACGTGCGGGTTGGATCGACGAAAACACAAACCTGGGTTTCGAGCGGTTGTCCGAAATTTTCGAACGTAACATCAGCGGTTTTGGTGAGTCGGAGAGTCGTGTCTTTTGCTGTGGCAAAAATCTCAGCTTTGGTCGGTGCAGCAATCTTTAGCGGTTGTTCGGCTGTTTTTGGCGCTTGTGGCTGAGTGCACGACGCCCATACCATAACCGATAATACAATTGTGGTTTTAATCTTGTTCATGGTGATTTGTTTGTGGCTTCAAAACTACAAAAATATGCCGATACAAACAGAAAACCCCTTCATCAAACAGATAAAGGGGTTTCAAGATATTGTGTTACCGTCTGATTCAGAATTTAAACGGAGTTGATTTGGCGTAGAATTTAAAGTCTTTTATAACTCCATTTTCAGAATTATCGGTTCGCGGCAAACAGCGGAATCCCGAAATTTTGACCTCTTCACCCAAATCGATCACAATCTGGTGAGGATGTTCGGGTTTTTGCGATGAGTATGCCGTATGCCAGAATGTGGATTCCTGATTATCAAAAACACGGTCGGCGGAGTTGTTTTCTGCAGTCACTTCCTCGCTGTCGGCATAAATCAGTTTCATCTGCGAACGTGGAATCATCACGCCATTTTCGCCGGTTATTTCAATTTCGGCAAGGGTTGTAAACGGATCACCTTTTTGCGAACTCAACGCTTCGAGGCACACAAAGCGGGCAGCAATCGATTTATCGAAAGCGATTGTTTTCCAGCCCTGTCCTGCAGCAAACGATCCGGTTTTCAGAGGAGTTTCGTTGCTCAGGTCAAGAGTTTGGCCACTTTTGCGGTGCAACAGTACATCATAGTTGTTTATTTTATCCAGAATGGGTTTGGCAATTCCCGCAATCTTAGCTGCAGATGGTCCTTCCAAATCGAGTACAATAATTTCGTTGGTCCCTTTTTTCAGCCAACAACCCGGCATGTAAAGCGTTTGCTGCGGCCCGATTTTCCAGAAACGTCCGAGGTTGTAGCCGTTTACCCAAACCATACCTTTTCCCCATTTGCTCATGTCGAGGTAAGTGTCGCCCACTTTGTTTAGGTTAAATTCGGTGCGGTACCATGCTGGTCCTTCAGCTTTTGCTGTCGTGAATTTTACCGATTTCTGGAAACTATAATCAACCGGTAAATTGTAAATCTGCCAGTTTTTCAGAACGGCAGTTTCATTATCAGTTTTTAATTCAACCTCTTCGGTAATCCCTTTCCGGTCGATGATGGTTTTGTCGAAATTCACGCGGCCCATTCCTTCCACCAAAATGTCGAGCTGCGATTCCTTTTCAATCACCGGCAGATCAATCGAATTTTCATTCAGGCGGCGCTCTACTTTGCCAATCAGTTTTCCATCAATGTAAACCAATGCCCAATCGTGCACATCGGTCAACACCAGCTTGCTTTTTGCTGCAGTTGGCTTCAGTTTGGTACGGTATAAAATGCTTCCCCAGCCCTGATCGAAAAACTCCATTGGTTTAATATCTTCGGAAATGTTGGCTTTCGGAAGGTTCTCGAACAGGCTAGCCGTCTGTGTCAGCGCAAATTCAGGAATAACCGTGGTTACTTTTGGAGCAGGTATTTCGCCCAGCGATTCGCCTTCGTTGAGGTAATTTTTCAGGAGATCGCGAACGGCATAGAATTTTTCTGTTGGCAAACCGGCTTCGCTGATCGGCGCATCGTAATCGTACGAGGCCACGTTGGTGCGGTATGGCGGCGAATTGGCGCCTCCCCATTGGCCAAAAGTAGTTCCGCCGTGAGCCATATATAAACTGAAGGAAATCTTTTGATCCATCATGTCTTTCATGCTGCCGATAAAGCTGTTTACTGAACGTGTTTCGTGCGGGCGTCCCCAGTAGTCGAACCAACCCGACCAGTATTCGCCGCACATTTTGGGCATATCCGGATAAAGCTGACTGTATAGTTTGAATTGCTGTTCGATGTTCGATCCGGCACCAAAATTCAGCGAACTGAAAACGCCATCGATTTGATAGTTGTTGAAGTTCGAACTCCAGTCGCAGCGCAAAAGCTGTACTTTGTCGAACCCAGCCTTGCGTATTTCGTCGCGGATGGCGCTTATGTATTTCACGTCTTTTCCCCAAACGGCGTACTCGTTCTCCACCTGAACCATGATGATGTTTCCACCATTCTGAAGCTGGTAGGGAGCCAGTTGTTTTCCTACCTCATGGATGAATTTTGTGGCGTTTTCCATATAAAGCGGATCATTCAGATCGCGCACCGAAATGTCTTTTTTCTTGAGCAACCACCAGGGCAGTCCACCCATATCCCATTCGGCACACACATAAGGACCCGGACGAACAATGCAATACATGCCGTTTTTCTGAATCAGTCGGACAAATTCGGCCACATCAGCTTGTCCGGTGAAATCATATTTCCCCTGAACCTGTTCGTGATAGTTCCAGAAAATGTAAATGCAAATGGTGTTCATGCCCATTGCTTTGCACATTTGGATGCGCTGTTCCCAATAGGGACGCGGAATTCGTGGGTAATGTAACTCGCCCGCCCTGATTACAAAGGGTTTTCCATCGAGGAGAAACGTGTTTTGTCCGGGAGCAAATGTGCGTGAATTTTGTGATGAAAGGGTAGTGTTTAATCCAAGAATAAGAACTGAGATTAACATTAACCCGCTGAAAAATTTAGCCATAAAGATTGGTTTAATCAGTTACAAGCGTCGAAAATACACTAAATATGTAAATTTTGTTGCTTTAATCATGAAAAAGCAAAAACATTTGAAATTAGGTAACTCTATTCTGCCCGCTTTCCGAATGCTTGAATATCAGTAATATTAGCCTGATTTGAATTAAAAATTACACGAAGAAAACGTCCTTTGTTATTTGCTGTCGGGATGTCTTTTCGATTTTTGGATGAAGAAGTATTTGCTGTTTGGTCGCAAACGGTCGTCCATTTATTTCCGTCTTCAGAAACCTGAATTTCGTATTTCACCACTTGTTCTTCCTTAAATGTGATTTTTATTTCGGATAAGCTGTAAATGTTTTCCATATCTACCTGCCACCAGGCTTTTTCGTTCGCTTTTTCGCCTGATTGCCAGAATGTTTTCAGTTCGCCGTCGTTGGCTAAACGGGGCGAATGTCCTTCAGCCGAACTGCTTACGCGTGTTGGGCGTTCTGCAAGCAAATTAATCTGCATGTTGTCCTGTGCTTTTTGCTCCGTATTCCGGTAACGCAGGTATGGCCTTGCACTTGCCTGTTGACTTTCAGGCTTGAAGGCCGGTGCGCCTTTCGAAACGATGGTAATTTCTGCCTCTTTTAGTCCGGGCGAAGTAGCTCTGATGACTGTTTTTCCGGCGAAATACGAACGGAACTCAATAGCGGCTTTTCCATCCCTGATTGCAATGTCAGAACCATTTTGGAAAAGTATTGACGGGCCTGTTGGAAACTCTCCCGGACCGGAAATAATTTCCAGCTTCACATCGGGTGAATTGCTTATTTCTTTTCCGTCTTTATCCAGAATGGCAACCACCAGATGAATATCGTCGGTTCCGTCGGCTTTTTCGATGGTGGTTTGACTGGCTGTTAGCTGTATTGCTGCCGCGCTTCCTTCGGATGACCACACCGGTGACGGAACATTCTTGTAGGCATTGCGGTACCAGTACCACTGCCGTTTGGGTAATCTGAAATAATCGACTATACCCATACAACCAAAATGACCGGCGATACTTCCGTGATCGTAGCCACACCAGATGGCCTGCCCACTGCGCCATTCAAATTGTTCTTCCTGCAATTCGCCATAACCAGCAATGTAATCGCCCGGGCGGTCGGCAATGGTTGACCCATATTCGCTAACAACGTTGGCAACTCCGGGATTCATATACAATTTAGCGCCATCGCCGTTGTAACCGGCCACATCTCCCAGTTTGTCGACTTCGCCACGCTGGCAACCGCCAATGGCAGCCGCCCGGGTTGGGTCGAGTTCGTGAGATAAAGCCACTAAATCTTTCAGGAACGAACGTACTTTGGGCATCGTTTCAGGAACCGAGAAGAATGGCTCGTTTGACATCGACCAGACCACAATGGAGGGGTGGTTTCGGTGAATGCGTATCATTTCGCGCAAACTTTCCTTTACACTTTCTTCAAATGGTTTTTCGTCTTTTTCGATGGTTGGATAAGCGCTGCACGACCAGTCGCCTTCGGGTTTAAATCCACCAATTCCCCAGAAACAGTTTTCCGACCAGAACAACATTCCCAGTTGGTCGCAGGCATCGGAAAATGCGGGATCGTGCGGATAATGTGAACCGCGGATAAAATCGAACCCTGCCTCTTTCATTTGCTGCATGTCGCGAACAAAACCGGAATTGGTAACACCATCGCCCCATCCGGCGTGGTCCTGGTGTACATTCACGCCTTTAAAATAGTAGTGCTTTCCGTTCAGGAAAAAACCTTTGTCGGCGGTCCATTTTACCCAGCGCATCCCAAATGTTGTTTCGTAGGTATCTGTCGGTTTATTTCCTTCCATAATAGTCGTTACGGCTTTGTACAAGTCTGGCATTTGCGGAGTCCACAATTGCGGATTAGTTATGGCATCGGTGGTTTGATCGATGGTAATCGTTTTGCAAGGTTCAACCGTAAATGGTGTTATTACCGAAGCCACTTCTTTTCCTGAAGGATTGAGAATGATGGTTTTCAAGTTACCTTTCGACTGCTTTTTCCCGTCGTTGGCGATTTCGGTTTTTATGTTCACTTTTCCTGAAGCCTCAGATAATTCGGGCGTAGTTACAAACGTTCCGTACCAGGCCACGTGTACCGGAGCTGTTTCAACCAGCCACACATCGCGGTATATTCCACCGCTGAAAACATGTTCACCTGCACGTGGTGCCAGTTGGGCGTCCCATATATTATTGACCCGAACAGCTATCAGGT
>JAJZSZ010000235.1 GCA_021849365.1 Bacteroidota bacterium | reverse complement strand
ATAAGGGCTTACGCGATTACAAGGAGAAGTTCGACCCAACATGGTACAACAAGTACCTGATTTATCAGCACGATTACGATTTGCTGCAGGTACCGGCGGCGCTGACCAAGGTGATTAAACCTTGAAAAGTATAGTAAACTTTTCGCCGGAATTTGATACCTTGCAGTGTTCCGAAACTATTGTCACCAATTATAAAAACCAAAAATCAACTGTATGGGAAAAATACTGCGAATTGGCCTGTTGATCGTTATTGTAGTACTTGCCTTAGGCTTCTGGTGGCGATACTATTTTGTGTTTGGCGAAGGTGTTAAAGCAGGCACTCTCAATTTCTTTGTTAAAAAAGGGTACGTTTTTAAAACTTACGAAGGTCGCCTTATTCAGGACGGATTTAAATCGACCTCTCCGGGAACCATGCAAAGTAACGAATTTGAATTCAGCGTAACCAGCGACAGCATTGCTGCCATTCTTGAGCGCAACAGCGGGAAAGAGGTTGAACTCAGATACAAGGAATATCTACACGCCATCCCCTGGCGCGGCATGAGCACTTACGTAGTTTTTGAGGTGCTGAAAGCAGAAGAAGGCACAGCAAAACAGCCGGTACCTTATCAATGACCCTTGGTTATGACAAATGTGGTATGCTGAGTAGGGTATTTTGTACAAAAACGGTATATATTTTAATGGTTCTATTAAAAACGAATAAAACATTTATGGTATGAAAACATTAAAAAGAGAAGTCGCATTCTTCCTGATCGTTTGTATGGTTGCCCTGGCCGGAACCAACTGTTGGGCACAGGAAAAGCAACCAAATGCCAAGAAAGCTGAAGCCAAAAAGGAACAGGTAAAGGCCTCGAAACAAGAGAAAAAGAACAAAGAGGCTGAAGTGAAACAAAAAGCACAGGCCGGAGAACAAAAAGCCAAAGAAGAAGGAAAGAACGCCGGTAATGCCTATGGAAAAGAAAAAGGCGATCTTCAGGGTAAAGAATTTGGACAGCAACAGTCGGAAAAGGCTAAGCTGGACAAGGAAAAAAGTAAAGCGGAATTAAAGAAAGCTGATGAAAAAGTAAAAGCTGGTGAAAAGAAAGCTGGCAAAGCCCCCAAAGCTGATAAAAATTAACAATCTGAAATAAATAAAAGCGGAAAGTCCTTCCGCTTTTATTTTTGTGCATATGCCAATAAAAAAACAGCGAAACATCCCTGCTCCGCTGTTCTGACATAGAATCTGTTTTTCTAGAAAATGTACCTGATTGAAATGGCTCCTCCGTCGCCCCAGAAACCTGAAGAACCGGTGAGGTCAAAAGTAGGTTTCCAGTCGATACTGAGGTTGAATGGAATCTCCTTGAAGTTGTATTCAAGGCCCAGAATGCCATCAATACCAATAACCGTATAATTGGTATTATTATCGCGATCCCGGTAATATTGACCATCCCAAAAACCAAGGTGTCCACCAATTCCGTAATAAAAATTCAGCCGATCGACGTCGAACGCCCTGGTGTGCAGCTCGTACAGTCCGGTAATTCCCAGTCCATGCCAGCGCGAATCCAGAATACCTTCAACGGCGGCTTTGTTGTTCAAAAAGTGTTTTACGGTCAATCCGGTTCCCCAACCACCGCGAAGACCAATTCCAGTGTTGTAATCCTGAGCATTCGATTTTAATCCCCAAAACAAGGCGATTAATAATACAAACATTAACTTTTTCATGGTGTAATTTTAAGATTTGATGATTGTACAAAATATAATAACAGTTTTACTGAACGTCTGGTTCGTAAAAATGAATACAGTCAACAATTGAATTACCCTACGAATCCTGAAGGATAAATCCGACTTTGGGTATGTTTTCGATGGTAATCGAAGGATCGGAACTGAAATATTTACGGAGCTTGGAGATAAAAACATCAAGGCTTCTTCCGGCAAAATAGTCGTTTTCTCCCCATATTGCGGTTAATATTTGTTCGCGGCGAATGACATTGTTTTTGTTCAGGCACAGGAATTTCAGGATGGAACTTTCGCGCTCGGTCAGCCGGCGTTTCTGTCCATCGATTTCGAGCAGCTGGTTTTGAAAGTCGAACTGAAAACGACCGATCTGGAAAGTATTTTCGCTAATTGCTTTCGACAAATGGCTTCGGTTTAGAATGGCCGAAATTTTATAAAACAGTTCATCTTCGTCGAATGGTTTGGTGATGTAGTCGTCAACCCCGATTTCGTACCCCTTCATTTTATCTTCTTTCAGCGAGCGGGCTGTCAGAAAAATGATCGGGATTTGCGGATTCAGTACTTTCATCTTTTTTGCCAGTGTAAAACCATCCATTTTTGGCAGCATCACATCCAGTATGCAAAAGTCGAAATGTCCGTTCTGAAAACCGGCAAAAGCAGTTTGTCCGTCGCGGTAAAGTTTTACTGCAAAGCCTTTCATTTCAAGGAATTCGACCAAAAGAAACCCTAGATTTAAATCGTCTTCAACCAGTAAAATATTTACAATCCGATTCATTTGTTGTTGCTTTTATTATTCAAATCATGTTTAATAACGGGCAAAATAATCGAGAAAGTACTTCCCTTCAAGTTTTCGCTGCGAACAAAAATGTTGCCCTGGTGCGCCCGAATTACTGTTTTTACATAGTAAAGTCCAATTCCAAAGCCTTTTGTGGTATGCGTGTCGCCAGTCGAAATCCGGTAATATTTCTCGAAGATTCTCTTAAACTCGCGGGGTGGAATGCCAATACCGTTATCGGTAACTGTAATTTCGATGTTATGGTCCGAATTGCGGGTTTCAATACGAATGACCGGTTTCTCAACTGAATATTTGATGCTGTTCGACAGCAGGTTAATAAACACGTCGTTCATATGCGCAGCATCGGCCCATATAACAGAGGCTGAAGCACCGTAATTGCAATGAATTTCAGCGTCGTTTTGTTTTAGTTGAAAGGTCATCGACTGGATAGCATCGTCGATAATTGAGTGAATATCAACAGGCTCTTTGTTGTATTCGAATCCACTGTTTTCAACTGCTGCCAGTTGCAGCAGCCGATCGACCTGCCGCTGTAGCTTTTTGTTTTCTTCCTTAATGGCAGTTACCAGGTTGACTGTATTCTGGTCGCCGGCCTTTTGACTCCGGTTCAGTATCATGTTGCCGGCCAGCGAAATGGACGAGATGGGGGTCATAAACTCGTGTGTCAGGTTGCCAATCATATCTTTCACCTGCTGTGCAAACCTCCGTTCGCGGCGGTAATAGGCTAGAATAATAAATATGGCAGCCATGGTAAATAAGATAAGCAAAACTGAAGTGGCGAACATGATACCAATTCGCCTGACAATAAATGTGCTACGGCTTGGAAAATGAATAGCCAGATCGATGCTGGCATTGGGGTCGGGCGATGCAAATGACTGATGAAACAGCTCGCCGTTTTTTACCTTCGAGGTTGGTTTCAGCGACAAGGTGTCTTCTCCGTTAATCAGCAGAAAATGGAAGTCGAGGTTAATGTGATAGAATTCAAGCTCTTTTTGTACTGTCGAATCAAGCCGGGTAATAATATTTTGGGTAAAAACTTCCTGCGAGTTAATCAGGCTGTCTTTTTCAATACTGTTTTGCATGGCCGTATTTAGCTCCTCATCTTTCGACATGTTCAGCACTGTTTGCTGAAGCGCCATATTCACTCCTTTGGTAAAAATAGCCTCCTGCATTTTAATCGACTCGAGCAGCCAGTTAACCTGAATGATAAGCAATCCGACCATTGAAGCAACGGCAAGAATCGTCAGCCATAATCGTTGTGTCCGTTTATTAAATCGAATTTTAAATCGACTCATTCTGTTGATTTTAAGTGTATTGCTCCTGCTTTTGAAACAATTGCTTTTTTATTTTTTGTTTCTGATAAGTAAAGATATTTAATAAAAATGAGCTTCGATACCATTTTAACAAGGCATTAACATGTTGGTAACTTCCGTTAGGCTTTTCGCGCCATACATTTGAATCGAAATACAATTACAACAATTAAACATCAAAACAAAGACAGTTATGAAAACAACATTAATGATTTTGGCAATGGCACTTATGGTATCGTTTGCCGGGAGTGCCTCGAATGTTTCCTCTCAGGTGAAGAATCAGACAGAAAACATGGTAGTATCAAAAACAACCAGTTCATCATCGGTGAAATCGGGAACAGCAAAAAAAGTACATCACAAGAATCATAAAAGTGGTGCAGCCTCAAAGAAATCAAAGTAAACGATTGAAGATTTAGAATTATTACTCATAAGAACAGTTAACATTCAACATCGGTAAGGAAACGCATGACAAAACTTGATTTCCCCATCCTGTTTCATTTCTGACTCCGATGTTTGAATAAAAAAAACAACAATTTAAAAACAAAGAATCATGAAAAAGTTAGCATTAATTTCGGTTTGTGTTTTGGGTCTGGCAATTGCCGGAAGTGCAATGGATCAAGCTCCTGCAAAGAAAGAAGTTGCAAAGAAAGAAGCTGCTGCTCCTGCAAAGAAGAAAGCTGCTGCTAAGAAAGAAGAAGGAAAGTCAGAAGCTGCAAAACCAGCCACTCCGGCAACTCCAGCAAAACCAGCCACCCCTGCAAAAAAATAGCATTGGGTTCTCGTTGTGAAAAAGTGCTCCGGATTTCGGGGCATTTTTTGTTTTGTAGCGGTTCATTCGGAAGTCGATTTATTCCTTCCGATTTGCATTTCAGCGCAACTTATCTGTATTTTGCAGGAGTAAAATCTATTCAGATATGCTTGCTCCCAAATCTTTCCGGCTCCACATAGGTATTTTTGGACGGCGAAATGCCGGGAAATCATCTATCCTGAACGCCCTGACCAGCCAGGAAGTCTCGATTGTTTCAGAAATCGCCGGAACCACTACTGATCCGGTTGAAAAGCCGATGGAGCTGCTACCGCTTGGACCAGTGCTGTTTATCGATACGGCCGGAATCGACGACTCTGGGGCGCTGGGCGAAAAACGTATACAAAAAACCATGCAGGTGTTCGACCGGACCGACCTCGGACTACTTGTAACCAATTACGCCGAGTGGGGCGAATTTGAGGAACTCATTCTCAAAGAACTTCAGGATCGCGGCATTCCGATGGTTGTGGTCTTCAATAAATGCGATGTTTATCCGGAAGGGAACTGCCTGGCCAAAAGCGTTTTCGGCGAAAAAATTCCAACGGTTGAAACATCGGTCATCTCCGGAAAGGGAATTCAGGAGTTGAGGCAAACCATTTTGAACCAGGCTCCCGATGATTTTATTAACCGTCCGAGTATTGTATCTGATCTGGTTGGGCCGGGCGAAATGGCTGTGTTGGTAGTTCCCATCGACAAAGAGGCCCCGAAGGGACGCCTGATTTTGCCACAGGTGCAAAGCATCCGCGATTTGCTCGATGCCGATTCGTTTTGTGTGGTGGTGAAAGAGCGCGAACTGCGCGAGGTTTTCACCCGTTTTACCAAACCGCCGAAACTGGTAGTAACCGATAGCCAGGCTTTCCTGAAAGTGGCAGCCGACACACCGACAGAAATTCCTCTGACCAGCTTTTCCATCCTGTTTGCACGCTATCAGGGCGACCTTACCGAAATGGTGAAAGGCGCTATGGCCATCGATAAGCTTAAAACCGGCGACAAAGTACTGATTGCCGAAGCCTGCTCGCATCACCCGATTGGTGAAGATATCGGAACTGTGAAAATTCCGCGCTGGCTTACCCAATATGTTGGCGGAAAGCTCGAATTTGTGCATCACCGGGGACATGATTTTCCGGAAAATCTTTCGGAATTTAAGTTGATCATTCATTGTGGTGCCTGCATGTGGAATCGCCGCGAAATGTTGTCGCGGCTGATGAAAGCGCGCATGGCCGGTGTTCCGCTGACGAATTATGGCCTGACCATCGCATATTCACTGGGTATTTTCGAACGGGCACTTCAACCGTTTCCGGCAGCACTCGAGGTATTCAAAACCACCAAATAATCTGACGAAATGGAACAAAGAACGACCGAATTGTGGCACCAGTTTAGCGATGGTTTGCGCCGATTCATCATTAATAAAGTGAAAGATGAAGCGTTGGCCGACGACCTGCTTCAGGAAACTTTTATCCGGATTCATTCGAAAATCGACAACCTGCGCGACGAAGCCAAGGTGCAGTCGTGGGTTTTCCAGATTGCCCGCAACATCATTAACGATCATTACCGGAAAAACAACCCGATTTCGGATGATGAAGTTCCTGATGTAATTGATGATGAAGCGGAATCGGGCGAGGCAATGGCCGAAACCATCCGCGACATGGTTTTATTTATGGAAGATTTGCCCAAACAGGATTGCGAAGCGCTTTGTCAGGTAGAGTTTGCCGGAATCAGTATAAAAGACTACGCCGATCAGGCCGGAATTTCGTACACGGCTGCCAAATCGCGCGTAGCCCGTGCCCGGTACAAACTGAGCGACCTGCTGATGAATTGCTGCCATTACGAATTTGATAAATATGGTACCGTTATTGGCTATCACCCCATTCATTGCTGTTGCTGCAATCAGCACGCAAAGTACAAGGACAGATAGATTGAAGGATTGAGGGATCGAAGGATTGATTTAGTTGTTGCGGGTTATCGGTCGCGCATTTCCCGACTTGCAATAGTCAGACCCGGTTTCAGGTTCATTCCAGAATCGTGACCTGACACTTCCGACTTCGGTCTCCCGACTTCCGGCTTATCTTTCATCCCGGCTATAAATTTATCATAGCTCTCCCCAACTTTCCACTGAAAAACTGCGCCCATTTTCAAATTGTCCGTCTATCAGGTGAAAACATGATTTATTCACCAGAGAACAATTAAAAAATGGAACAGATTACTTACATTCTCAATTTTATCCTTCAATCGTTTTTGCATGTTTGGCCTTATTTGCTGGTAACTATTCCGCTGGCCGTATGGATGAACCTCAGCGACTTTTCAAAGTATTTCAAGGCGATTATGACCAAATCACCATGGCTGTCAATTTTTCTGGCAACCCTGATTGGCGCCATTAGTCCGTTTTGCTCGTGTGGAGTTATCCCGGTAATCACAGCATTACTGATTGGCGGAGTTCCATTGGCTCCCGTGTTTGCATTCTGGGTGGCTTCGCCTTCAATGGATCCCGAAATCTTTTTCCTGAGCGTTTCGGTTTTGGGTTGGAAACTGGCCATTTGGCGCCTGGCAAGTACTTTTGCGTTGAGTATTATGGCCGGGGTAATAACTCATTTCCTGGTTAAATGGGGCTACATCACTAATTTTTTACGTGTAAAAACTGAAAAACCTGTCAGACCAACCT
>JAJZSZ010000234.1 GCA_021849365.1 Bacteroidota bacterium | reverse complement strand
CGATAAAATAATTTACAGCACCGAAGTTGACCCGGAAGCAAAGACCAGCAATGCGCTCGAAATGCTTCGTAAAGTGCCGCTGGTAACTGTTGACGGCGAAGATAATATCCAGGTAAAGGGAACATCCAATTTCAAAATACTGATCAACGGGAAAAGCTCGTCGATGATGTCGCAAAACCCCAAAGATGTACTGCGGAGCCTTCCGGCCAGCACCATTAAAGACATTGAAGTGGTAACCAATCCATCGTCGAAATACGAGGCCGAAGGTGCCGGGGGCATCATCAACATTATCACTACAAAAAAACAGATCGACGGCTTTATGGGCCGCGTCAATGCAGGTGTCGATTCGAGAGGCGGATATAATGCAGGTCTTTATGCCACTTCCAAAATCAATAAATTCGGATTTTCGTTCAATTATAATTTCAATAAGTTTCGCCAGCCCGAAAGCGAATCACTTTCAACCCGCGAGAATTTTCTCAGTTCGACCAACCGGTACACCAAAACCGAAGGATTTAATAAGTATAACGGAAATGCAAGTTTCCTGATGGGCGAGGCAAGCTACGAAATCGATTCACTCAACCTGGTCAGTCTTTCATTCTGGGGATACATGGGCGGTTACGACAGCAACGGAGAGATGGTAACACGCGATTTTGACATCAACAATACCTTAACCCGTCATTTTCTGAATAAAACAACCATGAACATGGATTACGGAAGCATTTCGGGAAACATCGACTACCAGCGCACCTTCAAAAAACCTGACAAAACGTTTACAATTTCATACAAACTTGACCGCTCGCCACGAAACTCAGACAATGAAAACGTTGTGGATGCTTTTCTGAATTACACCGATTACCGGCAACGCTCGGCCAACGACGCCTCGGGTACCGAACACACGTTCCAGGTTGATTACTACGATCCGCTAACCAAAATGCACCAGATCGAAAGCGGTTTAAAATACATTCTCCGCCAGAATGTAAGTAACTCCGACATTATGCGATACGACTTCGAAAACTGGACCTGGTATAGCGACAAGAGCCGCATAAACGACATGGATTACGACCAGCATATTTTTGGCCTTTATCTCGGCTATGTATTGAAGTACAAAAAAATAAGCCTGAAGAGCGGATTAAGAGCCGAAGGAACCATCAACGACGGACTTTACAAATCGACCGAAAACGTGTCGTTTACCAACAAAATGTTTAATGTAATCCCCTACCTGACGCTTTCAAAAAACATGGATAAAGGGCAAAATATGAAATTCTCGTATACTCAAAGGCTTTCGCGCCCTGGTATCTGGTACCTCAACCCGTATGTAAACGACCTCGACCCGTTGAACATCAGTTACGGTAATCCCAAACTCGACGCCGAAGTTTCGCATACCTTCGACCTTTCGTACGGAAAATTCACGCCCAAATACAACTTTAATTTGAGTGTAAACAGCGCATTCACCAACAATTCCATCGAATCGGTTTCAACCATGCAGTCGAACGGAGTTAAAACCACTACTTACGAAAACATTGGTAAAAACCAGCGATACGGCGCATACCTGTTTGGTTCGTTCAAATTTTTCAAGCAGAAATTAAATGTAAATACCAATCTGGGCGGAAACTATACGTTGCTTGAAAGCAACGACGGACGCGGACTGAAGAACGAAGGATTTAACTACAACGGTTCGCTGAACTGCCGGTACACCGCCTGGAAAAACGGGACCATTTCAGCCTATGGCGGTGTTTATTCGCCCCGGATTATGTTGCAGGGTAAAACATCAACCTATTATTACACCAGCTTAAGCTTGTCGCAGGAACTGTTTAAGAAAAAGCTGTCGGCCTCGCTATCCATCTCCGACCCATTCCGGAAAAGGGCAAAATACACCAGTACCTACGACGATACCACGTTTTCGCAAACAAGCACCAATTACAATTACAACCGCATGATCAGGATTTACCTTTCGTATCGCTTCGGAAACATGAAAGGCGAAGTGAAAAAGGCGCGGCGCGGTATTAAAAACGACGACGTGAAAGCCGGTGGCGATTCCAATGGAGGATCAAGTTCTGGCGGTGGCGGGAATTAATATCGTCAATAACGAATAAATCAATCATCAATCATTTCCGGACATAAGCTAATTTTAAAAGCGGGTCACAGTATCGAAAAGGTACTGGCCCGCTTTTCAGTTTTTTAACATTTTAGAAAACTATGAATTTATGGGTTTTCATAAGAATAGGTTATATTTATAAATGATTTTGTATTGTGAAAAAACTAAAGTTGACGCCAACGGTGTAAATTAGAAATTGACGCAATGTGCAAAAAGATGTTATCGACAATTTTAATCTAAAGACAATGAATGAAGAACTTTTAAAAGAACTAAACAATGTCATCAAAGCATGTTTTGACGATCCTCCAATTGCTTTATATAAAGACATAAATCCAATTACAAGAAAAGCTATTAATACAGCGTTGTCCTTAAATTTAATTTACGAACATAGGCCACACCAATACAAATTGAATGAAAATGGAATGAAAGTAATTCAATTAGGGTCAATAGAAAGATACTTAGAAGAACTAAATTCAAGCTCAAAACAAAATTCAACAAATATTATAAATCATGGCAATTTTGTAATTGGTGACAACTCTGGTACGTTAAATCAATCATCTGATAACTTTTCAAATAATCGAACTACAGAAACGACTAATAATATCACTACACATACAAAAAGTAAAATGTCAATCATTGAATGGGCAGGATTAATACTTGGAATTATAGTTAGTATCATAGTTATTTATCAATTTTTAATGGTAACTAAATAAAAAACTGATAGAAATATCCGCGCTGTAAGAAAAATCCGCGCTGTAAGAAAAATCCGACAGTTGTGGTTTTCGGTGGGTATCATTCCGCTCGGGCTACTTTTTGGCTTGACAGGAATTGAAAATCGGCGAAGTCAAATCACCTGCAATCCGCCTATGCGCGTAGCTTCCTAAGTAAGCGGGCATTGCAAGACGACAAAACAAAGTTGAAATTGGCCACAAGAGATGAAAAGAGAAATTGTATAAAAAATATAAAAGATGAGAAAAGTAATTGGAGCAATAAATATGACGCTTGATGGGATTTGCGACCATACAGTAGGAATTGTTGACGAAGAACTACATCAACATTATTCTGAACTGATAGATAATGCAGGTATTATTTTATATGGGCGGACAACCTACCAACTCATGCAATTTTGGCCAACACTATTGAAAAATCCGTCCGGTAAAAAATCAATGGACGACTTTGCAATTTCAATAGACAAAATTCAAAAACTTGTTTTTTCAAACACACTAACGAATACAGACTGGGATAGTGCGGAACTTGCCAAAAGACCTTTGGACGAAGAAGTTCTTGAACTCAAACAACAATCAGGAAAGGACATTCTTGTTGGAAGCCGGAGTTTGATTATTCAACTTTTAAACAGTAATCTTATTGATGAATTTCAAATTTGTATCCATCCTATCATCGAGGGAAAAGGACTGCATTTATTTGACCAAATAAAGGACAGGATTGTATTAAAACTCATTAAAACAAAATTACTAAACTCAGGTGTAATAGTGTTTTATTATGAGCCAGCATCAAAGAAAACAACAACCTGCTAACCCTGCGCTGGCGCAGATTTGTAATCCATACCGTTCGCCTCTGCGTGTAACTTCCTGCATTAGCCAAATCAAAATTTTCATCTATTAAATACTCCTTAAACCAATTAATTCAACCCATGGACTACCCTGCCCTCATCATCGACGACGAAAAGAACGGACGCGAGAACCTTGCCGGATTAATCCGCCAATACTGCCCGCAACTGAGTATTGTGGCTGAAGCAGCCTCGGTGGGGGAAGCTATCCAGAAAATCGAAGAATTTCGCCCGCGCCTGATTTTTCTCGACATTGAAATGCCCGGCGGAAATGGTTTTAAGCTGCTCGAGCATTTTAAGACCTTCCCGTTCGAAGTAATTTTCGTAACCGCTTACGACAATTTTGCCATTAAAGCCATTCGCTTTTCGGCCAGCGACTATATCCTGAAGCCCATCAACCTGAACGAACTGATTGCAGCCGTTGAAAAAGTTTGTCGGCGCATTACCCAACAAAATGAAAATGAACAGATACGGCAGTTATACCTCAACACGAGGCATCCGGCCAACCCCAAAATAGGGCTGCCAACCGGCGAGCGGATCGAATTTGTACAGGTGAATTCCATCATTCGCTGCCAGGGTGAAAGCAATTACACGCACATTTATTTTATCGACCGGAAACCAGTTTTATCGGCCAAATCGCTTATCGAATTTGAGGAACTGCTCGGCGAGTATGGATTTATCCGGGTCCACAAGGCTCATTTGGTCAATCTGAATCATGTTACCTCCTTATCGAAAAATGACGGCGGCATCTTGACCATGTCGAATGGCGATTCAGTAATGATTTCGCGTCGCCGGAAAGATTTCGTTAGCGAGAGCTTAAAGAATATGAATATCAGGTCATTTGCATAAAAACTTAACAAGATGGGGCTTTACCCCAAACCCCAAATACTTTTTTGTGTCAAGACAAAAAAGTATTCGAAAAAGGTCAAGGCCGTTCACATAAGATTCAAATCTTGCTTAAAAATTAATCTATCAGAACTACTCCAGCTTTCTTACCAGTTCTTTCGCAAAATCGGTTGATTCGTCTTTAGTATTTCTGAAAATAATCTGTTGCTTTTTTGCTGATTCTAAAATCTTAACATTTGATGTCTTAAAACCGGAAACATCGTCAAACGCAATAGCCGGCCGATAATCCTTGTTTTTAGCTTTTACCGTGATGTTTTTCAGATTCAGACCAACTACATGGCGGGCATAAAATCCCCAAACCGGTAATTCGCCAAACATCGAGAACTCGGGATATTCTGAAACCTGCTCCGGAATTTTTGCCATCGAATCAATGGACATCCGGGCGTTATTCTCGTCGCCGCCACCGGCATAAGTTATCTCAACATTCTCAATAGTCACATCTTCAACCGGATGACCGGGAATACCGGAAACCGAGGCCGGAAAAACATTGTGCGGAAATCTAACAATTGGTCCTTCTTCCGGATAACCTTTATCGGGTTTGCCTGCCGGGATTTCAGCTTTCACATTGGCAATACGAACGCGACGCACCTGACTGTAAACCTCATCCTTGTTACGGTGTCCAAGCCTTATAAAGATGGCATTCCCGGTATTTTTTGCTGTGATATTTTCAACCGTGACATCTTCCAAAAGTCCACCGTCAACCGACTCAATGGCAATAGCCGAACGATAGGTATCGTACACATAAATATCGCGAATGGTAATTTTTCGGAAACCACCCCACGATGCTGTACCCAGTTTTAAGGCGCTGGCACTCGAACGAACTTTACAATTGGCTACATACACATTCTCACAACCTTCGTTCCGTAGCGACGATTTCAGGCAAATACCATCGTCGCAGGCATCGATATCGCAATTGGTGATACGCACATTTTTACTGTCGGTAATGTCAATACCGTCGTTATTTAGGAAGGTTGTACTGCGAACTTTGATGCCGTCAATGGTTACGTTCGAGCAACTGCGGTAATCCTGAACCCACATAAGTCCGTTTTGAATGGTGATACCTGTCACCCGAATCGAATCGCAATTCTGAAACAGGATAATCTTTGGCCGGTTACACTCTTCGGGCCTCATCTGGTGCCATGGATTATACGTCTGCCACTCGCTGTCTTCCAAAGTTCCGGCTTTCAGCATGGCATATAAATCTTTAATCAGTTCCTTGCCGTTGCCGTCGATGGTACCTTTCCCGGTGATCGAAAAATTGTGCTGTCCCTGAGCCACAATCAGCGGCGAAGCATCTTTCGGACCATAGTCGATTCGTTTGGCGCTTCCCAACCAAACGGCCTTTTCAGCAAGGTTAATTTCCACATTCGATTTCAGGTGAATAACCCCAGTGAGAAAAGTACCCGCCGGCACAATCACCTTACCATTACCACTGGCAGAAGCCTCATCGATGGCTTTTTGGATAACCAGTGTATTGTCGGTCACACCATCGCCTTTGGCGCCCAGATCGACAATGTTGATTTGTTTTTGCTGCGCGAAAACAAGCACTGGTGCAACCAACAAAAGCAGAAATATTGATTTTTGTATTTTCCTGAAATTCATTATATGAGGTATTTATCGATTATATTTTGATGTATATCTTCTTTTTATCGAGCCACCAGCCCAACGACCAGCAAAACAGTGCAAATGCAATAGCCGTTGCCAAAGCACCAAATGCCCCCGGAAAGACAACCTGAAAAATTCGCTCGCTTATCCATTGAAAAACATCCATTCCGGAACCTGCCGGTATCAGTCGAAGCACGACGTAAAACAGCTCGGAAAAAAGATAAATGAATAAGGAGTTCTTCCCGAAAATATCGAAGAAACGTACGCCAGTCTTGACTTGCTGAAGCTCAATTGCATACAGTAGCAGTGCCATAATCGACAAATCGAGCCCAACGGTCAAAAGCACAAACGGACTGGTCCACAGTTTTTTGGAAATCGGGAAGATCAGGTTCCACCATTCGGCCAAGGCGAACAACAGAAAGCCCACCATCAGAAGTTTGGCAATTCCTTCGAACGATTTGCCTTTTTTGCGGATGAAAATTCCGGCGAGATAACCGCCAATCACGTTCACGATGGCAGGCAAAGTGCTTAAAATCCCTTCAGGATCGAACGGGATAGCATCCTTTTTATAGATATGGCCAATACCCAGAGCCCACAAATCGAAGCGTGAACCGGCGTTGGTAGCCATTTCCAACTCAGCACCGGGTTGCCCAAACAGGTACAAAATGCCCCAATAACCCAACAAAACCACTCCTGAAATAAACAAAGCCGCCTCTTCCGACAGGTAATAAAAGATGACCGATGCAAAGAAATAGGACAGGGCAATGCGCTGCAAAACGCCCATAACGCGGGTTTCGGCAAAAGGCTTCAGAAACCAAGCCCCATCGGCACCCTGTTTGAAAAACGGGAACCAGTACATCAGGAAACCCAAAAGGAAAATGATGATGGTGCGTTTAATTACTTTCTTCCAGAATTCGCCGGCTGGAGCATTTCTCATTCGCGACATGGAAAAGCTCATGGCCGTTCCTGTTGCAAATAGAAACGACGGGAAAACCAAATCGGCCAGAGTAAAGCCAAACCATTTGGCATGGACCAGGTATGGATACAAATGTGCCCCGGTTCCGGGCGTATTCACAACAATCATCAGGGCAATGGTCAGAGATCG
>JAJZSZ010000008.1 GCA_021849365.1 Bacteroidota bacterium | reverse complement strand
TCCGATCTAATGTTGCTGATGTTTGTTTCGATGTGGAACAACGGTGCAAGCGACCTTGGAAATAACGGTAACGAAACTTTTGTTCGTGTTTTGGGCGAATCAACCTCATATGTTACCAACATTAAAACCAAAGCTAAAGTATATGTAGCTCCGTATTATTCTCCTTACGGACGTGGTTTCACCCGTTATTTGCCTTCGGTTTACCTGTGGAAACTGCTCGATAAAAACCGTGCAACCGACCAGCGTACCAATGCTACTTTGCTCGAAGCTTATACCATTGCTCCCGGATTGGAAGGAAGTTCGAAAAACTATCCAAGCATTCAGGATACAGCAATTTACTATTGCCCGCTCGATGGAAATTCAGCTGCCGGTAAAGCAAAACAAGCCTGGGCTAAAGGTCGTTACCGCATTCAGTTCATGAATAATGGTGATATCCCTGTATTTACTTCAGGCGATCCTGCAGTTGCGCTGCCTACCGAAGCTGCAAAAGCTAAATCGGATGTTTATGGCGATGCCCGTTACAATTCGTACAAAATTGGAGGATGGTGTTCATATCCCGGAATCAAAAAATTCCTCGATAATGTTTACGATCCGCTCTATCCAACCAACGATATCTCGGCTCGTGATGCAATGGTTTTGCGTTTGGCTGAAATGTACCTGATTAAAGCCGAAGCTGAATTGGGTACCGGCGACAATACTGCAGCACTGGCTACTTTGAACCAGCTGCGTGCAAAACGTGCTATTGCCGGAAAAGATAACTCAATTAGCGGACCTGTTGATATTAACACTATTCTTGATGAACGTGCTATTGAACTTTGTGGTGAACAACAACGCTGGTTCGACCTGAAACGTACCAAAACTTTGGTTGCAAGGGTAAAAGCATATAACGCACAGGGTGCAAACAATATCAAGAATTTCCATTATTATCGTCCAATTCCTCAGGCCCAGATGGATGCCGTTACCAATAAGAGTACATCAGTTGGTACAGGCTTCTGGCAAAATGATGGTTATTAATGCTTTTGATTTATATTTTTTGATTTAGGTTAAGGTTTTACGGCTTCATAAAATGCCGTAGTCAGTATCACCCCGATCCCGGTTACAGGGATCGGGGATTGATATTTGATCGTTTAAAATGCTTTTATAACTGTAGTTTCCCCTCAAATTATTAATCCTGAATCTTTGCCCTCAAAAACATTTATATACGTTTTGATCAACGGATTCCGAAAAGCATTCACTTTGCTTTTTCTGTTTGGTTTTCTCGTTTCAAGCGGGCAGCAGGTTTCCCGTTTGATCAGTACCGAGCCGTTTGGCGACAGTATGCGCCATTGGTATGGAATCCGTGATGCTGCAAATGTGATAAACCCTATAAAAAAACAGCCACGATATAACGAATCACAGGCTACGGAAATAGCCA
Organism: Bacteroidota bacterium; assembly: GCA_021849365.1. GTDB lineage: Bacteria > Bacteroidota > Bacteroidia > Bacteroidales > Prolixibacteraceae > Aquipluma. The sequence goes on along the minus strand of JAJZSZ010000008.1, from coordinate 33,284 downwards.
ATAACATACTGCTTTTCCAGCGAAATAATGGTGGCTGGCCCAAGAACTACGATATGCAGGCCATTTTAACCAAAAGTCAGGTTAAAAAGCTGATGCAGACAAAAGGAATGACCCATACCACCTTTGATAACGGCACAACCTATACACACATCGATTATCTTGCTCAGGTTTATTCATTAACTCACAATAAAAAATATAAGGAAGCCTGCCTTCGTGGAATTAACTTCATCCTTTCTGCCCAATACGCCAATGGCGGCTGGCCTCAATATTTCCCACTCGAAAAGGGCGACTATAGCACACACATTACCTTTAACGACGGGGCTTTTATCGGAATAATGCGTTTGCTAAAAAAAATAAAGGATAATGATCCGGATTATTCGTTTTTGGATGAATCGATCCGTCAACAAGTCGAACAGGCTTATCAGAAAGGGATTGAATGCATCCTGAAAATGCAAATTACTAATAACGGGAAACTAACTGTTTGGTGCCAGCAGCATGATGAAACAACACTGCAACCCGCCTGGGCAAGGGCTTTTGAGCCGCCCTGCATTTGCAACGGCGAAAGTTCAGAAATAGTCATGTTTCTGATGAGTATTGATCATCCTGAAGCGACCATTATTAGGGCAGTTCAGGCTTCAGTAAAATGGTTTCAGGAATCGAAAATATTAAATACCCGAGTTGAAACGACTGATGCGCCAACCGAGAGTTCGAAATGGAGAGAATACTCAACAGATAGGATCGTAGTTGTTGATTCCACAGCGCGACCAATATGGACAAGATATTATGAATTGGGTACCGGACGCCCGCTGTTTTGCGACCGAAACAGTAAATTTCTCTATTCGTTGGCCGACGTAAGCCGCGAGCGTCGGGTAGGCTATTCGTGGTACACTTATGCTCCGCAGGAAATTCTGGATGATTACACCACCTGGCAAAAGAAATGGATTCCCGAAGAAAATGTTTTGGCTCAGCCAGATGTAAAATGAGATTTTCAATGATTACCAGGCAAATCATATTGATCTCTCGTGTTTTTCTCAATGGAATGTTTAGTTTTGAATATTAACCTGTTTCGCTAACTATTACCGATATGAAAAACCTAATCTTCATTTTTGTCCTGTTGTCGGGCTTTTCCCTTCGCTCGCAAACTGTGCAGGAGAACTATCGTAAGCCGCTGAAAGAAGTTCTGACGACTCTTGAAAATCGTTTTAAAGTAAAGATATCGGCTGATGATAAATTAGTTGCCGATCGTACAGCTGAATATGCCCAATGGCGCATGAAGGACGATTTGGAAGCTTCATTGCAGGCTGTTTTATCGCCGCTCGATTTAGTCTTTTCAAAAACAGGAGAGGGTACATATAAAGTGGAGGCTTTTCAATATCACCGCAGGACGGTTGACGAAGGGCAAAAACACCTGAACAGGCTTCTTTCATTGTATCCAACGCTTCAGGATTGGGAAAAACGCAGGTCCGGTTTACGCGAATGCATTCTTTCCACCTTGGGATTATCGCCTCTTCCGGCCAAAGTGAATTCAGCTCCAATTTATTCAGCAAAACGTAAGTTTGATGGATATACTGCTGAAAATGTAGCCGTGGAAACACTTCCCGGATTGTTTGTGAGCGGCACATTGTATCGCCCGGCTAAGGGCAAAGGACCTTTCCCGGCAGTGATGCTGGCGCAGGGACATGGCGAAATTCAACATTACAGCGAGAGCTCACAGTTGCTTGGCGCCACTTTGGCCCGCATGGGCGTAGTGGTTTTTAGCTACGATATGTTTGCAAAAGGCGAAGAGAGCCTGCAGTTTGCCTTCGACGATCATCGGACAGGTATAGCTACGACGGTGCAAACACTGAATAGCATGCGTATTTTAGATTTTATTTGTGCGTTGCCCTATGTTGATACCAAACGAATTGGAATGACTGGAGCTTCAGGAGGCGGAACACAAACGTTTCTGCTGACTGCTTTAGATTCGCGTATCTCGGTAAGTGCGCCAGTTGTAATGGTTTCGTCATGGTTTTTTGGTGGATGCCCCTGCGAAAGTGGTATGCCAATTCATGCATGTGGAGAGTGGGGAACCAATAATGTTGAAATTGCAGCAATGGCAGCTCCCCGTCCGCAATTGATTGTTTCCGATGGTGGTGACTGGACAGCCAATGTCCCTGATGTTGAGTTTCCTTACCTGAAAAAAGTTTATTCACTGTGCGGAAAACCGGAGCTGGTAGAGAACGTGCATTTGATCAAGGAAGGACACGATTATGGCCCTTCCAAGAGGCAGGCAGTTTACCGCTTTCTTGCAAAAGTGTTTGTGTTGAATGCAGATCAGATGAAAACTGCAGCCGGTGAAATTGATGAGTCAAAATCAGTTGTCGAGAACATGTCTGCTATGCTTGTCTTTGGTGAAAAAGGCGAAAAACTTCCGGCAAATGCCATTCACGGAATTGATGCTTTAAAGAAATTGTTGAATCAGAAATAGAATTTAAAATGCATTTGTACATCAAAATATTCCTCATCGGTTTATCGGTTTTTTGCTTTTCGCAGATTCAGGCTCAGGAAAAGTACGATTTAGTGGTGGCTCAGGATGGCTCGGGAGATTATACAACCATTCAGAAGGCCATTGATGCCTGCCGCATATTTCCGGATAAGCCTTTTACTGTGCGTGTACGAAATGGTGTTTACCGCGAGAAAATAGCCATTCTGGAAGGTAATACTCATCTGACGATTATTGGGGAGAGCGTTGATAAAACCATTATCAGTTGGGACGACCATTTTAATAAGATCAATCGCGGACGAAACAGCACATTTTATACTTACACACTGAAGGTTGAGGCGGACGATTTCCGTATGGAAAACATTACGGTTGAAAATACAGCCGGACCAGTTGGACAGGCCTTGGCTCTTTACGTTGAGGGAGACCACTGTGTATTTGTGAATTGCAGATTCCTGGGCCATCAGGATACCATTTATGCCGATGGAAAGTTTAGCCGTCAGTATTTTTACAATTGTTACATTGAGGGAACCACTGACTTTATATTTGGAGGAGCTACAGCCTTGTTCGAGAATTGTACGATTCATGCCAAAGCCAATTCGTTTCTTACAGCTGCCAGCACACCTGAAGGGAAACCTTTTGGCTTCGTATTCCTGAACTGCAAAATTACAGCGAATCCGGGCCTTGATAAAGTTTATCTTGGACGGCCATGGCGCGGATACGCCAAAGTGGCCTTCCTGAATTGTGAAATGGAAAAGTTCATAATTCCGGAAGGCTGGGATAACTGGTCAAAAACGGAGAATGAAAAAACTGCGCAGTTTGCCGAGTACCACAATTCGGGCGAAGGAGCTTCTTTAAGCCAACGCGTTGGCTGGTCGATTAAACTGGATGAAAAAGAAGCTTCGAAGTTTGCAAAGGAAAACATTTTTGCACCGGTAGGCTGGGAGGTAGTTACTGAAAAGAAATGGTATGACATTAATTAAACAAGAGATGAGTAAGGCATTGTTAAGCTGCATTGTATCGGTTTTATTTGTTTTTTCAGGAGAACTGATAGCACAAACAACCAATTCGCTGTCAAAGGTGTGGGTCGCAGATAATGGTGACGGAACCTATACCAATCCGGTACTTTATGCTGATTATTCCGATCCAGATGCTATTCGTGTGGGTGATGATTATTATCTCACAGCATCGTCGTTTAACTGCGTGCCAGGTTTGCCTATTCTGCATTCGAAAGATTTGGTAAATTGGGAATTAATAGGCCATGCATTGGAAAAACAGCCGCCTTTCGATGTGTTCAATAAGGTGCGGCACGGCGGTGGAGTTTGGGCTCCATGCATCCGATATCATAATAACGAATTCTACATTTATTATCCCGATCCTGATTTTGGGATTTACATGCTGAAAGCCGTTAATCCGAAAGGTCCCTGGTCAGAACCTCTTCTGGTTCAATCAGGAAAAGGACTGATCGACCCATCGCCCTTTTGGGATGAAGATGGGAAAGCTTATCTGGTTTATGCCCTGGCTGGAAGTCGCGCCGGAGTAAAAAGTGTTATTCTCCTGAATCGAATGGCTGCCGACGGTACCAAACTGATTGGAAACAGCGTGATGCTGATCGATGGGCATAAAAATCACCCGACAATTGAAGGGCCGAAAATGTATAAGCGTAACGGCTTGTATTACGTTTTCGCACCAGCTGGCGGTGTTCCAACCGGTTGGCAGGTGGTGATGCGCTCAAAGAATATTTTTGGACCGTACGAAGATAAAATCGTTATGGCTCAAGGTAAATCTGAGATCAATGGTCCTCATCAGGGAGCATGGATCGATACCAAAACAGGCGAAAACTGGTTCCTGAATTTTCAGGATTTGGGAGCATACGGTCGTGTGTTGCATCTCAATCCGATGAAATGGGTAAACGACTGGCCGGTGATTGGCGTTGATGCCGACGGCGATGGCTGTGGCGAACCTGTCCGTTCTTATAAGAAACCGAATGTAGGCAAATCTTATCCGAAAATGACACCACCAGAAAGCGATGAATTCGATGGAAATGAATTGGGATTGCAATGGCAATGGCACGCCAATTACCAAACCACCTGGGGATTTTCTTCGGGTAATCTGGGCTTTTTCAGACTGAATTGCATTCCTTGTCCGGTTGAAGCCAAGAACCTTTGGGACATTCCGAATATGCTTTTGCAGAAATTTCCGGCAGAGGAATTTACAGCCACAACCAAACTGACGTTCGATGCCCGCTTTGATAAAGAAGAAGTTGGTCTGGTGGTGATGGGGCTCGACTACGGTCGGTTAACGATTAAACGTGAAAATGGAAAGCTAAATCTTTATGCTGCAACTTGTAAGAATGCTGATAAGGGAACGGCGGAAGATCTTGTTCTCGGTCCTGAATTGAGTTCTAATCTGGTTTATTTCCGGGTAACTGTGAAAAAAGGTGCTGAATGCCAGTTTAGCTTCAGTATTGATGGCAATTCGTTTGCCGCTTTGGGTAGCACATTCAAAGCCCGAGAAGGAAGATGGATTGGCGCTAAAGTTGGGTTTTATGCCCTTCGTGAAGGCGTAATAAACGACGCTGGTTCTGCCGATATCGATTGGTTCCGGATTGAAAAGTAAAGAAAGTGTAAAAATGAATCAGGTGAATTTTAAATATTTCAGGCAAGCCTTATTGGTTACGTCTATTGTCGTTTCTTTTTTCCCTGCCTTCGCTTCTGGGTACCATTTCATAGTGGCTGCTGATGGTACAGCTGATTTCCGAACCGTTCAGGAAGCCATTAATGCAGTTCCTGATTTCAGAAAAAATGAAACTAAAATATTCATCAGGAAAGGTACTTACAGGGAAAAACTGGTATTGCCTACAAGCAAAACCAATGTGACATTCGTTGGCGAAGACCGTGATAAAACTATTTTGACTTACGACGATTTTGCCACGAAGAAAAACCGTTTTGGCGAAGAGGTTGGAACAACTGGCTCAACCTCGTTTTTTGTGTTTGGTGATAGTTTTCGTGCTGAAAATATCACTTTCGAAAACTCATCGGGGCCGGTTGGACAAGCCGTAGCCGTTCGTGTTGACGGAGATATGGTTGCTTTCATCAACTGCCGTTTCCTCGGATTTCAGGATACACTTTACCCACATGGCGAGAAAAGCCGGCAATATTATCGCGATTGCCTGATTGAGGGAACAGTCGATTTTATTTTTGGATGGTCAACCGCGGTTTTCGACCGATGCACAATTGTTTGCAAAGATCATGGTTTTGTAACCGCTCCGTCAACCAACGAAGGGACTCCTTTCGGCTTGGTTTTTCTCGATTGCAGGATTACTGGTAACGCACCGGAAAGTTCATTCTATTTGGGTCGTCCGTGGCGACCATTCGGAAAGTCAGCCTTTTTGCGATGTGATTTAGGTTCAATGATAAAACCGGAAGGTTGGCATAATTGGGACAAGCCAGAGGCTGAAAAAAACGCATTTTTTGCTGAATATAAAAATACCGGGGATGGTGCATCAATTGATCAGCGTGTAAATTGGTCGCATCAGTTAACAGATGAGGAGGCATTGCTCTATACTCCGGAAAATATATTAGGTGAATGGGTGAAGAGATATAGTAATCAGTGATCAGTCACGCAACTCGTAACCTGTAACAATTAAAAACTAAAAATATGAACATCTTCAGATCAACATTTACGCTGTTTGCAGCGGTTTTACTTTCGGTTTGTGCGGTCTCGCAAACGACGCAATATCCCGATTTGTATAAGGGAATTGAATTTCAGATGCCCAAAGTTCAGGAGCCGGTGATTCCGAAAAATTCGGTGTCGATCGCGGATTTTGGGGCTAAAAGCGGTGGTCAGGAACTTTGCACCAAGGCTTTTGCCGATGCTATCGATGCCGTGTCGAAAAAAGGTGGCGGACGGGTAGTTATTCCGCGTGGAACCTGGCTTACCGGTCCAATCACGCTGAAAAGCAATATAGAGTTGCATGCCGAGGCTGGCGCACTTGTAGTATTTAGTACCAACAAGGATTTGTATCCGCTGGTTGATGCTAATTTTGAGGGCTTTAACACGGTAAGGTGTACTTCGCCAATTAATGGACGGAATCTTGAGAATATAGCCATTACCGGGAAAGGAATTTTCGATGGTTCGGGTGAGGCATGGCGCGCTGTGAAAAAGGAAAAGCTTACAGAAAGCCAGTGGAAGAAATTGGTTGCTTCCGGAGGAATTGTGAGTGAAAACGGAAAAACATGGTATCCATCTCAGCAGTTTAGTGATGGTGAAAAACTTGCTGAAATGAACGTTCCCCGTTCGCTAAAAACAAAGGCTGAATTCGAACAGATTCGCGATTTTCTCCGTCCGGTTATGGTAAGCCTGATGTGGTGTAAAAAGGTAATGATTGATGGTCCGGTTTTCCAAAATTCGCCGGCTTGGTGCCTGCATCCGTTTATGTGCGAAGATTTTACCTTGAGAAACACTACTGTTCGCAATCCTTGGTTTTCACAAAATGGTGATGGAATCGACATTGAGTCGTGCAAAAACAGTGTGATTCATGATTGCAGTTTCGATGTGGGCGACGATGGTATCTGCATCAAATCAGGAAAAGATAAGGAAGGTCGGGACCGGAAACAACCGAACGAAAACCTCATAATAAAAAATTGTGTGGTATTTCACGGGCATGGTGGAGTTACGGTTGGCAGCGAAATGTCGAGTGGGGTGAAGAACCTGCATGTTTCAAACTGTACATTCATCGGAACAGATGTTGGTTTGCGTTTTAAAAGTAATCGTGGCCGGGGCGGTGTTGTCGAGAATATTTTTATCTCTGATGTGGAAATGATGAATATTCCAACTCAGGCTATTTCATTTAATCTTTATTACAGTGGTCGTTCAGCCTCCGAAGATTTGGATGCTGGTCAAAGCAGCGATTTGCCGAAATTATTGCCCGTAACCGAAGAAACTCCTCAATTCCGGAATATTTCAATCAAAAATGTGAATTGTAAGGGCGCTATGTTGGGCATTCAGCTGCAAGGTTTACCAGAAATGAATCTTGAAAATATTACGCTTGAAAATATTAAAATGGAAGCCGACCAGGGAATGGTTTGCAATGACGCCAAAAATGTAAAAATCAGTAATCTGACGCTCATTACCAAAAAAGCGCCTGTAGCTGATTTTCAGAATTGCAGTGAGGTACTTGTTGGTGGTTTATATTCCAATTCTGCAGTTTCTTCCTTAATCCGCATAGGTGGAGCGGCATCCGGAAAAACTTTACTGAAAAATCTTAGTCTTTCAAATCCCGAAAAGCAGATTGTTGTGGGCAAAGAAGTTCCAAAGAATGCCGTTCAACTCGTAAAATAGAAAGAAATGAAGCGAATGAGATTGATGTTGTTGGTTATGATCCTGACGAATGGTTCTGTAATTGCACAACCAAATTCGAGCGAGCAATTCACTGTTTGGACAATTGGTGATTCAACCATGGCAAATAAAAAGGCAGAAGTAGCCCCTGAAACCGGATGGTGCCAGGTTTTTCATGAATTTGTAACTGGAAATGTTGAAGTAAGGAATAGAGCAGTGAATGGCCGAAGTACCAAGAGTTTTATTAATGAAGGTCGTTGGATATCAATTCTTGATTCGCTGAAAGCCGGCGATTATGTATTTATCCAATTTGGGCACAACGATGAAAAGTTTCAGGACACAACCCGTTTTACCGACCCATTCACTTCATACAATAAAAATCTGGAACGTTTTGTTCGGGAAGCACGCGGAAAAGGTGCAACGCCCATCCTTTTTACCTCTATTGTTCGCAGGAAATTTGAAAACGGCCTGTTGACAGATACGCATGGTGATTATCCTGCGGCTACCCGTTTGGTTGCTTCACAAATGAATGTACCATTAATTGATTTGCAATTACTCACGGCTGGTGCCGTCACTGCAATAGGAGAAGAAGCTTCGAAACAGATTTACCTGTGGACTCAACCCAATGCAAAATTTCCTGAGGGACGAAAAGATGATACTCACCTTTCTGTTGAAGGTGCACATTTGGTCGCCAAACTCGCTGTTCAGCAGTTGATGCTGCTTGATAATTCGCTTGGGAAACAAATAATCAGTAAGTAATCAGATCAATTAGGATAACAGGAGCTTTTACTTGATTTATTCTGTGTGGAGAAGAATCAAAAGCGATTTAACTATATGCTGACTTAAAAATTCAGATATAATAGTTATTTTTGGTCGCAAAAAATAAGAAGAATGGCAAACCAATACAGCAATTCCAATCGAACCAAGGCGAAGATTCAAAAGGACACACCTCTTAACTTTATTTATAGCCTAATCCTGTTAGCATATGGATATGTAACGGTGTTAACTCCAAATTTGATGGCTTTCGATTCCAATGGGCCCAAATTTATGACGATCGCCTTTTTGAATCTGGTTGTATTTGCATACCTTTTTACCAGAAAGGAGATCAAACAGAATACTGATCTTTCATTGGGCTTTTTCAAAAGTTGGGCGGGTATTTTTTATACATTGCTAATGGTTGTTTCTCTACTTTCGTTTGTTAAAGCCATTAATGTACTCGAATCGATACTTCATTTCTGTAAAATCTTTACCGTTTTTTCTGCAGCTTATCTTGTCTCGGTAATTATACGTGTTGATCGTCGTTATCTTACTCATCTGGCAATAGGAATGACTGCCTTGCTGCTTTTCGATGGTTTTTCTGTCTTTTACAATATTCACAAATACATCAAAGGCCAATTGGCAGATATTGGGTTAATAAAAACGGTTTATTCCAATAAAAATATTTTGGCAGCATCCATCTTCGTGAAGCTTCCATTTGCCCTGTGGTTGTTAACCTATGAAACAGGATGGAAGCGTTTTTTTTCTATTTTTTCGGGAGCAGCAGGGTTACTCGCCACTTTATTCATGAGTTCCCGGGCATTTTACCTTGGTTTGTTTTTCCTGACGATAGCTTACCTCGGTTATTTAGGTATAAATTATCTGCATGAAAGGAATAAAAGTTATACCCGGTTGATTTTATTATATGCTGGGTCGCTCCTGGTTGCTGTTCTTGTATTTACTGCAACGCAGAAAATACTTTACCCTAAAGAGGCTGGGATTTATAATGTGGGTATTGGACAGCGGTTATCTACAATTTCTACTGCGGAATCGTCTTCCAATAAGCGTCTGTCTGCATGGGAACGGTCTTTTCACGTTATAAAACAAGAACCATTGTTAGGTTGTGGTGTGGGCAATTGGAAAGTAGTTACTCTCAAAGAGGAAAATGAAACTAATCCGAATTATATATACCAATATAAAGCTCACAACGATTTCATTGAAACCACTACTGAAGTTGGTATATTCGGAGGCTTGTTCTTCGCTGCAATCTTTATTGCCATTTTATTCATTTTCTTTAAATCAGTGTATTTGCAAAAAGATCGTGAATACTTGAGGTACCTTTTCTTGCCTGCTTTTGGATTGATAGCTTATTTCTTTGATGCATTTTTTAACTTTCCGCAAGATCGTCCTGAAATTCAGGCTTTATTCGCATTGTATGCTGGTGCCGGTATAGCATTGACGCAAATGTCAGGTTCCTTGAATAAATCGATTTCAGAGAATTCAACTTCTCAAGATGAAGGTCTATTAAGACGCTTTTCTGGGTCATATCTTCAGTGGATTGAAAAAAGGGGAGGAATGTTATATAAAACTGTTTCTGTCCTCCTGGTTGTATCTTTGTTGATCTGCGGATATATACATATTCTCAATTTTCAGTCTTTGAAATTGCAGCGAATAATAAAAGACGAAATGAACGCCGGAAGATTAACTCAGTCATCTGATGTGTTCTTGAATGGATTTCCTTGGATTCCGGATATTAATGTAGTTGGAGAACCAATTGCGGCGCAAAAAGCCAGGTATCTCATTAATGAGAAAAAGTATGATAAAGCGATCGAAATACTGAAGAAAGATCATTCGAGTCCGTATGATACACGTCCTGAATATTTTATTGCAATGTCTTACTTCAATCAGGGTAAGTATGATAGTGCTATGGTCTATAATCAAAAAGTATTTCAGTATAAGCCATTTATGTTTGAAAATCTTTCAATGATGTGTGCCATTCTGGAACGGACCGGAAAAAGTAAAGAGGCAGTGTCAGTATTGGAAAATTACCTAAAAACAGTTAAGGATAACAGTAAAGCCTGGGTAATGAACACTCAATTTCTAAATAATTTAGGTGAACTAAAACAAGCCGCTGCTTGTATCGATTCTGCTTATAAATATTTGCCTTCAGATACTACCATTGTCAGAAGGCGGGAATTTCAGCGGTCAAGGGCACTTGTTGCTCCTTATGCCGATTTGTTTAATCGTGCATTGGCAAGTTATCAATCTCAGAAATATGATGAGGCAGTCCATTTGTTGAGTGAATTTATTAACAAGGAGCCAAATCTTCCGGAAGTTTATGAATACCGTGCGTTTAGCAATTATTTTACACGACAATTTCAGGCCAGTATCAATGATATTGACAAGTTATTCTCATTTGGTATTAAGAAAGGTAATCTATTGAACTTACGTGGAGTAAATTTACAAAGCTTAGGTAAAAAGGATGAAGCTTGTGAGTATTATAAAGCAGCAATGCAAGCTGGAAATAGAGACGGTTCGACTAATTACAATCAGTTTTGTGGAGGTGGGCAACAAGCTCAACCAGCTGCACAAACCACTTACAATCCTCTTTTGATTAAGAAATGATCGGAATAGAGACTCCCACATAATATGAAAAGGGCAGCCGACAGGCTGCCCTTTTCATATTATGTGGGAGTAATCTCATTTTTTACAGGTAGGCCACTTCAAATGCATTTTAAGCTAGGATTGATATCATTGGAAGACTATAATATTCGCTTTCCTTATTTCTTTTGTTTTTTGTAAAAAAGGTCCGGAAGTTGTAATAGTAGAAAGATGACTACAATTAATAGTGCCATTAACGCATGTTTATTTAGAAAACGAAATGTAAAAGCGAGAGTAATTATAATACAGTTGGTTAATACGATAATCAGAGTACTGTTAAAATGTGAAAAACCAAGTCTTAATAACCGATGGTGAATATGGTTCATATCCGGAGCGAAAGGTGATTTGCCATTATAAATTCGAATTGTAAAAACTCTTATCATATCAGCGAGCGGCGTAGCCAGAATAGCTAACGAAAATATTGGCGAGAAGCTTATTTCCTGGGGAGTGGTCGTTAAGGCAAATTCATTGTATTGAATAACCTCTACCGCGATGAGCAGTCCCAAAAGTAATGACCCCGTGTCGCCGAGAAAGATTTTATTGGTGGTTCCCCTAACGTTAAACCATAGAAAAGCAAACAGGCTACCAATCAATGCACAACAAAGAATAGCATAATCGTCGTTTGAAGTAACCAGAAATTTAGTACCGAAAATTACCGATGAAAATATTCCGATAGATGCTGCCAGCCCATCAATCCCATCCACAAGGTTTGTAGCATTAATTATCGAAACTATGGTCAATAAAGTTATGAAAATACTCAAAGCATAATCGATTTCGTATAATCCGAGAATCCCATGTAAATTGGTAAAACGAATTCCACCGGGAATAATCAAAATCAGGGCACAAAGAACCTGAGCAAAAAACTTTTTACGAGGCGAAATAATCAGAATATCATCTTTTATTCCAATAAAGAACAAAATAATCATTGAAGCCTGAATATATCTGAATTCGATAAATTCAAACTGATGCAGGCATAGTAATGTTGCGATAGAAACTCCAATGAAAATGGCTATTCCACCCAGATTGGGGACTACCACCTTATTGATCCTTCGTTCGTTGGGCTCGTCGTACAGATGCTTTTCCTTTGAAATCCTGACAATTACCGGTATGGAAATGTATACCAGCATTAGTCCAAGGAGGAAAGAAGAAATAAGCTGAATGATAGGCATGGTTAATTGGTATAATTTGAAACAAATGTAAGATTTTAGATAAACAGAATAATTAGAATTGAATTTATTTCGAAGACCGACAAATATTACTAAATCCAAACGCTAGATTCACTTTTCGAGAGGTTCTTAATTTTCTGCCTTCTCCAAGAGCCCTAATCTTTCTAATGTTTGTTGGTTAATTTGCTTTCTTTCACTATCAAAAATCCATCCCCATTTACTAAAATATTTAATTGCCGAGATCAAATGGATAAATGTCAGTTTTTTTGACTTATATGAACCTTTTTCATATAAATGTTGAATGGAAACGTTGGGGTAAAATATATTCCGAAACAATTTCAAACTTCTTCTGGAGAGATCAATATCTTCCATGTACATGAAAAAGCGTTCATCAAAACCTCCGATTTTTTGAAGATAAGAAGTTCTGACGAGCAGAAAACACCCCGACAACCAGGGTATCTCAGCTATTTGGTCATATCCAAACATCTGCAGTTCAAGTTCCTGGTTAAGTTTCTCAAGTTTTGGACTATTTTTTAGAAAACGCCGAAAGATTAAATGTTTGGGATTTGGTAGTAATTTGCAAAGCCTTTGAATTTCTCCATTTTCATACTCTATTTTTGGCGATATTAACCCAATGGTTTCGTCATTAGAAAGAACATTCGTTAACTCAATCAATATGTCAGAATCAAACAGTACATCAGGATTTAGAATCAGATGAAAATCAGAGCCTTCGGCTATTGCCATCTTAATTCCTATATTATGCGCTCTTCCAAAGCCCAAATTACGATTGTTAAACAGGTATTCAATTTGTTCGTTGGCCAAAGATTCCAGTTCTTTATTAGACTTTGGGGAGTTGTCTATCAGAAATAGTTTCTTTTTGAAATTATTCTTGGCAATGAATGATTGGATACTTTTAAACAACCAATCCATTCTGGGGCGGTAAATAACGATTGTCGCGGTTACAAGCATGGGCTAATTATTTTTATCAAATATGGGTTTGGTTTAAATGATTGATAATAATATTTTGGATCCAAACCTACTATTTAATTTAAAGCTGAAAACAGAAAGAGATAAAGTCAATTAGATATCTAATGGTGTTATTGTATTTGGATTATCACAGATTTGTCTATAATCGCCATAAGGTAACTTCCATCTAGCATAGCCATTGTCAAATTTGTGCCCTTTCCCAAAGGTATATAGTTTTCCATCGTTTAGAACAAAGGCCAGTTTATATCCAAGTTTTAATACTATTGAAGACATTTTTATTTCACCTTTTCGTATTAATAATAATTTGTGTGTAATCCCATCACCAGGAAATTTATTTCTATTTTTCATTACGATCTGCCTTAATATTTTCGAAGTAGTCATAATAAAGAAACTGCCGACATGCGGATTAAAATTATTCCTGATTATGGTTTGATAAATTTTTGTATTATAAGAAATTCCCAGAAAACCAATTGATTCATCTTCCTCGAATGCTTTGATGAAATTGTCCAGAAATGGCTCGATACTTTTTTCCACAGAAGAATTTGTCAAAATCACATATTTATTTAATGGATCCTTTTCAATTATCTGTCTGTAAAATTCTGCAAAACCTGCGAAATCATATCCTCTGTTTGAAACATCAATATGATTTACATTTTTGGGTAATTGGTAGTTGTATTTTATTCTCTCAGAAATAGTTAGAGTAATAGACATTGTATAGTTACCTTTATAATTTAGGAACCGTAACAATTGGTAGTTAAGTCCACATTTAAACTCTTTGATGTCATTTCCTATTCTCTTAGTTCTAATTGGTTTATAGCCTGCCCATTCATGGATGCAAACTAAAACTTCTTTATATATCACGGGTTCCCTTTTAGTATAGATTGGATTTGAAATGTTGAGATAACTGAACAGTTTTTTGATTTCCTCTAGCACGATTAAAAATGGGAAGCATATAAATTCGTACAAAAGAATGGCAAAAAATGAAATTTTGTCTTTTGTAGAAGATTTATAACTAAGTCGTTTGACAATCCATTTAATCATTTGTGAAATATTTTTTAGCGTTTAAAAAACATTTAAAAAACATTGACAGCCTTGAAAAAAAAGCAATCTCATAAGCCACAAATAATTTGAGATCTAATCTAAATAACGATAGAACTGCTCCTCCAAGCGCATAAAAACAAATCATAAAAGCCATTTGATACATTTTATGTTTGCAAAGCACAAAAATTGCTCCATTTCCGTAAGCGATATAGGTATTAATTGTTTGGGATAAACTCATTTGTGAAAATTTATTGCTTGATGATGGATGGAAATTAAACATCATCTTTTGGTAGATGAATCCCTTCCCTGTTATATCGCATGATCTTATAAAATAGTCACCATCCTCACCTGAACCATATTGAGCCCCAATACCTAACCTTTCATCAAATAACCCTACCAATTTAAAAGTATCAAAGTCGATAATCATATTGACGCTCATAGCTGAATAATGATTTTCTCGGTTCAATATTGATTCATTTTTTAAATTTGTTGGTTTAAATAATTCGTTAGTTCCAAAACAGTAAACGTCAATCAGGTAATTCACTCCGTTTTTAATAAATTCTTTGTATCGTGAGAAGAATATGTTAGAAAATGTAGTATCATCATCAGGGAACATGATATGTTCAAAAGTTAAATTATTTTTCAAAATATAGGCAATTCCAACATTTCGAGCTTTTGATAGGGAGAGACGATCTGTATTTACCTGATAAAAATCTATCAAAGAAGAGGTCGGAAGCTCAAGCCTGTTTTTTGTCTGATTAATGATTATAAACAATATTGTAATATCTTTATTGTTATCTATAATGCTGTTAATCAGATTTTCTATGTTTTTTCTATCAATAAAGGTTGAGATAAAAACTAAGTTGTAAATTTTTTTTTCTTGCATATAGGATTAAAATAAAACAATATGACTTCTGCAGAAGCTTTACACTTTCAGAATTTTCAGGTTACTTATCTATTACGAAAAGTTATTCTTTTTAATGACAATCCGAGTCGATCAACTAAATATTTCCCAAAATTTAATGGTGATGACTTGATCGAAATCGTAAAGTACAATATAGCTTTAAAATAATCTCCTTTCTTGAAGCTTGATGTTCCTTTTAAAATATTAAACCGTGAAAAAACCTCTTTCCACAAACGATGTTTTTCTGGCTCAAATGTTTGAATATCAAAAACATGCTTTCTTAAAAGAACTTCCAGGTTTTTAAAGTGCGAATCAACATTTGAAATATTGTCTGATTCTATTATATATTCTCCGAGAGGAAGATTAATGCATCCAAAATTTAAATTGACTAACGCTAATTGTAAACAGAAATCGTAATCTTCAATACGTATTAAGTTAAATCTAATGTTGTATTTTTCTAATGCTGATTTCCGGATTGAGTTTGCCGAGTTTGGAAACCTATTGCCATATTTGAGAAGTTCTATATATAAATTCGGAACAACAGGGCCGCTTGGTAATAAGTATCTTTTCCCTAATTTTAAATCATTCAACATCAGATCATGACTTATTACATCGACATGCGGATTTTTTAATGAATATTCATAAACCAACTTAAGTTTATTTTCATACCACCAATCGTCTGAATCGAGAAAGCAAATCCATTCTCCTTTTGCTTTATCTATCCCATTGTTCCTTGGTTTTGCCGGGCCACCAGAATTTGGCTCCCACAGGTAAGTAAGATTAAGTTTATCGGAGAATTGCTTAACAATCTCATTCGTATTATCTGTTGATCCGTCATCACAAACTAGTACTTCAAAAGACGTAAAGATTTGTTTAGTTAAAGATTCCAGACATATTCTCAATCGGCTAGCTCTGTTATAAGTCGGTATTACTATTGAAAATATAGGTCTTAAGCTATTATTTTGCATTATAGTATTAATATAATTAGTTGTTTACTCCTTAGTCTTACTGATAGCTTGATGAATCATTCTTAAAGTAGAATAGTGAAATAAGTTTATTTAACGATTTAAATATAAATCTTACAAAAGGGTTAAAACCACTTCGATCAAGAATCCAAACAGTTGATTCAAATTTCTTGAGCCGTTCAAAATCTGGCTTTACCCATTCAGGGAAGAATTCTTTTTGGATTCTTTCTCTTTCTGTTTTTGCCAGTGTTGTATTTTTCGCACTTATACCACTTCCATCATAAAAAGTAAGAAACAAGTTTAGATGTCTGGTACTTGTTTCTCCAAAAATTATAGTTTTTAGAAAGAATAAAGTGTCCGATAATAACATATAAGTCTCATCATACATTCCAAATTTGTCGAACAACGATCTTCTTATAAGGCATGACTGATGATTGAGTGATCCATTATAAAATAAGGCAGCTGAAGGAACATCTGGCTGAATAAATTTTCTGCATTTACGTTTTTCATAAAGTACATAGAAATTCCAATAAATGATTTCCTCGTTAAAGTCATAGCTAAAGATTTTTAGTAACGAAGTAGAATCAGCTAAATAATCACCACTATTTAGAAACATACAATACTCTCCCCTGGCCTTATTAATACCCTTATTAATAGCATTATATATTCCATTGTCAGACTCGCTGACCCAGTAGGTAATTTTATCTGCGTATTGCTTTATTAATTCGAAACTTCCATCAGTACTTCCTCCGTCGATAACAATATATTCGTAATCAGAGAAGGCCTGACAAGTAACGCTTTTTAGCGTTTTTTCAAGTCCAGCGCGGTTATTGAAGTTTATCGTTATTATTGAAAGTCCAGGCATAAAATATTTGTGCGATTTTTAATATGAATGAATTTTGTTGATTAATCTTAATATCTCAATCTGGTTATTGGCATTATTAGATTTTATAACCAGATATCTTCGATATTGATAAAACTATTTAATGAAAATTCATCTTTCATGTTTTCAATAAAATATATTGGTGTATGGCCACTAAAGGATGCCCAGCCTGAAAATGTTGAAGGTGGTCCTATTATATAATCACATATACTTAGCCCATATAAGTCTTTTATAGAAAAGCTATTTGGAATTTTAAAACAATTGATATTTGAAAATGATGATAAAGAAATTTTTTCGTTGGATGCAATAAAAAAAATAACTTTCTGAGTAGCAAATATCGTCAATAGCTTCTTCATTATTGTATAATATTCACCTAAACTATAAAAATATTTTCCATCTAGAAAGGTGCTATAATCGCCACGACGGATATGAATTCCAATAATCAACTCGTTTTCTTTTCTTATGGTATTAAAAACATGATCAAC
Source organism: Bacteroidota bacterium (assembly GCA_021849365.1). Classification (GTDB taxonomy): domain Bacteria; phylum Bacteroidota; class Bacteroidia; order Bacteroidales; family Prolixibacteraceae; genus Aquipluma. Next base: position 15,617 of record JAJZSZ010000008.1, on the reverse strand, counting down.
TTCATCAGTTAATGATTTTATAGGGGTAAATATTGACTTTATATGATCTAGATGCTTAATTCGATTGTTACTCTTCTTACATTCAGTATTTGCATAAACGAAATTTATACCCAAGAATTTATTGAAAAGAATTGTAAAAAAGGGAAGTGAAATCCGATTTGCAAAAAAGCGCCTAATGATTTTTATATACTTTTCATATCCAAATATTTTAATTAAATTTTCCGAATAGAATGGGAAATAAATAAAATCTGATTTTAAAAAATCTGGGAAATATGGTAGGGTAATGTCTGGTATCCATACTGCAATTCTTTTATTTTCCTCAATACTATCGGCAATAAAATTTGAGTAAATCCAAAATTGATTGCAAGTCTGTCCGTCAGCATATACTATTTTCATATGAAACTATTTTTCCGGAAAACCTAAAATTAAATAATGATTTAATCAAAATAAAATTGCCTCAAGTTTAATTAATTCGATTTTAAAAATGATTTTTTATTGAATTTTAATTCGATCAACTATTAATCGATTAATCAAAACTTGACAAATTAGAACCTTTTTAAATATCTCATGCATATCTTATGAATTGTTAAAAACAGATCGGTACAATTCAATGTGTTTTTTACAAATTTCCAACTCATTAAACTCATTCTTAGCTTTAATGATAGATTGCTTCGACAGATATTCTTGATTGTCAAGGCAATAAAGTATTCCTTTATAGAGTTCTTCTGTATCAAATAAAGGGGCTAAATAACCTGTTTCTTTGTGTTCAACTACATCCGGAATACCTCCGGTATTAAAAGCTGCTGTAGGAATTCCGCAGAAGAGTGATTCCAAACAGGTTAAGGGTAGGTTTTCTATCACAGATGGGCATACAAAAACATCACAGGCATTATAAAGTGTTGCAAGTATATTTTGATTTTCAATGAATCCTGCAAAAAACACTGGTATTTTTATTTCTCTCAGAAACTCATTGTTTGCTGGCCCAAAAATCAATAATAAATAATCTTCCGGGTGGTTTATTTTATTAAGAGCTTCAATCAGAAAATGTCCACCTTTGTTCGATTTTATATTTGATATTTCATAGGCAGCTCCAAAGCCTATTATCTTTTTATCAGCTGGTAAATTAAGAAGTTCGCGAATCGATTTCTTGTTTTGAGGATGAAAGATTACAGATGGTGTTATATTCGGAATAACAATGCAGGATGAACCAGAGAATAATGCACTTTCTTTCATCAGTTCTTTTTCAAATGTACTTGGTGAAATAAACGTAATCTGTTTATTTTTTAAGTACTTCTTTTTTCGCTCCCAAGTATATCTGCAAATATCAGGACCTTTGGTTGTCATGGGTCTGGTTATTTTGGTGTATCCATCCTTGTAGCGCGAATCATTTTCCCAGATATTAGGATGGTGTTCTGCACCACAAAATACCCAGGAATCATGCATCGTCCAGAGAATTGGTTTCGTAATTTTTGCAATATCTTCTATCGAAATCATATCATCATTTATCCAATGAAGATGAACCAAATCAAAGTCAGAACTATTAATAAACTGAACATCAATAAACGATCCCTTATTTTGCGAATGATAAATTGGGTTTGTTGTCTTAAAAAGTGATACGTGAAGAATTTTTTGATTTATTTTTAGAATAATCTTTTGTATTAAACGAGTATACTGAAAGAACAAATTTGCTTTTTTGTGAGGAACCTGAAAAACAATATTTTTTGTTGTGTTTTTGCGTTTTACTCCTAATTTGACATCAATTCCCGATCCAGAAAGTGCTTCAGCCAAGCGTGCAGTTGCAATTGCAGCTCCACCATCAGAATCATAAGTATTTAGTAATAAAACCTTCATTCTTCGCTTTAGCAAATGATTGTTGTTCAGATTATTGATGTTTAAAAACAATGAGAAATACAGTTAGCATTACTTGACCTTATAAAATATTAGGCATTTAAATAAATGCTTAAATACAAATAAAGGACCTAATACGCGCCAACGTTTTGTTAATATTCTTAAATCTTTTATTGCTTGTACAATATTATATCTGTTCTGAAGCAAACTAGCTATTAAATATTGTTTTTTCCTTTCCAGAAAAAAAATGTTATTTACATGTATTCTTTTTTCGATTAAAGTTTGCTTTATAGTAGCCTCGACTTCTTCATATTTTTTCAAATCTTCAAGAGATTTGATTTTTTTTCTGCAAAAGAAATCTGTTTTATCATCCTCTTTGCAAAAGTTCATTATGTAATCGAATGCAATAGAATTGGCAATTTCACTTTGAGTATTTATTTTAGTGCTACTGATTTGATTTTTATGTACCCTATAGTATAATAGAATATCAGTAAGATTTGCAAACTTACCATATTCAGAAAGGACTGTCCACATTTTATAGTCTTCAGCTGGCACATATTCTGGTTGATACCTTATGTTGTTATTTTTGAGTATTTTAGTTCTAAAAAAAACAGTTGGATGAGCAATAGGAGAATAGTTCATCAAATATAATATGATGTCATCATGAGAAGACTTAGGAATAAATATAAAGTTTGAAGATCCAATTGATTGATATCCTCCTCCGCAAAGGATAATTTCGGGATGTTCATCCATAAACATTACCTGTTTTGCAAATCTATCAGGAAAAGATATATCATCTCCATCCATTCTGGCAATATAAATTCCTTTCGCCATTTCTATACCCAAATTTAGGCTGATTGCGATGCCAGAATTCTTTTCATTTCGAACTAATTTAATTCTTGGATCGGTTAATGTTTGCAAATATTCAAAAGTGCCATCTACAGAACAATCATCTATAATAATAAACTCAAAATCGGTGAATGTTTGATTAAGTATGCTATTTACACTTTCTTCAATAAATGGCCTGCAATTATAAACAGGCATAAGTACCGATACTTTTGGATTTATATTCTTATCCATTTTTCTGGAATTAGATCTATTGTTTGATCATTCATATTAGAATCAGCAAACCATTTTTTAGGCGCTATCACCAGTTTCTTTTCGTTTTGGTTGAGCCAAGCGCCCCACCAGCTAAAACTACTGTTTGCAATAATATTGTGTTTGCACAAACTCATCAGGTACATGTCCAGATGCATATTTGATGTTAGAACCAAAGTAGTAGAAAAACTCTCGATTATTTTCTGGTTAATTACCCAGTCCGGATCATCTGTAAACAAAAAGAAATGAGGATTTGCTATTTCTACCGCAATTCTTTCGATTGCATTCTGATAATAACTCATCGAACAAGTACCATGAAAATGATTCGTTACCAAATCGGAGACATAATCCCCCCGTCGAAAGTGAACCGAAACAGAGGAAGTTGTTTTAATCTGGTTCTTAATGTTTCTTATTCGTTCGTCAGTAGTTAGCTTATCTAAAGAAGATTGCCTGAGGGTGAAATCAGATAACAGCACATTTCTGATGGGTTCAAAGTATTTTTCACATTGCCAATAACCACTTAGATAAACCTGATTTCCTGAATCTAGAATGTTAGGGTCAAAATTCAGACTCTTTTCAGTCAACAGTTTTGTCGAAATTATTAACCTTTTTATTTTAGAAATAATATCGTTATGATAGAATAACCTGACTTCTTTTTCCTTTGCAATCTCCGAATTTATTTGAAAAACACCCAATTCATAATCTCTAAAGGTAACGTTAGCTTTTGGTGTTCGATCCAGAAGTTCAGTTAAATCCAGTTTTAAATCAACTTGATTCAATAGCGCCAACCTACGCCCCAATGCATATTGAAACATTTGATTGCCAAGACCTCCCCGTAGCTTAACGATGATCATGTAATAAGTTTATTTATTATTTTAGATTTAGCTTGTAGTTATTTAGTACTTCAAACTTAGTTTCCTTTAACTTTCTGGTAAAGCCATCTTTTGACTTTTCTTACTATTCCTGTTTTTTGAGGAGGGGTTTCTCTTAAAAAATGATGTCCTCCAAATTTATTTTTGTCTAGAACGATGATTTTAGGTTCAAACGGTAGTGGCCATCCTTCACCAAATCCATATGCAGGTGAAAGAATTCGGTTCTTTTTATTCAATAAATAAGCATTTAAATGTGATTCATCATGCCAAACTGCAATAATATTATTGGATAAGTCTGTCTCGATGTTTTGGCTCAACTTATTTATGAGGTTTAGGAAGTCTTTTGCTATTCCTCCGTTAAATCCACCCATGTAATAATGTTTCCCTTCTCCTTTTCTAATGCAGGCCAACGAACGTTTACTACGTTCATAAGGGAAATCTTTCTCAGTTTTATTGAAGTACCCTGGATGTAGAACTGCCAGCAATCCATCCTCTTCTTCAGATGGAAAAACTTCTTCGCCGACGTTAGATAAAAATCGCATATTTGAATTAAAAAAGTAGATGTAATCAAACTCTTTAAGTTCATTCTCGATACTTTGGAAAAATTTGAAACGCATCAAGGTATTATAAGGCCATCCTAAACTGACTTGATGTATTTTATGTATACGTGAATGGTCATCACTTATGGAGGTACTATCAGTGAAAACGAAATAATGTTTTTCATGGTTCGTTAAAAAATATTTCTCCGAAGTCTGATAAAAGCCCTTCCAAAAAATATCGTATTTCCCGGTACAGATATATAAAACAGCTATCTTCATTTTGATATCTATTAGTTCAATCTTCTTTTTCAAAGGTTGGAGATTGGGACATATTTAATCTATTTCTTTTTATTCTAAAAATAAGATGTTTAAAATGAAAAGTTAAAAAATTAGTTATATGAATGTTTCGTATGAACTTCATTCTTGGAAAGCGAAGATTTTGCATCCTGTAAATTTGATAAGTATTTCTAAATGAGTCATACTCGATCTTGATGATTTGATCTAAAGTCAGTTCAGTGTGAGATATTGGCAAATGTGATTTCCATTTTCGATAAAAGATCTCGCAATTCTGAATCCAGAATAGGTCATGCTTACTTGATGATATATGTTCTATTTGGATGTCGTAAATACAATAAATCGAGAGCTTAAGCTGGTTTATTTGCATGCAGATATCTAGGTCATAGAAATGAAATCCGGTATAATTGATTTCGTCAAATCGTATTTTTTCGAAAAGACTTTTTCGAATGCAAAACCACAATCCATCCAAAACTACAACTTTTGTCCTAACAGCTTTTTCGGGATTAATAAAAGTATAATTGCTTATATTAGGATTTTCTCTGTTTGTTTGAATGCAATTAATGCAAATAGTGCTATCATGTGTGTTTGAAAATCTCTCTCCTCCTGCCCACCAAATAGTTGGTATACTATTTAAGAAACGTGTACCTCCAATTCCTATCATCCCTGTATTTTTTTCATGGAAATGGGATAAAACTGCCTCTCCCCAGTTTATGCCATGATAAATAATATCGTCATGCATAAAACACAAAATCTCAAAATTACTTCTTTTTACACCAATATTATAAGCTTGAAAAATATTGTATTGTGATTGACTATTGTCAATAATTATAAGTTCATGCTTAACGCCGATCGTTTCCGAAATATTTCTTTGAATTTCGTCTATTTTCTTTAATTGAGCCGTACAAATAATTATTGAAATCATAATTAATAATTATAAAGAACTCAATTTTAGAAATTTTTAATAATTTTCTTGATAAAGGAAAATGGTGTTAAAACATATGATCCAATCCTATACCTCCATGAAGACTTGATATTATCAACTTCACTTTGAAACTTAACATTTAGAAATTTTAATGAATGTAAATTATTTACATTTTCTCCAAACATCTCAAATAATCTCACGTAGTCAGGATCAGAATTAAATTTTTCAAAGAATTGGATTAGCTCAATTTTGGCTTTTTTACCATATGCAAGAATTCCAAGTCCATTAGAATGTTTGAATTCAATATTTGGATAATCTGTTTTTATTTCGTTCCAAAATCTATGAACACCAAATCCATCGGCAAATACATTGATATCATGAAATAAAACAATACCATTTTCGCTTATTTTATTTTTCCATGTTTCAAAATCATGCTTTACTGCCTCATATGTATGTAATCCATCAATGTGTAATATGTCAATAGTATCATTTTCAAAATTAACAACGGCTTCATCGAAGGTTTTTCTAATCATTTTAACATTATCTCCATAATTAGCTTTAATATAGTTATGAAGATCTAAATATACTGATTCTCCATAATATCCAGCATGAGGATCCCCCACCCAAGTATCAATGGCAAAACATTTTGTATTTAGTGAGAGTTCATCAACTGCTTGAACAAAAGAACAAAAAGAATTACCCATATGAGTTCCGAGTTCAACAATGATTTTTGGTTTTATAACCTTAGTTATAAAAAATGCAAATGGAATGTGTCCAATCCAAGGGGTTGAGTTTTCAAGTCTTGAGGGTTTTTTCCCAGCTACAAGTATTGTTTCTAAATCAATATCCATACGATCTTTATTATTTATGTGAAATGTCGATAAGTTTAATACTATACCCAAATACAATTACCAAATACCGATCCATAATCATAATCGCCATGTATTAAAAATGAAGATCCATTATCAATTATGTGAAAGTTACAAACATTTTCAGCAACATCTATTTGGCAGACTTGAGGAATGTGTAAAAACATGTGTAGTGAATATTCACCACGAACAAGGAAATGTGGATTTATTTTTAAAGTCATTCTGTTTTTTATTCCATTACTTTCAGCAGCAAATATTCGTTTAAGACTTTTATCTAATATCATGCAAAATAGATTAATCTTGGAAGTATCAGTAGATGTCGCAATTTCGAAATGAATAAAGATTGGCTCATCGTAGAAGAAATCATTACGTTCATTATTATCAATATCGAGAAGCTTAATTTCCTTAAAAGAAGCAGACTTATTTGTTTTTTGGGGATCATTATTGATATAGTTACCCGTATTTATTCTTTGATCAAGATATTTCTTAATGCAATAATCAATTTTCCCATGAATTAACATTCCCCCATTCTGGAGAACAATTCCATTATCGCATAATTGTGCAATCGCCCCCATATTATGGCTCACAAACAACACCGTTCTGCCATGATTCTTGCTCACATCCTCCATTTTTCCCAGACATTTTTTCTGGAATTCGGCGTCGCCTACGGCCAAAACTTCGTCAACAATCAATATTTCGGGTTCAAGGTGAGCGGCTACGGCAAAGGCTAAGCGCACATACATGCCGCTGCTGTATCGTTTAACGGGTGTGTCTAAAAACTTTTCTACGCCTGCAAAGTCAACAATCTCGTCAAATTTCTTTTTTACCTCGGCACGGCTCATCCCCAGAATAGCTCCATTTAAGTAAATGTTTTCGCGGCCACTCAATTCGGGGTGAAACCCTGTTCCAACTTCCAATAAACTGGCAACCCGGCCTCTTAACCGGATGCTTCCCGTTGTTGGCTCGGTAATGCGGCTTAATACTTTCAATAAAGTGCTTTTCCCGGCGCCATTGCGGCCAATAATGCCAACCCGGTCGCCTTGCTGCACTTCAAAATTAATGTCTTTCAGTGCCCAGAATTCTTCCAGTTCGTTGCCGGCAATGAGTTGTCCGCCCGATAAGAGGTTTTTGGTTTTGGATACAACCTGACGGGCTTTGTTAGCCAACACATCGCGCAGGGCCACATAGCTTTCGCGCTGGTGCCCGATGATATATGATTTCCCGAGGTTTTCTACTTTTATAATTGGTTCCATATTTTCTAGTTTCACAGAGTACCACTGAGGTAACGCAGAGTTACACTGTGTAATAGTTTAATTTTATTCTTATAATTTTACTCCGTGTGACACTGTGTAACGATTAGGATTATAATACAAACCGTTTGATTCCGTTCTTCAGACTCTTGACATTAAAATATTGATCAATAGTCCTACTTTCTTTTCACCGAAGCGAAGATAATTAAGAATAAAACAAAAATGTTACATTCTGTTTTTTTTGACTCACCCCGAGCTCGCTTGGCTCACTCTTCTCCTCTCTACCTGTAGTGAGGGGGAAAGTTGCCTTTAGGCAACATGGGGTGAGTATGATAATTGATTTTTCTTTCTTCCGAAGCTCATAGGTCAAACATGTTTTATAAGCCGACTCCAGCATCCCCGGTTCCAATGCCGTACGAACCTTACAGGCTGAATCAAGTATCTTGTGAGTTATCTGGTTTATTTCCATCGTTTAAAAATTTTTCACTGTGTAACACTGTGCAATCACTGAGTAACACTGTGTACCTAAGCGTAGTCGGCCAGCATCTTTTCTGTTTTCCGGAAATAGCGAATGCCCAACATGGTGAAACCAATAATTACAACAGTTGAAATGAGCAAACTTGTTAGATTTAACGGGACTTCACCGCCAATAATGCACCAACGGAATCCGTCAATTACACCAACCATAGGGTTTAGCGAATATAGGAGCTGATACTTCTGTGGAACAATAGCGCTGCTAAAAGCTACCGGTGAAATGTACATCCCAAACTGAACGACGAAAGGTACAATGAATCGAAAGTCACGGTATTTCAGGTTAAGTGTTGACATTAAAAGACCAAAGCCAAACGATGCCAGAAAAGTAAGTATAAAGAAAAAGGGCAGAAAAATCATATTCATGCTGGGTACAAAATGGTACGGAATCATAATCGCCAGCAACATTGCGAATGTGATCAGAAAATCGACAAATCCAAGTACAATCGAACTTGCCGGGATCAAAATACGAGGGAAATAAACTTTTGTAAATAAATTTGTATTCGAAATTAAACTGTTACTGCTTTCGCTCAAGGCGTTCGAAAAGAATTGCCAGGGAAGAAGACCGGCCAGGGCCATAATGGCATAGGGTGCATTTCCTTCGGTGGGTAACTTTGCCAGTTTACTAAATACAACAACAATAACAACCATGGTGAGCAGCGGACGCAGAACACTCCAGGCAACTCCAATTACCGTTTGTTTATAGCGAACTTTAAAATCGCGCCAGGCAAGTATGTAAAACAACTCGCGGTAGCGCCACAAATCGCTCCAGTAGTTTTTTTCAATCCTTCCAGGTTCTATAATTAGATCAAGTTCATCGGTTGTCTTCATTAAAATGCAGTTATTTGTTTACATTGTGTAACTCTGTGTTTACATAAGGGTACACTGTGTAAGAATTATTATTTTTCCCTGAAATTACAATTTGCACACTCAAAATCTTTTTTACTTTCCCTATAATGCTACTTTCATCCTTTAAAATGGAACTCTATCATATTGAAAAATGATTTTTTATCCCTGAAAACTTATTTTATTCATCTGTATTTTTACAATCTTGCCCAATATTCTTACATTGTAGATATTAAAAAGTGTTTTTCCCATCTGAAATGATCAAATCCTGATCTGAAAAATTACTTTATCTTATGATATTTCTTCGTTTTCGGGATGAATTTCGTATTTATCTCTTTTAAATGTTTATTTTCTTCTCTGAAAAGTCAGTTTATTGGTCTAAAAAACGACATTATTCCCTTAAAAAATGATTTTTTAGGGATAAAAAAACGCTTCATTATGCAAAATTCCGGCATCTTTTCAAAAAATGGTTTTTACTTTTACTTGACTGTTTTTGCCAGTATTGCATGAAAAATCAAATTTCGTCACAAAAATAGCTTAAATCTGATAAGTAAGTATCGAAGTCTGCTTCAGATTGAATAATTGAAGATTTGAACATGTTTGAAATTTGTCGGGTCATCAGGGTTCTGATAGGTAGAATTATCACCTGATAAAACAATTCGATGAAATGTTCATGTAATATCATCAAACTTAACGTCCTCTTTTGGTATAAAATGAATACCGCAGATTCAAAATTAAAGGAAATTCTTCAAACTTCTCCTTGCTGATAAAATTATGGTTATCCGGGCTTAAAATCTCATATTCCTTTGATCCAAACTGATATCCTAACTCAACTGCAAATCCTTTACGTTTTATACGTTTGCTGTACCATTCCTTACCAACAATTACTCCGGGAATAGGTAAACTTGTTCTTGCATTTTCATTGGTCAAATTAAGCCATTTATATTTTCCAACAACTCCAATGTATGTGCGTTGAGTGCGTTCATACATCAAAGCATGTAAAAATTTAAAACCAGCCTCAAAATCATTTGGATTAATGTCATCTAATTCTGATGCCACTCCACCCATTAGCTCAAACCCGGTAGTTTTGGAAACCCAGGTCCGATAATTCATTTTTAAACTTAATACAGAAAGCTCTGTGCCAAATCCGCCAATTTTCTGTGCAGAAGAATGCACTACCGGGAATGTCATAAGTACTACCAGAAGTATGGAAAAGTGTTTCATTGCTGAGAATGTTTTATGATTCAATGGTTAATTTTTTAAATATAAATCAGTTTGTTCAATCAAACTATTATGCTTTAGGTAATTATCATTTACCCATTCTTCCACTTCTTTAAAGCTTCAATGTTGCGCTGATTAATAATATTTTTCGCTTCAGGAGTATATAAAAACTCCAGTTCGTCTTTAAAGTATTCGGTAATTTTTCCCCGAACCATTTTCATAGTCGAATTGAGCAAATGGTTTTGCTCGGTGAATGCTTCAGGCAAAACGGCTATGGTTGCAGGTAGCCATCTTTCAGGAAACGATTCGGCAAATTTGCCACCCGATTTGTAGGCATCGACTTCTCGTTGAATGATTTTCAGTGCTTCAGTATATGCTTCTTCAGTGCCAGGCTTGAAGCCATGCTTTTCAACTTCCCGGTTTATAGCTGGAATGTTGGGTACAATCATTCCTGAGGTATATGGATTTTGATTATTGTATAACATACATTGGTCGATAAACGGCGACTGATCTACAAGCGCTTCTTCAATTCCTTCGGGACTGAATTTCTCTCCGTCGCTGCCAATCAGCAAACTTTTGAACCGGCCAAGCACATACAGAAAACCATCTTTGTCCATGTAACCCATATCGCCTGTATAAAGCCATCCATCCTTCACCGTTTCGGCCGAGGCTTTGGGGTTGTTCCAGTAGCCTTTCATTACATTGTCGCCTTTAATAACGATTTCACCTTTCTCACCTTGCGGAAGTTCATTGCCATCATTGTCGCAAATCTTCAGTTCGAGTGGTTTAACCAGTTTGCCCGATGAACCAAACTTTACGGCCTTAAGTACATTCGACGAGATAACCGGAGAAGCTTCAGAAAGGCCGTATCCCTGGCACATCGGCATTCCAACAGCGTAAAAGAAACGCTGGAGTTCGATATCGAGCAGGGCGCCTCCTCCAATAAACATTTCAAGTTTTCCACCAAACCCTTCACGAATTTTCGAGAACAAAATTTTATCGTAAAACGAAAGCAGCGGCTTATAAATTGCCCGTAATCCTTTGCCCCGATTCCAGCCATTCCCGTTGTATATATATGCAATTTTAAGAGCATGGTCAAACATCTTCTCTGCGGTCGGACCTTTAGCCCTGATGTTTGTTTCAATTCCTTTCCTGAAGTTTTTTGCCACAGCAGGAACACTCATCAATAGATTAGGTTGAATTTCCTTGATGTTTTTCGGGATATTCTTGAGTGTTTCCATAGAGGTTTTCCCAATTTCGGGCGACGCCACACTGGCCCCGTAATACATGAAACAATACAAGCAGGCAGTGTGTGCAAACGAATGGTCCCACGGAAGGAAAGCCAGTGTTTTCCAGTCTTCACCAATTTTTAAAAGGGTAGCCGATTGTGCCACATTGGCTGCATAGTTCAAGTGGGTAAGCATAATCCCTTTCGGGTCGGCAGTAGTTCCTGAAGTATATGAAATATTGGCGACATCGTCGGGCTGAATGGTTTTGTAAACTGCTTCGAATTCCAAAGAATTGCTGCTAAGAAATTCTTTACCCATAGCCAAAACCTGTTCGTAGGAAATATCGTTTGGGCCGGCATTTTCCTTAGCATCCAGATAAATTATCTTTTCCAGATCGGGCAGCTGTTCCCTGATTTCTTCCACTTTGGCGGCTTGTCCGCGCGAAACAATTATCATTTTACTTCCTGAATGTGCCAAACGGAATTTAAGTTCGTTGCCCGACTCCAGTTTTATCGAAAGCGGAACATTGATTCCCCCGGCATACAAAATTCCAAGTTCGGAAATGATCCAGGCATTTCGTCCTTCAGCAATAAGTCCTACACGATCACCCTTTTGAAGGCCAAGGGCCATCAGTCCGGCACCAAATTGCAGAACTAAATCGCGGGTTTGGCTGTATGTGGTTCCTTCGTATTTCCCGTTTTGCTTTTCCCACAGGTAAATATTGTTGGCGAATTTGTCTACACTGGTCTCAAAAAGTTCGATGATTGTTCGCATAGAATTCTAAGTTTTAAAGGCTAACAAAACCAAAAGTACGAATTTTCTTTGTGAGCGTCATAAAAAAAGGGCCGAAGCCCTTTGGATTATTTTGTTCCGAATTTGTAAATGGTTTTCTCACTGAATTTTTGCCCCGGAGCTAAAACCACTGACGGGAACTGAGGTTTGTTTACCGAATCGGGGTAATGTTGTGTTTCCAATGCTACTCCCGAATAACTTCCGAATTGTCGTTTGCCATTAATGATCAGATCAGGAATCCAGTAGCCCGTATAAAGCTGAATTCCCGGTTGAGTGGTATAAACGTCAACCGATCTTCCTGAGGTTGATTCGCTCAGGCATCCGGCATAAACTAATTTTCCATCCGGATTATCGAGTACAAAATTCAGATCATACCCAGTTTCAAGGACTTCAATGTCTTTGCACAATTTCTTTTTATTCAGAAAATTAAATGGGGTATGCTCAACGGGAACGATATTGCCGGTAGGAATCATATCAACTGATTCGGTGAACAATTTGGCAGTCAGCTGCAGTTCATGATCCAAAATCTGATCTTTCCCGCCAGTCAGGTTGAAATAGGTGTGGTTTGTCAGGTTGACAATGGTTGTCTGGTCAGTCTCAGCGCCATATTCCAGGGCAAGTTCGTTATTGTTGTTCAGGGTATAGGTGCACGAAACTTTTAAGTTCCCGGGATATCCTTCTTCCATGTCAGGACTCAGGTAACTGAGTTTTACTCCAACACTATCGTTTCCTTCCACGATTTCTGCAGAAAATACTTTACGATCGAAACCAATTAATCCGCCATGCAAATGGTTTGGCCCGTTGTTTACAGCTAAAGTATAGTTTTTGCCTTCAAGCGTGAATTTACCTTCGCCAATGCGGTTACAAACACGTCCGCACATGCAACCAAAATAGGGGTAGCTTCCAAGGTATTCATCGCTCAGATAGGTTTCCAGTTTTTCGAATCCGCAGGCAATATTGGTAATGGTGCCGTTTTTATCAGGTGTTTCAATAGCCGTGATAATTCCACCAAGATTGGTAATTTTTACTGTGACCTGATTTTCGTTCACCAGGGTAAAAAGATCGATTTCGATTCCTTCTTTGGTCGTTCCAAAGAGTGATTTAGTAATTTTCATGTTTAGATATTTTTAGTTATTGAACTGTTACTTGTTAAAAGTTTCGGGTTGAAAAACTGCCAATTGAAACTTAATACTGTTTTAACAGGCATACAAATTTAATTTTTTCGTTCAGACTGGTGGGTACTGGTTGTATAAATTATTGCGATTTATTTTTACTTTTGAAATCGATTAACCCAAACAAAACCCACTCGCGTGAAGAATATCCAGATAGACGATTCGTTAGGAGTTCCGAAATACCGTCAGATTATTAATTCAATTTACGCTGCTATTTCAAGCGGGGAACTGAAACTTGGAGATAAGATTCCCTCATTAAATCAGATTTGTACCGAATTCGAGTTGTCGCGCGATACCGTGATGGTTGCTTTTAACGAACTGAAAGCTAAAGGAATTATCAATTCTATTCCGGGGAAGGGCTATTACATCAATAGCGTCGAGATTAATGTCGATCAGAAGATATTCCTGCTATTCGACGAACTAAATACGTTCAAGGAAGATTTATATACATCGTTCCTGAACAGTCTCGACAATAAATCGAATGTCGATATTTATTTTCATCATTTCAATTACCAGGTTTTTAAAAACCTTATAGCTGAAAGTAACGGCAAATACACTTCGTATGTAATTATGCCAGCTACTTTCGACGATACGGTTGATGTTATTGGCAAGCTTCCCAAAGATAAAGTGTACATTTTAGATCGCCTGAAAGAGGACCTCACTGATTACCCGGTTGTTTACCAGGATTTCGAAAAAGATGTTTACGACTCGCTGATTGAAGGGTATGATTTGCTTCGGAAATACAATGAATTAATCATGATTTTCCCGGGAGGCAAAGAGCCGGAAGGACGAATGATTGGATTTCAGCGGTTTTGCAAAGAGAAGGGTTTTAAATCAGAGATCATCCGTAACCTGACAAATAAGGAAATGAAAGCCGGAGAAGTTTATTTCGTGCCATCAGACCGTAATCTGGTGCGACTGGTGAAAATGGCTGCCGAAAAGAATCTGCAACTGGGTAAAGATGTTGGCATCGTTTCGTTTAACGACACTGTACTGAAAGAGGTTGTTGCCGGAGGAATTACTACTATTTCAACCGACTTCCAGCTGATGGGGCAAACACTGGCCCGGATGATTCAGGAACGAAGCGCTGAGAAGATCAGGAACCACTCGGCTCTCATTCAGCGAAACTCGCTTTGATATGTTTCTAAACACAAAATCTGTTTGTACTGAATGATAGAAATGTATATTTTTACCCACCAGTACCTACCAGTTAGAAAAGTATAATTTATGAGTAATTTTAATATTGAAGATTATCCGCACAGACGATTAAATCCGCTTACAGGAGACTGGATTTTAGTTTCACCACATCGTGCTAAACGCCCATGGCAAGGGCAGGTTGAGAAAACTGCAGGCGACGAACGTCCCAAATACGATCCAACCTGTTATTTATGCGCCGGAAATGAAAGGGCAGGAGGGAAGTTCAATCCGCAGTACAAAGGAACTTTCGTATTTACCAACGATTTTAGTGCTTTGTTAACCGATACTCCTGACGGCAATGTCGATGAAGGAAACCTGTTTCAGGCTAAAAGCGAAAGTGGAATTTGCAAGGTAATTTGTTTTAGTGAAGACCATAGCCTTACTATCCCTGAAATGGAAGTTGAAGATATTCGGAATGTGGTTGATGTTTGGTGTGAACAGTTTGAAGAACTGGGCAGCAATCCGATGATCAACTATGTGCAGATTTTCGAAAATAAAGGTGCGATCATGGGTTGTTCAAATCCCCACCCGCACGGACAAATCTGGTCGTCGTCGTCGGTTCCAACTGAGCCAGCCAAGGAATCGAAAACGCAAAAAGAATATTTCGAGAAGCACGGTATTACTCTTTTAAGTGATTACCTGAAAGCTGAATTGACCAAAAAGGATCGCTTGGTTGTTGAAAATGATCATTTCGTGGCGCTTGTTCCATTCTGGGCAGTGTGGCCTTTCGAAACCATGATTGTCAGCCGTCGCCCCGTTCAGAATATTTTACAGTTGACTGAAGAAGAGCGCACTGCTTTAGCCGATATTTACAAACAGCTGACTGTGAAATACGATAACCTCTTCGAAGTATCTTTCGCTTATTCAGCCGGGCTTCACCAAGCTCCAACCGATGGAAACGATTATCCGGAGTGGCACTTGCACATGCACTTTT
>JAJZSZ010000233.1 GCA_021849365.1 Bacteroidota bacterium | reverse complement strand
CTATATGACGAGTCAATGAGAAAGAAGACGAGCATCAATAAAGAATAATTTTACATTTTTGATTATCAATTACGACATTGAAAAAAAAGTAGTTTTTAGATGGCTCTTTTTAGGTGGTCAATTAAAATCGGCAACACATTATCAATTTAAATCGGCACAGGGTGGTCACTTTGACCGGAATTTGCACTGAAGGTTACTGAACGGAATACATGTTTCTAACGGAACCATTGACTAAATTTAAACCTTATCTTCAATAAGAAACTTCGGTAGAGATTATGTACACAATATTGTATGATCTTATTAATCTGTTTATTATTGATTGTTTTGTATTCAAGTCTATATCGAAATTGGGTTAGTAGTTTCAAATGACTAATATTTTCATGGCATCCAGTACAATGGTAAAATATATTTCATGTTTGTAAATTTTTAATAGTTGAATTATACAGGTATCTTTTGATCTTTATATTTGTCGGTATATATGTATTTAGTTGAATTCAATTCGCTTAAATAAAGATGAGGATTTACTTCTTCAAATCCGAAAAGGTGATGAGGTAGCATTTGAACTTGTATTTTACCGATACAAAGGGAAGTTGTATGAATTTATTCGGCGTAGTTTACCTGTTGGTGAAGACGCAGAAAGTATGGTTCAGGAGATATTTGTAAGGCTTTGGATCAACCGGGAACAACTTGACCCCGCGAAATCGTTGAATGCCTTGTTATACACCATGGCCCGCAACGAAATATTTGGCCATTTGCGTAAGCTTCTGGTAAGGAGAAAATATCTCGAAGAATTAAGCTTTTCACTAAACGAATCAAGCGAAACTACAAATCGGCAGCTTGAATATAATGAATTAAAATCGGTTGTTGAACAATTGGTTAGCTCGATGCCTGAAAAGAGGCGCGAAATTTATGTTTTAAGCCGAAACGAAGGGTTGAGCTACAAAGAAATTGCCTCGCAACTGGGCATTAGTGAAAACACCGTTGACTCACAAATACGTAAAGCCCTCGCTTACTTAAAAGAAAATCTGAGAAGGAAAATGTCATTGCTGCTAATTTTTCTCCCATTCCGCCGAAAAAATCTGGCTCAGTAAATTTATGTTTTTGGTTCATTTATAGGATTTTATTTAATTGTTATCCACTCGAAATCCTTTCCGTCTCAGAAAAAATTGAAAAATAGTTTAATCCAGATCACGGAAGAGAACAACTTACGCATATAACTAACTGAAAACATATTTCAGCAATGGTTATACCTGAACATATCAAAGAAAAGCTCGACCGATTGTACTGCAATCAATACTTAGGAGCTGAAGAAATCGGCAGCATCGAAAACTGGTTGGTGCAAGCTAGATCGGATTCACAAGCTGAAGCATGGTTTTCGAGCAACTGGGAATTGGCCGACAATGTGGAAGTGGATATTTCGTTCGATGGAATCCGCGGCAGGATCAAACAGTACATTCGTCAATCAAAAACACGTCAAATCAGGCATTTTATTGGAATAGTTGAGAAAGTTGCGGCAATTCTGTTACTACCTCTCTTAATTTTAAGCGTTTGGTTGATGTTGAACCGCCAACACAATTCGTCGGTAATGATGTTAGCAACAGCAAAAGGCGAACTCACTCATGTGTTTTTGCCCGATAGTTCAGAAGTTTGGCTAAATGTAGATTCGAAGCTGGAATATTCCACAGACTATAATGCGACAAACCGATCGTTGAAATTAAAAGGGGAAGCTTTTTTTAAAGTCGCGAAGAAGAAAGAATATCCTTTTACTGTTTATGCCAAAGGATTTCAGGTGAAGGCTGTCGGGACAGAATTTACTGTTTCAGCTTACGATGACGAACCAAATGCATCAGCTTTCCTGAAGGAGGGCGTAGTAGAAATCAGTTACTTTCCTGAAAACATGAAAAAACAAAAGCTACGAATGAAGCCGGGAGAGGAAGCTACAATCAACCTAACCGAAAAATCAATTCACATTTCACAGATGGGTTCCGATAATTCCTTAAGGTGGAGGAATGGTGAGCTTTATTTTAAAAACGAACCTTTCGATCAGGTTTTCCGGAAAGTAGAGCGATGGTATAACGTGAAAATTAATTATAACCTGGATGCATTTACCAACGAGACCCTGACGGTGAATCTTAAAAAAGGAGAATCTATAATGCGCCTGTTTCAAATTGTGGATGAGGCAATTGGTATAAAAGTAGAGCAAAACGGCGGGGAATATATAATCAAGAGGGAATAAAAAAGAAGGAAGCAGCAATTGTTGGCACGATCCTGCTTTCCTTCCAATAGTGATTTTTATAAACTTTAAAATCGATCAAATTTATGAAAAAAATGGATCAAATTCCAACCAGGGGAGGATGTGTCTGGTTGCGAAAATTATTTAGAATTATGAAGCTAACTTTCTTTCTTATTTTGTTTTCGACGATGCTTGTTTCTGCCGGAGCATATTCTCAGAACACCAAACTAAGTCTGGATTACAAAAACATCTCAATAGGCCAGCTTTTGCAGTTGATTGAGGAACAGACCGAATACCGGTTCGCTTATTCCAATTCGAGGCTCAATCCAGAGAAAAGAATAACCATTGACGTGAAAAACGAATCGCTTGATCAGATTATGAAGACTATTCTGGACAAAGATCAGTTGTCGTATAAAATTATCGACCGTTATGTTGTGATTTCTGATAATAATTCGTCAGGCGAAAATAACACTCAGCAGCTAAAAACAGTTTCGGGGAAGGTTACTGATTCAATGGGCGGACCTCTGCCGGGCGTTTCTGTAGTGGTTAAAGGTACCACCACCGGAGCGATTACTGATGCCAATGGAAATTATTCGATTTTGAATATCTCAGGAAATGTAATTTTGCAGTTTTCCTTTGTTGGCATGAAAACTCAGGAAATTGCGGTTACAGGGAAAAGCTCAATAAATATCGTAATGGCAGAGGAAACCTTCGGCGTTGATGAAGTTGTTGTTACAGCTCTCGGAATTAAGCGGATGGAAAAAGCTCTTGGTTATGCTGTGCAAAAAGTATCCGGAGAGGGCTTACAAACGGTTAAGGGACTGGATATGAGCACCTCGTTAACCGGGAAAGTCGCCGGTTTGATGATAAAAAATAGCACTGAATTTGCGGCAGAACCCGACATCCTGCTCCGTGGCGAGAAACCACTTTTGGTAATCGACGGAGTGCCTTATGGTAATATGAGCCTGCGTGATTTGCCTTCGGACGATATAGAGAACATTAGCGTGCTGAAAGGCGCTACAGCATCGGCGCTTTACGGCTATCGGGGTGCGAGCGGGGCCGTAATGGTTACCACAATAAAAGGAAATAAAAACAAAGGGTTTTCTGTTTCGGTGAACAGCGGAACCATGTTGACAGCCGGTTACCTGGCCATTCCTGAATTGCAATCAACTTACGGGCGTGTGGTAAACACAGCCACCAACACTTATGTGCGTTCGGGCGACGGCCCCTGGGGGCCTCCTTTGGAAGGACAGGAAGTTATCCAATGGGACCCGATTTCGAAAACCATGAAGGCCATGCCTTACCTGCCACGGGGAAAAGATAATTTCAGAAATTTCCTTGAACAGGGATATGTCTTGAATAACAACATCAACGTGGTTCAGCAAGGCGAATCTGGCAGTTTTCGTTCTTCGGTCACTTGGGTAAAAAACAAGGGGCAGTACCCCAATTCCATGTTCGACAAAATTACGTACAACATAGGCGGGGATATGAAAGTTAACAAATTTACCCTAACCTCGAATTTGTCGTACAACAAGCAAACTTCGCCCAACATAGGTTTTGGCGGTTACACCGGATATGACCCGATGTATTCCATGTTAATCTGGTCGGGTCCCGACTGGGACATCCGTGACTATAAAGATTATTGGGTAGTCCCAAACGAAATTCAAAACAGCAGTTATACCGGCACCAACAACAATCCCTATTTCGACAGGTACGAAAGGACTCACAGCGTAAATAAGGATGTTTTAAACGGTACGCTGGCATTGAATTACGACGTGGCGCCGTGGCTTAAAGCAACCTTCCGCACCGGGTTCGACTCGTATAGCAATAAACAAGAGATCAAAATCTCCAAAGGTTCGTTTGTAAGCGCCGGCACCGCTACCATAATCGATAATGGCAGCCAGGTTTGGGGCGAATCGACGAAAGGATCATACAATATGGGACTTGGGCGGGGGTATAGTATCAACACCGATTTCCTGCTTTCAGGAAACAAAACAATTGGAGATTTCAATGTAGATGGTTTTGTGGGCGGGACACTTTATTACCGCGAAGATGAAGGCATTGATTCGAGAACGCAGGGCGGACTTTCCATCCCGGCCTTCTACTCGCTCAAAGCTTCGGTTACTCCGGCCTATGTGGCTTCCAGCAGAACGAAGCAACAAGTCAACAGTTTGTACGGACGCTTGGCGTTTTCGTGGAAAAGCCTGGTATATGCTGAAGGGACTTTGCGCAACGACTGGAGTTCTACTTTGCCCGAATCAACCCGCTCCTATCTTTATCCCTCCTTGTCGGCAAGTTTTGTCGCTTCAGAGTTACTTCCAAAAATGGATTGGCTTTCGATGTGGAAACTGCGCGCCTCGTGGACCTCTTCAAAAACCCCGGCGGGGGTATACAGCATCAACCAGGTTTATTCAATTACCAACAATGCCTGGGGAAGTTTAAGTTCGGCTTCGTTACCGGGTACTATTTACGGTGTTGATGTTCATCCGGAGTCTGCCTCTACCTTTGAGATTGGCACAGCAGTTAACCTTTATAAAAACAGGGCTTCTCTCGATGTATCTTACTACAGCAAAAGGATGTACGACTTCCTGAAATCAACAGGAATAAGTCCGGCATCGGGATATTACAATAATTACATCAACATTGACGAAGAGATTACAAGGAAAGGGGTTGAAGTTTCGGCCAACGTAACTCCTGTTAAAACAAACGACTGGCAATGGGACCTTTCACTCAACTGGTCGACTTACGCCCGGTACTACACTAAACTCGACCCGGTTTATTCGGTTGACAAGCCCTGGGTAAAGGTAGGTGAAAGGGCCGACCATTATATCCTTCGCGATTATCAGCGCGATCCGGAGGGCAATATTATTCACAACAACGGTCAGCCCCTGTATTCGGCTTACGACTCTAAATTTGGGAATGGCGATCCGGATTGGATTTGGGGTGCAAATACAACCGTTAAATATAAGAACTGGTCATTTTTTGTTTCGTTTGATGGCCGGGTTGGCGGACTGGCCCAAACAACCACCGAAATGTACATGTGGCGCGCAGGCTCTCATCCCAAATCGGTTGTGTCCGAGAGATATCTGGATGCAACACAGCCCGGAACAAAAAATTATGTAGGTAAAGGAGTAAAGGTAGTTTCGGGTGCGGCAACCTACGATACCTATGGAAATATAACCAGCGATAATCGGGTATATGCACCGAACGACGTGGCTGTTACCTACAAAACGTATTTGGAAAACTTACACAAAGGTACGGCCTGGGGAGGCTCGCCTTCGCCTGTTGATGCTTACAGTACAACCTATTTCAAAGTCAGGGAAGTATCGTTGACCTACGACTTGCCAAAGAGTCTGTGTACGAAATTCTACTCGAAAGGGGCTTCCATTTCTGCTGTGGGCCAAAACATGTTTCTTTGGGCCAAACAGTTTAAGTACTCCGATCCGGATGGTGGCAGCGAAAACTTCAGCGATCCGTCACTTCGTTATCTTGGCTTTAACCTGAAACTTGTTTTCTAAAAAAACATGGATGACAAAGCAAGTTTGAGTTATTCTAAAAATTTAAAAAATCAGATATGAAAAAGATCAATAAATATATAATTCCGGCGTTTATCCTCATCTTTTCGCTACTTGCAGGATGCGATAATTTTGATGAAATAAACACGAACCCGGATACTACAACCCAGGTAAGCCCATCGATGGAATGCACAAATATTGTATTGCGCTTGTTTAAATATGGCAGTGATGCTATGGCTTACATCTCAGGAAACGCATTGCCCAAATATGTTGGCTACGCCATAATGTCGCAAAACGAACCTCAATACAACAAAATAGGGAGCGGCGATTTTGGAGCCATGACCATTTTACCCAACATCGACAAAATGCTGGAATATGCCCAGGGCAACGTAATGGAAGATTCGTATAAAGGGGTGGCCAGTTTTGCAAAGGCCTATACTTTTTTTAAGCTCACAATGGCCATGGGCGATATTCCTTATAGCCAGGCAAACAAGGGGCTTGAAGGGCTCTATCGCCCGAAGTACGATACTCAGGAAGAGATTTTTAAAGGCATACTCGATGAACTTAAAGCTGCCGACGCCTATTTTGCCAAAGGCGTTACGTTCACCGGCGATCCGACACCTTACAATGGCGACCCGGTAAAATGGAGAAAAGCTACCAATGCTTTTGCATTAAAGGTGCTGATGACATTGAGCAAAAAAGAAGGGGTTGCTTCATTAAATGTTAAAACCCGCTTCGCCGAAATTGTGACAGCCGGTAATTTATTGGAAAAGTCAACCGGTTTCTTGGGGCTCAATTATTCCACCCTGAATAAACATCCGCTGAACAGCACCAACGACATGTTCACAACCAAGACTGTAATCAGTTCGTTACTCATGGACAATTTAAAAAGCCTGAACGACTACCGTTTATACTATTACGCCGAACCGGCAGGGGCACTGATTGCCGCCGGCAAAACACAAGCAGATATGGCTGCCTACGCAGGCGTTGATGTTTCGATGGATTATTCGGCTATGAATGCCGACTACAATGCCAATAAATACTCGCTGCTGAACAAGCGATATGTTACCGAAGATGCCTGCGAACCACGCATGATGATGACCTATGCCGAACAGGAATTTATAATTTCTGAAGCAAGAGTAAGGGGGTGGATAACCGCCGGAACAGCGCAGACCTATTACGAAGAAGGTGTAAAATCGGCCCTGGCTGCGGTAATGGCAACAAAAGCCAGCTACGCACACGGGAAAGCAATTGATCAGGCCTACATCAATGGCTACTTCACCGGCGAAGCTGCATTTAAAACAACTCAGGAAGAACAGTTGAAACAAATCTGGATGCAGCGTTATATCCTCAACTTTATGCAGGATGCCGAATCAAGCTACTTTGAATACCGGCGGAATGCTTATCCTGTCTTCCCCATCAACCCGGCTACAAGCCTGAACGAAAACAACAAAAACGGTATTCCGATGCGCTATTTGTATCCCGGTACCGAAACCAGCTATAACCGCGAGAACCTTACGGAAGCTTTAAACCGCC
>JAJZSZ010000232.1 GCA_021849365.1 Bacteroidota bacterium | reverse complement strand
CTGAATCATTGGAAAAGAAACTGGAAAACCTGATCCTGGATCGGTTTGTTATTTCATCGTTACCTGATGAAAAACTGGGTGAGAAACTGGTGTTGGTGGTTGAAGGGAAACCGCAGGCAACCGACCTGCTCGAACAAAAAATAATCAAGCGGCTGGCTGCTTTCGAACGACCCAAGGCAATCTGTTTCGTGGAACATTTCCCATTGACAATCAGCGGAAAAATTATGCGGAAGGAATTGAAACAACTGATCAGAAACTCGAATGAATAACATGCTTTCCAAAATTAAGAAATATTTGCCCGACCGTTTTATAGGAGGACTCCTGCTTATGATCGTTCTGGCGTGGCTGTTTCCTGGCATTGGAAGCAAAGACAGCTTTTTCAGCCTGAAAGAAATTACCCAATACGCCATTGCCCTGCTGTTTTTCTTTTACGGATTGCGGCTAAGCCCCGAAAAACTGATCAACGATCTTAAGAACTGGAAATTGCATGTCACTATTCAGACTATAACGTTTATGGTTTTTCCGATACTGGTGCTGCTTTTCAGATCGTTCCTGAAAGGAACGGAGAATGAGGTATTGTGGCTGGCTGTTTTCTTCCTTGCGGCCCTCCCATCAACGGTATCGTCTTCGGTAGTCATGGTTTCAATCGCCAAAGGAAACATTCCGAGCGCTATCTTCAATGCCAGTATTTCAGGAGTCATTGGGATTATTGTCACCCCGCTTTGGATGGGACTTTTTCTGGGCAAGCAAGCCGGATCATTTGACTTTGGCAGCGTGATTGTTGATCTGTTCCTGACGATTTTATTGCCCGTAATTGCCGGATTGATCCTGCACCGGTTTTGGGGAAATTGGGCAAGCCGCAACAACAAGAGGCTCAGTATATACGATAAATCGGTTATTCTTTCGGTGGTATACAGCAGTTTTAGCGACTCGTTTCAGAATGGAATTTTTCACGGAATCAGTTGGCTTGAACTGGGTATTTTGACCGGAAGCGTCATTGCATTATTTTTCGTGGTATTCAACTTCACAAAAGTTTTAAACCGATTGATGAAGTTCAACCGAGAAGACAGCATTACCGTACTTTTCTGCGGATCGAAAAAATCGCTGATGCATGGATCGGTCATGGCCGGGGTTATTTTTGCCGGAAGCAGCACCGGAAGTATCTTCCTGGTTCCCATCATGATTTACCATGCCTTCCAGCTTTTTTATGTCAGCTTAATTGCCCAGAAATTAGGGAAAGGTCATTAGTCTTCAGGAAAAAATCTACAATTTCGAAATTACTGATGGCGCGTCCCGATCCTCATTGCCTTCAAAATAATCCATTCGCCGATTTTAAACTTTGACTGACCGATCATTAGTCTTTCTGCTCTTTTAATGTAAGCTATTTTTACATTATCAAAAGTTATGAGTCATGGAAAGACATATTGAACACAAAAGACATTCAGGATCGTTTTGGGCTTACGTGCTTATTATAGCTGGCGTATTATGGCTTCTCCAACGAAGCGGCTGGGATATTAACCTTCCCGGATTTGGCGATTTTTTTGCCGGAATCGGAACCTTCTTTGGGAATTTATTCCATTTGACGGCCGGAGTAACCATTCCGTTGCTGGTCATTTTGTTTGGCATCGTGCTAATTCTGGGGCGAAAGTTTTTCGCTGCTCTTTTTTTAGTGCTGCTGTTAATGATTCTTCTTCCGCACTTTCTGATTATCCCGGGAATCCTGATGATTATCTTTTTCCCAATCATCCTGATTATTATCGGGATCATAATTCTTTCGAACCTGTTCTAAAGAGTATCTGGCTTAGTTAACCGATTAGATTATTAGTTTTACCGATCTTCGGCAGATTCATAATCGATAGTAATTACATTTGTAAATAAAGAAATAGCATATCATGGAACGTAGAAAAAGTGATAAACGATTTTATTTTGGGGTCATACTCATTGCGGTGGGCGTAATTCTGATTCTTGAGCGGCTGAATCTGATTCCTGAATCGCTGGCCGATATGCTAATATCGTGGCAAATGCTCCTTATTGGAATTGGAGTTCTTTCGCTGATTGGCGGAAACCGGGTTGCAGGTACTATACTAATTGTCATTGGCGGAACCTTCATGATTCCCGAGTTGATAACTGTACCCCACGAACTACGGAGAATATACTGGCCAATGCTTCTGGTTGTTATCGGTATCGTTATCCTGTTACGGCAGCGCGATCAACATAAAATCGGTACAACAAACGACCGTTTTGTAAATATTCCAAATCCGGGTGGCGAACCATCTTCGGCTGAAAGCTCATCCGCTTCATTTAATTCATTCAACACGTTCGACGATTTTGTCATATTTGGTGGCCGCGAAATCTTTGTGAATTCGCAGAACCTGGCAGGAGGAAAAGCAACCTCAATTTTTGGAGGGATCGAATTCGACCTTCGAAAAGCCAGCCTGCAGCCTGGGGGAGCAATTATAGATTGTGTGAGCGTATTTGGAGGCTGCGGATTTAAGATTCCAATGGACTGGAACGTGCGAAACGAAGTGACTACCATTTTTGGTGCATTTACCGATAAACGTGGCGAAACCTACAGCGACAGATATTATGATCCTTCCAAAACTCTTGTTATAAAAGGAGTTTCTTTGTTCGGCGGCATTGAAGTTAAACACTTCTAAAATCCATGAAGCACCCATTAACCAGTAATTACCGGCTCTTAGGCTTTTACGTCATCTTCTGGGCAGCCATCGGTGTATTCAACATCGTTCTGCAAACAATCTGGTATAATGTACCGCTGACATCATCACTTCTCGATACCGCATCAAATTTTGTTTTATATCCTTTACTTGGATCAAGTATCTGGTATAGTATTCGTTACAACAGTCTCGAAGAAGTTTCCATTGGGCGGCTCATCATTTTCCATTTGATTGCCGCTTCCATTTTATGCGGAATTTGGTTGTATATCAGTTATGCCATTTACCAGCCGTTCATTACCGAAAAAGATAAATTTCTAAAGGATGGACTCCCGAGCAAATTCTTTGCCGGATATATCATGTATGCCATTTACCTGGTTTTCTTTTATGCTGTGAATTACTATCAAAGCCTGAAAGAAAAAATCAAGAAGGAAATTGAATACAAGGCACTTATCCGCGAAGCCGAATTGCAGGCGCTGAAATCGCAGATAAACCCTCATTTCCTGTTTAACAGCCTTAACTCTATCTCGTCGCTTACCGTAAGTAATCCTGAAAAAGCCCAGGAAATGGTCATTAACCTGTCGATGTTCATGCGTTATTCGCTGATGCATAACGAAAAAGAAATGGTTTCGTTTTCAAGGGAGCTCGATAATATTAAACTTTACCTAAGCATCGAAAAAGTACGTTTTGGCCGGAAACTAAATGCTGAATTTGAGATTGATG
This sequence comes from Bacteroidota bacterium, assembly GCA_021849365.1. Classification (GTDB taxonomy): domain Bacteria; phylum Bacteroidota; class Bacteroidia; order Bacteroidales; family Prolixibacteraceae; genus Aquipluma. The sequence goes on along the minus strand of JAJZSZ010000232.1, from coordinate 3,946 downwards.
CGCATTGTATGGAAGCCGAAATTCCGAATATGATTCTGCAGCCATTGTTCGAAAATGCCATCAAATATGGAGTTTACGAAACCACCGATCAGGTTACCATTAAAACATCGTGCCAGTGCGAGGGTAATTTTCTGAAAATAACCATTACCAATGATTACGATGCCAGTACAATCAAACGGCGGGGCGAGGGAATTGGACTCAGAAACATCAGGCGGCGAATGGAAGTTATTTATAACAATCCGGATTTAATGAAAATAACCGATCATAAAACAAGCTTTGAAGTACAATTAATAATCCCACAAAAACAAGCAGTGTCATGAGCGAAAAATTACAAACCCTTATTATTGAAGACGAAGAACTGGCCCGTAACCTGTTGCGCTCTTACTTAAAAGACCACCCGGACATTGAATTGATTGGCGAATGTGAAAATGGATTCGACGGCGTAAAAGCCATCAACGATAAAAAACCCGACCTGGTTTTTCTGGATATTCAGATGCCCAAAATTACAGGCTTCGAAATGATCGAACTTCTCGACTATAAACCGCAAATTATATTTACCACGGCTTACGACCAGTATGCCCTGAAAGCATTTGAACTCAATGCAGTTGATTACCTGCTTAAACCTTTCTCGAAAGACCGGCTGTTGGCAGCAGTTGAGAAAGTTCAGCACCGCATTGCCAACGAAGAAGATAATGCCGAAAAGCTTGAAGAGTTAACTAATTTCCGCCCGGGAGAAGAATATATTGACCGTGTTGTGGTAAAAGACCGCCATAAAATACATATCATTACTGTTGACCAGATCAGATATGTAGAGTCGCTCGACGATTATGTGATGATTTACACCAACGACGGACGACACATGAAACAAAAAACGATGAAATACTTCGAAAACAGTCTCGATCCGAGAAACTTCATCCGTATTCACCGTTCATATATTGTGCATGTCGATCATATTGCCGAGATTCAGCAATACGAAAAAGAATCGTACGTCGTAATCCTGAAAGATAAAGACAAAACCAAACTGAAAGTAAGCAAAACCGGCTATAAAAAGATTAAGGAAGTACTTCATTTTTAAGCCAGCTTCAGCAAAGAAGGCTAACGCGATTTGACCGGTATTACCCTAAACGAGTTTCCTGACTTTTTAATACGAACCATTTCGGGCAAATGTGCTCCGGCGATAATAATATTGCCCGATTCAGCCTGTTGAAAGAAGCTCAGGCGTTCACGAATAGCCATTGGGCTATCGGTGTCGAATACCACTCCAGCCGATGGCCTGGAGAATTGGATATCGCCAAAATGAATCAAATCGCCAATACACCAAAAGTCTTTTCCTTTCGATAAAAACGCATAAACGGTATGTCCGATCGTATGTCCGTTGGCCGGAAGTGCTTTTATTCCATCGCCCAGGAATTCATTCGGAAGAAATGCTTGGTACTTGCCAGCCTGAATATAAGGCTGCAGAGTTGCTTTAATTTGTTCGGCTCTTTCGTGTTGTTCGGCTGGTAACTTTGAAGAATCGCCCAACCAATAATCACTTTCTGATTTCGATGCACGAACAACTGCATTGGGAAACATTCTTTTTCCTTCTGAGTCCAGCAATCCTCCAATATGGTCGAAGTGGAAATGGGTAATCAGTATCAAGTCAACTTCTGAAGGATCTACTCCTGCAATTTTCATTTGCTCGGCGAGATGTCCGGAATTTTCACCACCGCTCTGTCCTATTCCGGCATCAACTAAGATTGTGTGCTGCGGAGTTTGAACCAGAAACGCATTGACCGGGGTCAATATGGAATCGCGGCCGGAGGTTAATTGAAGAGCCTCCTGATGTTCGATGCCCGAAAGGAGCGACAAATTCAGGTAAATCTCAGCATCCTGAATCTTACTGACCTTAATATCACCAATAACCAGTTGCTGATTCGTTTTTTTATTCTGCCCAACCAATCCAGAACTAAATGTGAATAAGGCGAAAAAAGCTAAAAGTGCACAATGAAAAAACTGTGTGGTTCTCATGATTACTCCCCTCCTAAAAATGTTATCGACGTAACTAATATCGTGAAAATATCAATGTAAGCCTATCAATATTCTCATCTGACGCCTTTACTTAACATTTGTTTGAAAGAGTCAAACTTCGGGATTCTTTAATTTACCCCTCAAACGTCTGAATTGAATAAAGTTCTGTTATTATCAAAGGAGTTTTCCTATTTTTGGGAATCAATTCTGCAAAAGCATGATCAATTCAACTTTTATACTTACGATATTCAACCCGCTGCTTTTCCTGTCTGAACTTGGTTCCGGATTTGAAAAGGAAACACTCGTTCAAATCATATTGATTCTGGCATTGGCGCTGATTGCTTTGGTTTCGTTTGATGTGTGGCGGATCCTTAAAAAAAAGGGCAAAGGCACCATGTGGAGGCCCTTCTTTCGGCTTAAACTCGAAGTTTTTTTAGATAAGGACCGTGTGCTCCATCCACAGGTACTTACTATGACCATTCTGAATGCCGGAAAACGTGAGGTTGAAATTGAAGCTCCCGTTCTGGAATTCAGGAAAATATGGTCGAAACGGAAGTTTAAACTCAATGGGATAAATGGAAATTACATCTACCCGATGTTGATTAATCCAGGCGACAAGCACCAATTATTTATTGAGACTAACCGATTTCATCAATACGATAATGAAATAAAATCGTTTTATTGGGCCCGAATATATGTTACTGACCTTGAAGGCCGTAAATGGAAATCAAACGACGTGAAACTGCGGAAAAGCCTGGTAACTTAGTTTCATAAAAAGCCGGAGGATTAGCGCGTCAACTTCCGGATTACTATTAGACATACCCTGATGAGAGATTGGAAATATAATGGAGATGAGTTTTTGTCGTATCCCTATTACAGTGGCAACGACCTGGGTGTTTCTTATACCAAAACGCAAACCAGTATTAAAATTTGGGCGCCAACTGCCAATATTGTCGAATTGCGGATTTACCGGCAGGGACAAGGTGGTTCGGCCATACGCATTGACCAGTTTGAAAAGGCCGAACACGGAACGTGGCTTATTAAATTGCAGGGCGATCTAAACGGATATTTTTATACCATCAGGGTAAACGACAACCTGGGATGGTTAAACGAAACACCCGGAATTGATTCGCGCGCTGTTGGAATTAACGGACACCGCGGGCTAATTTTTGATCCGGAGCAAACCAACCCGGAAGGATGGAATAACGACCAGCGAGTACATTGCGAACATGCCACCGATGCTATTATTTACGAATTGCACGTTCGTGATTTTTCGATTTCTCCAACATCGGGCATTACGAATAAAGGGAAATATCTTGGTTTCACCGAATCCGGAACTTTGTCTCCGGACGGTTTGAAGACAGGGATTGATCATTTAAAAGAGCTGGGTATTACGCACGTACACCTGTTGCCGGTAAACGATTTCTTTACGGTTGATGAGCAATTCCCCGACAAAAGTTATAACTGGGGTTACGATCCTCAGAATTTCAATGCTCCTGAGGGTAGTTATTCGACCAACCCCAATACCATCTCGCGTATTATTGAGCTAAAAATGTTGGTTCAGGCCTTGCACAATGCAGGCATAGGTGTCATTTTCGACGTAGTTTATAACCACACCTACCATACCCACCGTTCATATTTTAACCAGACTGTTCCAGGGTACTATTACCGCCACCGGCCGAATGGCACCTTTTCGAATGCCAGTGGATGTGGTAATGAGATTGCCACCGAACGCGGCATGGTCCGAAAATTCATTGTTGACTCGCTGACATACTGGGCTACTGAGTTTCATGCCGATGGATTCCGTTTCGACCTGATGGGAATTTACGACCTGGAAACGATGAACCAGATTAGAGCTAAAATGGACAGCATTTCGCCATCCATTCTTTTATACGGAGAGGGCTGGACTGCCGACAGAAGTCCGCTGAACGAAACC
>JAJZSZ010000231.1 GCA_021849365.1 Bacteroidota bacterium | reverse complement strand
TCTGTTCAGGACGTGTACCGTATGCAGGGTGTAAAAATCAACGACAAACATTACGAGGTGATCATTCGCCAGATGATGCGTAAAGTTGAGATCGATGATCCGGGTGATACCCGTTTCCTTGAAAAACAGATTGTGGACAAACACGAATTCCTGCACGAAAACGACTGGATTTATAACAAGAAAGTTGTTGTTGACGCTGGTGATTCGGACAGTCTGAAACCTGGTATGATTATCACTTCACGTCGTTTGAGAGATGAAAATTCGAACTTACGTCGTCGTGACAAACGTTTGGTTGATGGCCGCGATGCTATTCCTGCAACTTCAAGCCAGATTCTGCAAGGTATCACACGTGCTGCATTGCAAACTCGTAGCTGGTTGTCGGCTGCATCGTTCCAGGAAACTACCAAAGTATTGAACGAAGCTGCTATTCAGGGTAAAGTTGACTACCTCGACGGATTGAAGGAAAACGTAATTTGCGGACACCTGATCCCGGCTGGTACCGGCTTGAAAGAATATAAAAACCTGGTGGTTGGCTCGCGCGACGAATACGACAAAATGGTTGAAGGAAAAGAAGATCGCTATTAATTGAACGATTATGGAAGATCAGAAAAACAACAACCAATTGCAGATTGAACTTACTGAGGATATTGCCCAGGGAACTTATTCCAATCTGGCGATTATCACTCATTCGAGTTCTGAGTTTGTTCTGGATTTTGTTCGGGTAATGCCCGGAATACCAAAGGCAAATGTGAAATCGAGAGTTATTTTAACTCCGGAACATGCCAAACGTCTTCTGATGGCACTGCAGGATAACATTCAGAAATATGAAGCAGTGAATGGTACAATTAAAAATGTACGCGGACACGATCCGTTGCTTCCTCCGATGTCGTTTGGAGGACCTGCTCCAATAGCTTAAGTATTTATTACAGAATATACGAAGCCGTCTCCATGAAAATTGGGACGGCTTTTTATTTAATCGGAGTTCGAAGTTAAATTGGATAGTTAACACATGTAATACCCCAAATTAATAAGGTTAAATTTGCATGTATTGATTTTCTACTAAGGTTTTGTTGGAGAAATAAGGTTTTAAAACCTTAGTAGTTATTCAAACAAAGATAACCACAACCTTATTTGGATGCTTACAAATTATTGTCATGCACTGAACTCAAGATATTAAAAACCCAAACGATCAAATGTGATGAGAAATTTAGTTGTGATTTGTTCTTTATTTATACTTTTTTCTTGCGCTAATCAGAATCAACCGAAGGACAATCGGCTTTTCTTCAGTGTAAAAATTAAACCTGAACAGAAATATACCATTAGCTCGAAAAATTCATTTACTACTGAAGTCCGTTACGAGGGAAAAGAGAAGGCGATGAATAAGCTTCGGAGCATGGGAGTGAAGAATCCGAACATTTTGAGCCGCGCAAGCCAGTCGGAAATGATTCTGAAAACTGAAAAACTGCTCGATAACTACATCCCGGTGAAGCTAGAGATCGTTAAAAGCTCGGGGAACGACACTCAGCCTGATATAAGCCAGGGAATTAGCGTAAACGGTGAAAGTGTGAATGGGAATATGCCTGAATTTACCTCAATTGCATCCGGAAAATCGCCGGTGATTGATGAAAAGGTATTTTTACAATCGCTGCAGAGTAATTTTTCGCGCTTAACATTGCCCGAAAAGCGAATGAATATTGGAGAGCAGTTCACGGTTGAATCGACTTTGACCATTCCGATGGAAAAATCGCATGTGGAGATAGCCGTTTCCACCATTTACAAACTGGTAAGTGTTGCCAATGGATTGGCGAATTTTGACATTACTCAGGACTACCAGATGACCCAGTTGCGAATGGATAATTCGTTTGCCGGAGTGGGCGAGGGTAGCGGGAAGCTGTTTTATAGCTCGGAGAACAACATGGTTAATTCTTTCGAAATGAATTCGAGACTTGAAATCAATAAAAAACTGGAGAATTTCCTGTTTGTGCTAAAAACCAAAAGCGAATTTGAGCAGAAAATTGAGGTGGCGAAGAAATAATTGGTGTTCTATTCCCGGGGTTGAAACCCCGGGCTACAATAGTGATCATCCCTTCGGGATTTACAAATCAAGAGCCAGAGGCTCGTTTTATTTTGTAGCGGCGGATTTCGGCGTGAACTCAGTCGAACGAATTTATTCCGCTGTTATCAGTTAGCCTCCCAATTTATAGAGAACCGTTGGTTCGGGACATTCATCGAATCAATGAACTAAAATTTCCTTTTTATTTCCTTGTTTAAATCTTTCCCGCTTTTGTTTATTGTTGTTTATGTGAAATTGCCTAGTTTTATGATTGGCTAAAAGTGCTATAATCTTGCCGCTATTTGCTAGTTAGCGGCAAGCATTTTGGCGCTTTAATATTAGACAAATTGTGATGAAACGAAATCTAATTGACGAAATAACAGCGATAAGATCTCGCTCCGAATTTAATTCACGACATGACTTCAACCTCCGGCTGAATGACATTGAATATGCTTTCAAAGAAAACTTAAACTATAATGGTGACTTTGACAAGGAGCTAGTAAAGTACATTCCAATTTCAACGGTTGCTTGTTTCGAAGCTTTTTTCCGCTCAGTTTACATGGAACTAATAGATTCTGGAAAACCGTTTAGTGACAATGCAATTAAATTCAATCAGTCAAAGAACGTAAAATTTGATTTTGAAATAATTAATGCAATTCAGTCAAAGATTGTAACTGTTGGAGAATTTATTTCCCACATATTACCTTGCAATAATTTCGATGACATAAATTCTAATCTTTCAACTATTGCCAATATTGACTTTTTGAATAGTCTTAAGTCTTTTCACAAAGAAAGCATTTTTGACCATGTTAATTCAAATTCAAATTCTTTTATTGAGAACTTCAGCCAGATAATCTCTGATGTAAAAAGGACTTTTGAACTTCGACATATATTTTGTCATGAATTTGCAACAAATATTAAAGTTGATAAAGAGGAAATTTGGAGGTGTTTTTTAAACTCTAAAATATTTCTAAATCAAACAAACGTATTTATTTGGGACTTACTTTATCCAAATTCGCCAGAAACACAGGCGGATATGAATATCAAAGCATCTGAAGCATTTAATAAAGCTGACACCGAATTGACTGAACTAGTGTCAATCATTAAGTTGATATTAAAAGACATTGAAGATATAGTTGTTAGTCCAGAATTACTTGAGGAGTCAATAAATGAATGGAAAAAGTACCGTGACATAAAAGCAAAAATAGATGCTTCTGTTGTTGATGGTGGTTCGTTGTATCCGACTATATATGCAAATAGTTTGACGTCTTCAACTAAAGAGAAAATGGAAAGCTTACAAAAAGAATTTGCAATTGAAATAAGAAAGTATGCCAGCCGCTAACTTCAGCTACCCGTCAAGGTCGGCAGCAGTGGTTTTCGGTGGGGACCCCGCTAGTGCTGATTTGTAATCAGCACTTCTAAATTGTGGATTTGCAATCCACTCATACTTGCCGCCACACCTAAAAACAATAAAACCCGCCGATCATTGCGACCGACGGGTTTTTTATTCCACCAAAAAAACTAAAATTAGTTTACCGAAGGTTTTTCTTCCTCAGCATTGAGTGCCATGCGCCGTGCCAGGATATCGGCATAATATTTACGGGCGGTGTTCAGCAGGTTTAGCGATGCGTTGAACAGTGGAGTGTTCAGCGCTTTGGCCATCGAGAGTAAATAATTGGCAAAATCGCTGTACTTTGCGAACATTTCTTTCCTGATGACTTTCAGGTTATAGGTTTCGGTCATTGCCTCGGCCGTCATGCGATTACCAAAGAGTACTTTAAAATTTTCGTTCGTCGTTTGTAAGCGTGTCACGTACCGGTTCATCTGAAGCAGATTCACTTTGGCCTGGTAAGCTGGTTTTTGCAGCTCTTCAACCAGCTTGTCGATGCCATTCGATTCGGCTTCGTAGTTTAAGCCGGGTAGATTTTTAAATTTTTCGAATAAAAGTCCCAGCGAGCGGCTGGCTTCCACCTCCTGCGGATCGTCGGATAAGTCATAAAGTTTCAAACCCCTGCTGAAAGCATTAACAGCAATATCGCGGTTCTGATCGGCCAGTGCAATTTTTGCGGTTTCTTCGCTGGCCTGTACCTGTGCTAGTCCTTTCTGATATAGTGCCGACTGTGTTGTCAGATATTGAATGTATGCGTTAAAAGGAGAATCGGACGGCAATGCCGGATCGATAGTCGCAAAATCGGATAAATGACGTTTTATTAATTGACCAGCTTCCATGTTGGTCAGGTGAGAAGTTTTAAGTGGTTCCAGTTTCAAATTCATTGTTATAATGTTTATGGTGATTATTGTGATACAATTTACCATATAATTTTCAATAAATTGTTAACTAGAACTGATAAATTGAAAAAAAAGTGCACCATATTAGCGAGTTAGCCCGAATTTAATGGGCAAATGGCCTCAGTAAATTTCTTAAACTGGGAAATTATTATCCATCGGCTGTAGCCAATTTACTCAACCGAAAAGAAAATACCTGTCGGCCGTTGCCAATTACTTAAATTGAAAAAAAGGAGGCTGTCGGCTGCTGCCAATTCCCTCACCGGAAAAAAATTCGGCTTTCGGCTAATGTGGTTTGTCCAAATCAATTTGGTTGAACCTTTCGGCCGCTGCCACCAGGTCGGTTTATTTCGGTTTGGCTGTTGTTACAACCGGTTTTTATCAGGATTGAAGCAGGTTTATCGTTGCCCGATGTGCGTTAACAACTGTTTGGTAAGTTGTTATTGTTTGTTAATGATGTAGTTAAATGCGACAATCGGCTAAACAAACAAATTACGACAGCGGTTTTACCCGAAAGATCGATGCGGAATGAAAGCAATTTTTATCGTTTTTCTCGTGTTTTTCGGATTGGCCCAGGGAATTCAGGCGCAGGAAATTCGCAAAATCTCGAAGTCGGACTTGTCAGAAATTCTGAAAAATCCTTCTGATAAGTTACACGTGGTTAATTTCTGGGCGACATGGTGCGGCCCGTGTGTAAAAGAATTGCCCGATTTTCAGAAAGTGGTTAACGAGGCCGATAATCAAAAAGTCGATTTTCTGTTTATCAGTCTCGATTTTCCGTCGGATACCGAAAAAAAACTGGTTCCGTTTCTGAAGAAAAACAACTTTACCTTCAACGTTTGCCTGATGACCGAAACCGACTACAATTCGTGGATCGACGAGATTGATCCGGCATGGCAGGGAAATATTCCGGCGACACTCTTTTTCAACCGGGCGCGAAATATTCATCATTTTGTTGCCGAGCCAATCGAAAAGCCTCAATTGGAAAAAACAATTCAAACACTTCTATAAACTAAAAACTACAAAAAATGAAAACTACAACACTTATTGCCAGTTTAATTTTGGGACTATTCCTGGTTACCGCGGTTCAGGCGCAGTATAAAGTAGGGGATGTGGTCAGCGATTTCAGCCTGAAAAATGTGGATAATAAAAATGTTTCGCTCGCGCAGTATTCAGCAGCGAAAGGATTTATTGTTGTTTTTACCTGTAACACCTGCCCTTTTGCCATGAAGTATGAAAGCAGGGTTGAAGAGTTGAATAAGCAATTTAGTTCGAAAGGCTACCCGGTGATAGCAATCAGTAGCAACGATGCTCAGGCGAAACCAGGCGATTCGTTTGAAGAAATGAAGAAAAAAGCCAAAGCAGAGGGTTTCACTTTCCCATATCTCTACGACGAATCTCAGACTGTGGCCAAACAGTTTGGTGCAACAAATACGCCGCATGTGTATGTTGTTTCGAAGGAAAGCGGAAAATTGGTCGTAAAATATATTGGTGCGATTGATAATAATGCCGACGATGCTTCGAAGGCCGACAAAAAATATGTAGCCGATGCTATAAACTCGTTGCTCGAAGGAAAAGCCCCTGCCGTTACTGCAACCAAAGCGATCGGCTGCGGAATTAAATGGAAAAAAGCATAGCCCGAGAATTATTAAACAGTGTTCAGAAAACTTTTTCAAAAAGCCTGACTATGGAATCCAGCATTCGTAGTCAGGCTTTTTTGTGAGGCGGAGGGTTCGTTTTGACAAGATTTTTGCTTCCTTTTCATCCCCGCCTGATTGGGACGGGCAGGGATTGGAAAAGGAAGAGCCTGTCCGGCTTGAGGACATGCCTTCAGCATTGTCATTCAATTTCTATTTCGGCCATTGATTCAGATTGGTTGGAATATGCTTGTAGCCACTGACTTTTTGCTTCATTTTGCTCATTCTTACTTAAATTCAGTATAAATTATCGGTTGGTTTTCAGGAAATAGGATTTTTTGAAAATTTTGGTTGATTGTTTTGTTTGCTTTACCTGTCAGCCCTTCAGAATGATCGTTTGCTGCAATTCGCTAATTCATCGCTTTCCATTGTCATTATTGCATTTTCATGTGTTTGACAGCCTCAAAAAGATGTTTGATTTCTTTGGGGTGATTCCCTATATTTGCTCACTTTAAAAAAATAAGCCTTGTTGAAGAACTGGATCAGAATGGGAAAATCAGATTTCGAGACGGGTTCTTTACTGAAGCTAACAATACAATTAACTCAAATAACAACTGATGAAAGGTTATAAAATTATCGTTCTTGCCAAGCAGGTTCCCGATACGCGGAATGTTGGCAAAGATGCAATGAAAGCCGACGGTACCGTTAACCGGGCAGCCCTTCCGGCTATTTTTAATCCTGAAGATTTGAACGCGCTGGAACAAGCGCTTCGGATTAAGGATACTTTCCCGGGAACAACAATCACTATCCTGACGATGGGACCTGGCCGTGCTGCCGAAATTATCCGCGAAGGAATGTTCCGTGGTGCCGATGATGGTATTTTATTAACCGACCGTGCATTTGCCGGTTCTGATACCCTTGCTACTTCATACGCTCTGGGTCAGGCCATGAAACGGATTGGTAAATTCGATATCATTATTGCTGGTCGTCAGGCTATCGACGGCGATACCGCACAGGTTGGTCCACAGGTTGCCGAAAAGTTAGGCATCCCGCAGCTCACTTACGTTGAAGAAGTGAAAGCAATTGAAAAAGGCAAAGTGATCGTGAAACGTCGTTTGGAACGTGGGGTAGAAGTAGTAAGCTGCCCAATGCCGCTGGTTATTACTGTTAACAGCAGTGCTCCTGATTGTCGTGCCCGCAATGCCAAATTGCTCATGAAATACAAACACGCCAAAACGGTTACCGAACTTCAGAATTCGAACGAAGATTACCTGCACCTGTACAACGACCGTCCATACCTGAACATCGTTGAATGGACAGTAGGCGACATTGAATCGAATCCGGAAGAATTAGGTTTGACAGGCTCTCCAACCAAAGTAAAAACGGTT
>JAJZSZ010000230.1 GCA_021849365.1 Bacteroidota bacterium | reverse complement strand
TCTTTCCACGGCAGGAGATTATAAGGTCGAAGCCAAAGGCAAAGACCGGAGAGAGATTGAGTTTTTTGCCAAATTTGTCCTTTGCTCCAACAATGAACGAAATCCGATCATCATTCCCAAAGAAGAAGTACGGTTCTGGGTTCGCAAAATCAATCCGGTAGAGAAGGACAACATTCATCTTAGGGAACAGATGGCGGCTGAAATCCCCCATTTTTTAGACTTTCTCCTTCACCGGGAACTCTCCTCCCAAAATGAATCCCGGATGTGGTTTCATCCATCGACCCTCGACACACCGGCTTTACAGAAAATCAAAAAGTACAATACCAACAAGATTGAGATCGAAATGGCTGCCTATTGCTATGAGGTAATGGAAAGTTTGAAACAAACCAAATTGCGATGCTGCCCCAAAGACCTTATGGATGTATTGCGCGAATCAGGGTTAAGAGCAGATATTAACACCATCCGAAATATACTGAAAGATAGCTGGGGACTGACTTCTGAAAAGAATGGAGACTACTTTTTTTATCTCATAGGAACAAATGGAGAATTGGTCCCGGTGAAAAGAAAAGGACGTTACCTGGAAATTGAAATCACGGTAGTGGACAAAATCCTGTTGTAATGTTGGATTTTATATTTAAAGCATTGATTAATAATGAATTTAATACTACAACACAGGCACAACAAATCCACAACAATTTTCATTTTGTTGTACCTCGATCGCAACAAATTAGACTTTTGTTGTGCCCTTGTTGGATTTTTAATTTATTGACAATATGAATTTTACAGCGATTTGCAACAAAACAACAAAAATTTAACAATTATGACCCTGCACGAAATAAAACAAATAAGCATCCGGCAATACCTGGCTGGTTTTGGAATCTACCCAGCGAAAGACCATTCTCATTACGGGATGTATCATTCACCTTTCAGGGAAGACCACGACGCAAGTATGAAAGTGGATTATCCCAAAAATCTGTGGATAGATTATGGGATCAGTGAAGGCGGAACATTGATCGACCTGGTCATGAAAATGGAACATTGTTCCCTGCATGAAGCCATATCTATGTTGGAACAAAAATACAACTCTACGGATGTAGGTACCTACAAACGAAGCAGCAATCCTACAAGCAGCTTTTCTTTTCACCGGGGAAAAACGGATTCAGTCAAGAAAGCTCCAGATCCGTCGATAACAATCCTGAACGTCCAACCGATCAGCAACCCGGCATTAATTGAATACCTGAATGAGCGCCGAATAAACATTGACATTGCCCGGATTCATTGCTGCGAAGTTCATTACTCGGTAAATAACAAACCTTATTATGCGGTCGGCTTTGAGAATGACAAGGGTGGCTATGAGCTGCGAAGTAAATATTTTAAAGGCTGCACTTCGAAAGACATTACTTCGGTAAAACGAAATAAGAACCATTGTGTACTGTTCGAAGGGTTCATGGATTTCCTGAGCTTTCTTAGCATACAAAAACAGCAAAATGCTCCGGTAGATGTCATTGTTCTCAACTCACTCTCGAATCTTGGAAAAGTAAAAAGTGCGCTCACAGCTTATAAAGGAATCTTCACATTTTTTGATAATGACCTGGCGGGAAGAAAGGCTGTTCAGGAATTGCAGTTATCCTGCAACAATGTCAATGACCTGTCCTATTTCTATTCCGAGTGCAAAGATTTAAACGAATACCTGTGCCATAAACTTAAACCGCAGATGAAGCCAGTTCAAAAATTAAAGCGAATGGGATTGAAAAGGTAAGACGCAAATCGGCAGGTATTCATGGGTTGGCAGGTGGGAGCAAGAGGGAACTGGACAAGTCCTGTTCATCCCTCTTGTCCTGCAGGATTACTTGCTGTTAACCAGCAAGATATGAAAGTTGAGTTTTATAAAGTCTTTTATAGAGTCCTTTTGCAAAAGTCTGTTTGTCAGCAAAATAAATACCATGATTGTCATAGAAAAGTTATAATATGGACCCGCTTAAGAATAAAACAACTTTAACAACGATCGGAATCGACCGTTCTACCAATCGGTTGATAGATAAGTTGTGTAAACGCTATAACCTGAAAAAAGGCGAAATTGTGAAACTTGCCTTTCAGTACATGGATAAGGCTTGCATCAATCCATCCGAGCCGCCCGAATCAGTAAAAGCCGAGCTGGCGAAAATAAATAAGCGGCAGGATGACCTGATCCGATTTATCCGCCACTTTGAAGAAGAGCAACTAAATCCGATGATCCGGGCGACAAATTCGATTGCCATTCGTTTCGATACTATTGCTGAAACACTGGAAGCATTGGTTCTTTCCCAAATACAACAGAGCCAAGTGAAAAACAACATGATACTTCATCGGATCGCCGACCAGTTTACCAGGCACGTTGATGCCGTTAATAATCAAACCGGACAGCTTTCCACTATGGGACAGGCACAGAAACGGGATAACCAGAAGCTACTGAATTTGATAAGGTTGTATACTGAGCTTGCAGCCTGCGGAGTAATGGACGGAAAACGGAAAGAGAGCCTTAAAACAGAAATCCATAAACTAATCAAAGATGAATATTGACTTTCCGCCACCATCCAACGGAATATATAACAATGCAAATAGTAGCCGGCAATTGGCAAACTACCTGGAACATGAAGATCTGGAGCGGATGCAAAAAGGTATTTATACTGAAGGCTTTTTCAACCTGAAGGAAAATAACCTGTACAAATCCCAGGTGATTAAAGACATTGACGGAAACATAGGCCAACTATTAAAAACTGATGCCAAATTTTATGCGATTCATGTTAGTCCTTCAGAAAATGAGTTGCAGACGATGGGCAGCACCGAACAGGAACAAGCTGAAGCGATGAAACGGTATATCCGAAAAATATTCATTCCTGAATATGCCAGGAACTTCAACAAAGGACTATCGGGCGCAGACATAAAATTTTACGGTAAGATCCACTTCGGACGAAGTCGTTCAGATAACAAACTGAATATGCATTGCCATCTGATTATAAGTCGCAAAGACCAATCAAACAAAATTAAGATCAGTCCGCTAACCAATCACCGAAATACGAAGAAAGGTGTAATAAAGGGAGGGTTCGACCGTACAACGTTGTTTGAGAATGCGGAAAAAGGATTTGACAAATTATTTGGCTACGACCGGCAATTAACAGAAACGTTTGAGTACTGCAATACGATGAAAAATGGCAATATGGATGCAAAACTACAAATGCAGGATGTTGAACTGAAAACGCAGGAACAATCGGTCGAACCAGCCATTGACGACTCAGTTGACAAATCAATTAATCAGCCCCAAGCCCAATCAAAAAGTCATTCAAATAAACAAAGTGGCATGTCTTCCTTGTTCTCTGTTTTCCGATTGGCAAATGACTCCAGTCAAGGCCAAGAGGAAGAACAAAATTTATTGAAGCTTAAGAAAAAGAAGAATCGGGCGGGTTTTAGGATGTAAACTAGATTCTATCCTTGGTTTCATTTTCAGATAGAATACCGTATTTTGATATAAGAGCGGAAGTAAAAACGTGAATCTACTTTTGCACAATAAGTTTCCCAACCAGTTCATCATTTTGCCATTTTCTTTCAATGTGCAGTCATTGAGGTATTTATATTGATTATCTAACAAGTTATACTTTAATGACTTTATAATTTTAGTTTAACACATAATCATATTTATAAATAAACACCAATGGGTTCAATACTGATACAAGGTGATTCAATGATTATTATTTCTATAAAAATTTAAAATGTACGTTCCTTATTTTGTTATTAATTTGTTAAAATGATAATTAAATTGCATTAATTGAGGTAAAATGAAATTAAATAGATAAAAATTTGCACATAGTGATTTTAAGTATATTTATTCATTGTCAAAAAGATAATTTCAGATGGAATTCAAATGTAAAAAGGCAGGCAATGAATGTTATGGACTCAAGGAGCTGGTGTTACTTTTTGAGATCAGTCAGCGATTGATTCAAAGTAAAGAGCTGAAAACCGATTTGTCGGGAATTTTGGAGATGTTAGTTAAGCATCTGGGAGCCGAACGGGCTTTCCTGACCATTTTAAACCGCGAAAACGAAAGCATTATTATTGAGGCAGCTTATGGATACAGCGCGGCGCAGCAGGCACGCGGGCGTTACAAGCTTGGTGAGGGAATCATTGGTCGGGTGGTTGAAATGGCGCGTCCCGTGGTAATTGATAAAATTTCGAAATCGAGTTTATTTCTGAATCGCACAGGGCAGGATCTGACCAAAGATGGGAAGGAATTGTCGTTTATATGCATTCCGGTGATCGAAGAAGGAAAAGTTACCGGAACACTCAGTATCGTACGACTTTACAATCCACATATTTTATTCGACGAGGAACATTGGTTGCTTTCCATCATTGGGTCGCTCATTTCACGAACGGTGCGGGCTAAGCAGGAACGGCTGGAAGAGATGGAAATTCTCAAACAGAAAAACATCCAACTGCAAAGCCAGCTCGAAACCGAACACCGACCCGGAAATATTGTGGGTAATTCGAGCAAGATGCGCGATGTTTACGGTTTAGTAAACATGGTTGCTGAAACCAATTCAACGGTGTTGATTCGAGGAGAAAGTGGGATCGGGAAGGAGTTGATTGCTGATGCTATTCATTATTCGAGTCCGCGGGCCAAGAAGAATTTTATCAAAGTGAACTGCTCGGCATTACCCGACACGCTGATTGAAAGCGAATTGTTCGGACACGAAAAAGGCGCTTTTACCGGAGCTGAATCACGGCGGAAAGGTCGTTTCGAACTAGCTGATGGCGGAACAATTTTCCTGGATGAAATTGGCGATATCCCCATGTCGACTCAGGTAAAGCTTCTGCGATTGATTCAGCAGCGCGAATTTGAGCGCCTGGGCGGAACCGAGACCATAAAAGTGGACGTGCGCATTGTGTGCGCTACAAACCGGAACCTCGAAGACATGATTCAGAACAACGAGTTTCGAGAAGACTTGTATTATCGAATAAACGTGTTCCCGATTTTTGTGCCGCCATTGCGCGACCGCCGAAACGACATTCCGGCTTTGGTCGATCATTTTATCGAGAAATTTAACAAGCGCAACAAGGCTAAAATCAGCAGGATAACCACGTCAGCCCTGAACATGCTCATGGTGTACCGTTGGCCTGGAAACATCCGCGAGTTGGAAAACTGCATTGAGCGGGCGTGTATTTTAACGCAGGACAATGTGATTCATAGCTACAATCTTCCGCCGTCGTTACAAACAGCTGACTCAACCAATACCAAAGCTTCAGGAGGCTTGACGTTTACAGTTGAGCAGGTTGAAAAACAGTTGATTCGCGAAGCGCTGGTGAGCTCGAAAGGTAACATTGCCAAAGCAGCCGAGGAGTTGAAAGTGACCGAGCGCATGCTTGGTATCCGCCTGAAAAAATACAACATCGATGCCTGGCGGTTTAAAGTATAAGGACAGAAGGGTTGAATTGCTGAAGGATTGATGTAATCCCGAAGGGATTTAATTTCAATGATCGGCGGTGAAACCGTCGGGTTAAGAGGAGGGAGGCATTGAACCCTGTCGGGGTTCAACTAAATCAACGGTTCTTTAACAACGGGTTTCACCTGTCGTGCCTAACATTTAGCCCTGTTCGGGCTGAAAAATAATAAAACCTAATTCTATGGAACTCACTATAAAGCAAGTTGATCTTCAAAACCCGGAACATTGTTCGCAAGTAATAAAACTTTTGAGCGTTTACATGAACGATCCGATGGGCAACAATCGCCCCATGCCAGCCGGATTGGGGCCGCAGATTATTGCCGGATTGAAACAACACAGTGGGTTCCTCGGGTTCTTCGTTTTGGCCGACGACAAATATGCCGGATTAGCTAACTGCAACATCAACTTTTCTACCTTTCAGGCCAAGCCGCTGATAAATATTCACGACTTTATTGTTGCCCCCGACTGCAGAAACATTGGTGCCGGTAGTTTTTTGCTTCGGGCTGTCATTAATTACGCATCACAAAATGGCTACTGCCGCGTTAACCTCGAAGTGCGCGAAGACAATGCCAACGCCAAATCACTCTACCGGAAAATGGGTTTCAACGATTGTGTGCCGAGAATGATGTTTTGGGAGAAGAAATTGTAGAATTTCCTAAAATCTCCTAATTTTTCAAAAATTTGGAAATATTAGGAGGTTTGCTGCAAATTCTCTTAACCCTGACAGGTTTTTAAAACCTGTCAGGGTTAACGTTCACACCCGCCTTTCAACCTCCTCCTGTTCAAATCTTTTATGCTTGCTTGATGGAAGTAAACATAGAATTTGGGTATATTTGAAATGATAATTAGCCTTTTACAAAAGATACGCTATGCCTGAATTAATAACAGCTCTTCTTAAATTATTTTTGGATAATACAGTCAAGTTTTTTCCGAGAATATTAGCTTTTGTTTTCGTCGTATTGAGTTTGATTATAATTGATAATGTTCTTGGTTTCACATTTCATTACAACAAACAGAGGACTATTAACGAATTGTCAGAGATATCAAAAATTATTTCTGATTCTGCGGCAGATACTCAAATAAAAGCAAAAGCAATGGAGCTGAAAAAGGAAATTGTCGAAAGAAGATCTTTGCAGGATTTTATTGATGATGCAATTGTTGACATTTTTAGACCAATTTTTGTTAACGATAAGGGCATTGTTGCTAAAAAATACATATATGAAAGAAATAGGGTAATTGAGTTTTTGAGTCTTAACTGGTTCTTAATGTTTCTTTTTCTATTCTTGCCACTTTATTTCTTAACCAAACCTATTTTTAACAAATTCTGGAAGAACTTAATGATGATTTTTGCAGTTAATTTTTTCTTATTAATACTGTCATTTGTAATCTTTTTTGTTTTTTCCTTGATCCCTACTATTTATGGTCGACCGGTTTTAAACTACCTTTTAGATTTTTCGGTAATGTTCATCGCAATAACTATAAATACCTATAGAATTAGCAAGGATAATTGGTTTGTGAATCGAAAATGAGGATGCAAGTAACTTTATTTAGACTTGTCTTTGATCTACTACTTTTTTTCGTCCTCTCTTTCCTACCAAAACGTAGGTTAAGCCAATATTAACACCCTTCAATCCCTTGCTATTGTTGAATTTGTGCCGTGCAACACGTTTTGTACGCCCATCTCGCCATTCCTACCAAAACGTAGGACTTTCTCCCGTGCCAAAATCATCCAGAAAATTTTTCATGCTTCGTAAGTCGTAGTAAAACAGCACGTAACCTGAAACCCGTAACCTGTAACCCGCACCCCGCAACTTCCTTTGGCACCGTTCTGGTAATGCCCCAGCCAAACACGAAAAGTTAAACCCGTAAAAAATACGAAAATGAGAAAGATTGCAATTTATGGTAAAGGTGGAATCGGAAAATCCACTACCAGATCGGA
>JAJZSZ010000229.1:6285-7413 GCA_021849365.1 Bacteroidota bacterium | reverse complement strand
GGTTGCAAACCTTTGTGCAATTATGGCTACTGAGCTTGGTTTGAACGCCAAAGCTGCCAAACGTGCCGGATTGCTGCATGATATTGGTAAAGTGCCGGATGATGAACCGGAATTACCACACGCAGTATTAGGTATGAAGCTGGCTGAGCGTTTCAAGGAAAAACCAGACATTTGCAATGCCATTGGAGCTCACCACGACGAAGTGGAAATGACTACCCTTCTTGCTCCAATCGTTCAGGTTTGCGACGCTATTTCGGGAGCTCGCCCTGGTGCCCGCCGCGAAGTTGTTGAATCGTATATCAAACGTCTGAAAACATTGGAAGAATTGGCTCTTTCTTATCCGGGAGTGCTTAAAACTTACGCTATTCAGGCAGGTCGCGAGTTGCGAGTAATTGTTGGAAGCGATAAGATTGGTGATAAAGAATCGGAACAACTGTCATTCGATATTGCAAAACGTATTCAGGATGAAATGACTTATCCAGGTCAGATTAAAATCACGGTTATTCGTGAGATGCGAGCAATTAGTTACGCCAAGTAAAAAAAATTATAAATGATTTGAAAAGTCCCGGACTCACGTTCGGGACTTTTTTTTATTCAATCCGAAGGTGAAAAGTTCCTCCTGTTTTTGTACTGAAATTATTGGCAAAAGTGTTTCTTCCCTTTGGGTTTAAATTTCCGGTAAAGACATTGATCGGCGCTGTTTTGTCGTCATGAATGTCAATCAGAAGTTGTTCAGTCTTTAGGTAGGCTGGTTTGTTTTTAAATTCAACAGAGCAATTCAGAAATTGGAAGGAATTTTTTCGGAGGACGAAATCATTTGTTTGGAAAGTGTTCTGTGTTAATCGGTTGATTATTATAGGTCTGTTGAGTTTTAAATGATCGGTAACTTTTTGAATTGTACGCATATCATATTCAGGAATTGAATCGCTATTTGTTACAAGGTAGTTGGTTCGCCCATTAATTAAATGAATCATGGTGTTTCGCGTATTGTAAACAAAAATCTGCCTCTGGTTTAGCAATTTTAGCTTTGTATTCAAATCAGTGATTTGTAACGCCAGAATCAGGAATAGCCCGTAAAACATCCAACGTTTCTGTTTTGAGAACCCATAAATCATGATTGTTGCAATG
>JAJZSZ010000229.1:0-6275 GCA_021849365.1 Bacteroidota bacterium | reverse complement strand
GATCTAATGACGAAGACCTGTGCCGTATTTAAAACTATTCCCTTAGAAACTGCCAGCGGATGAGCATCCATTATTTTCAAAGCTGCAAGCATAACCCATGTCAACTTTTGAATGATTAGTCCAACCAGCGTGGCGAGTCCGTGAAAAGGCATAAAAACAAAATAGGCGAGGGTAAGCCACATAATAAGTGTTGTAATCGGAACCACAATAAAATTACTTAGCCAGAATAAGTTGGAAAATTGATTGAAATAGAAAAGACCGAGCGGAAATGTTATAATTTGTGCAGCAACCGAAACGGTGAAAAGCGCCCACAACCATTTCAATATGGGGTTGGTCAATTCAAGAATGTTATACAGGATGGGCTGAATCAGGACTATTCCGAGAATAGCCAGATACGAAAGTTGAAATCCAACATCGAATAATACGTTGGGATTCAATAAAATCAGGAAGAGAGCGGATGCCGTCAGCGAGTTGTAAATGTTGACTGGGCGCCTGATGTTATTTCCAATTATAACAAATGTGAACATCACGGTTGCTCGTTGTACGGGAGGTGAAAATCCGGAGATGAAAGCATAAATCCAAAGAAACAAAATCATGATTGCCGAGAACAGAATTGGCCCTGCCTTTCCTCGTTTAAGAAATGCCAGAAGAAATCCCAGAATCATGTAAATGAGGGCGACATGCAAGCCCGAAACCGATAAAACATGCATAGCTCCGGTTGATGCAAAATAGTCGAGCGTGCCCTGAGCAATTTCAGTTCTATAACCAAGAGTCAGCGCAGAAACTACCGACCGTTCTTCCCGATCGGGTAAAATTACCGGGAACCTGGCAATTAAGCGATCCCGGGTTTTCTCTGCCAGGTTATTTATTGATTGAATCTGATGGCCTGTACTAAGATAAGTTCCAGATGACAGGTAAACTGAAAATCTTATATTACGCCGTTCCATCATCTTTTGATAATCGAATTCGAAGGGATTTCCTGAATTTTTTATCAACTGAGGCCTTGCAAGTATAATTAGTTGATTACCTGTAGTTATAGTTGTATCGAATCCTTCTTTGCTGAAATAGGCTACAACTTTTTTAGCATTCGGAAGCTTTTCATTTTGGATTAATAGAATCGTTTGATAAGTCTTTGCTTTTTCAGCTGGTTTTTGACATACCTCTGCCAGGTAATAATCCTTCTCACCTGAAATAGATTCATTGTTCCCATCGATCCATTTAGGATAGAAAACTCCTGAGAGTATGATGGTTATTGCAAGAAGAGTATTTTGAAGCTGCCCTGAGACATAACTACTGTTGTGCCAGAAAAGGATTAATGCTGAGATGAGAGAAACAAGAATAACAGCAATAATCCGATCGTCAGGTTGAAAATAATAACCCAACAGAATGCCTGCCAAAAACAGGCTTGTAATACGGATAAATGGTATTTTTTGGAAAATATTTCGCGTAACCGACATAATTGTTTTTTGTCAGTTACGCTACTTTTTTATGTTTTGTTTGATTTTAACAGGCTAATTATATGAACGATACGAAATTCGTGACGAATGGTGGTTTTTGATATATGAACTGTATGTGATTTTATTTTCCCGGAACTTTAATACGATATTTCGGAATAACTTTCCCTTTGGATATTGCAGTCAGTTTACTTTTAAGTATTCTTTTTTTCAAGGGATTCAGGTAATCAACAAACATTACACCTTCCAGGTGGTCGTACTCATGTTGGATAACCCTTGAGGTAAAACCACTGAATTCTTCAATATATTCGTTAAAATCTTCGTCGTTGTATTTAATTTTTACGGTTTCCGGACGAGATACATCTTCGCGGATTTCAGGTAAGCTAAGGCATCCTTCGTTCATAACCCATTCATCGCCTTTTTTTTCCAGAATCTCAGGATTAATAAAAGCTCGTTTTATTCCGGGAACTTCGTCTTCCTCTTCCTCGTCGGTTGTTGAGTCAATCACGAAAATTCGAATTGCTTGTCCCACCTGGGGTGCAGCTAATCCCACACCATCCGAATTGTACATGGTGTCGAACATGTTCTGGACAAATTCTTTCAAATTCGGGAAATCTTTAGTAATTGGTTCGGCTTTTTTACGAAGTACAGGATCGCCAAATACAGTAACCGGATAAATCATTTATAAATATTTTTTGTGTTCTAAATAGCTTTGCAAAATTATGGTGGCACTTACACCATCAATAGTTTCCTTGTTTTGTCTGTCTTTTTTCTTCAAGCCTGCATCAATCATGGTCTGAAAAGCCATTCTCGATGTAAATCGTTCATCCACTTGTTCCAAAGGCATTTCAGGATAATCCTTCTGAAATTTGTGCAGGAATGGATTGATGTATTTAACGGCTTCAGAGGGCTGATTGTTCATTTGCAACGGGTATCCAACAATAACCTTTTCGACGTTCTCTTTCGAAAAATATTTCTTCAGAAAAGTCCATATCTCGTTGCTGGGCACTGTGGTGAGACGAGTTGCAATCATCTGAAGCGGATCAGTCACTGCCAGACCAACCCTTTTTTTCCCGTAATCAATAGCCAATATTCGTCCCACAAGGTTAAATTTTGAGGGCAAAAATAGTATAATTTTGATAATAAAAATTCAGCTTTGAGAATATGTAGTGAAAATGTAGTCGTATTGTATTGTGTTAAGTGTTTGTAAATTAATTTGTTGTAAAAATTAGTTGTTTCTCGTATTCTTTTGGCACAAGCTTTGTTTTACCCTAGTCAAATTACCGGTAAAAGTTCAAACAATTAATTATTCACCTTAAAACTGCATGTCATGAAAACAATAAATAACTTAAGGCAATATCTTCCGGTACTGATTTTCGCAACAATATTGGTTGCTACGGCAACTGATGCAACTGCCCAAAGAGGCGAAGGCTGGAAGAAAAAGGAATACAAGCACGAGCGCTACGAGGATCGTCACGGTGACGATGACCACTACTATAAAAAACGTGGGTGGGAGAAAAAAGAATACCGACCGAAGTACAGCAACCGCTACAAGCATTATGACTCATATTGCTACGAGCATCCACGATACGGACGTGTTTATGAACGGTTTGACCGCCGACCAGTTGTATTTCACCACGACCGCGACGATTATTACTACTATGGGGACCGCTTTTATACCTATCGTCGGGGTGTTGGTTATTGCGTAGTTGAACCTCCACGTAATGTATATTTCAGGACTCTTCCGGTTGAATGTGAACGGGTATCTGTTGGAGGTCACGTCATGTTCAGAAACGGCGATTTGTTCTTCCAGCTTTCACCAAGAGGCTATGTAATGGCTCCTGCACCGGTTGGAATTCATGTATCAGCAAGTTTCTAAATCAGGAAAATCAATCATTCGGTAAACTATAAAATTAAAAATGGCTGCCTCGATTATCGGGACAGCCATTTCTTTTATAGACTTTTCAGGAAGTTCGTTACGTTCGTTTCTATTCGTCCCATTAAGTCTGATAAATCTGATTTTACAAATTTATCGCCGGTGATATTTTCGAAAAGCTCGATGTAACGATCGGATACCGAGTTAACAAAAGCTTCATTCATTTCCGGAATCACTTGTCCTTCTTTTCCCTGGAAGTTATTTTCAATCAGCCACTGACGTACAAATTCTTTCGAAAGCTGTTTTTGGTTTTCACCTTTAGCCAGACGTTCTTCGTAACCTTCGGCATAAAAATAACGCGATGAATCAGGCGTATGAATTTCGTCGATCAGATAGATTTTACCGTCCTTCTTCCCAAATTCGTACTTGGTGTCAACTAAAATCAAACCTTTCTCAGCAGCCATTTCAGTTCCGCGCTGGAAAACTTTGCGGGTGTAATCTTCAAGCATTTCATAGTCTGCTTTGCTAACAATGCCCTGAGCGATTATTTCTTCACGCGAAATGTCTTCATCGTGACCTTCCGAAGCTTTGGTCGTTGGAGTGATGATTGGTTGCGCGAATTTCTGGTTTTCAACCATGCCCTCAGGTAAAGCTACTCCGCAAAGTGTGCGTTTACCGCTTTTATATTCGCGCCATGCATGGCCGGTAAGATATCCGCGAATTACCATTTCAACCTTGAACGGCTCGCAGTGATGACCAACGGTTACATTCGGATCGGGAGTTGCCACTTTCCAGTTAGGAACAATGTCGCTGGTTGCATCCAGAAATTTGGCTGCAATCTGGTTCAAAACTTGTCCCTTGTAAGGAATTCCCTTTGGCAGCACCACGTCGAAGGCCGAAATCCGGTCGCTGACAATCATCACCAAATACTCATCATTGATGTTGTAAACGTCTCTTACTTTTCCGTGATAAACACTTTTCTGTCCCGGAAAATTAAAGTCTGTTTTTGTTAATGCTTTGCTCATTTTTCTTCGGTTTTATCTGTTTTTTCCTTTTCTTTCTCTTTTTCTTTTCTCTGCAATTCGTGTGCATGATGCTTTTCGTAAGCCAGAACAATCTCACGAACCAAGCGATGGCGCACAATATCTTTTACGTCAAACTGAACAAAGGAAATGTCCTTAATGTTTCGAAGGATTTTTTTTGCCAGAATCAATCCTGATGGAGTTTGGAATGGCAAGTCGATCTGTGTTTCGTCGCCCGTAATCACAAACTTAGTATTAAGCCCCATACGTGTCAGGAACATTTTTAGCTGAAGAACAGTTGCATTTTGCGCTTCATCGAGAATGACAAAGGCGTTGCTCAGCGTTCGCCCACGCATAAAAGCCAGCGGCGCAATCTGAATGGTACCATCCTTCATGAATTCGTCAAGTTTTTTTGCCGGAATCATGTCCAGAAGGGCATCATATAAGGGTTGCAGATACGGATCTATCTTTTCTTTTAAGTCGCCTGGAAGAAATCCAAGTCTTTCACCTGCTTCCACCGCGGGACGGCTCAAGATTATTCGTTTGATTTCGCGATTTTTCAGTGCCCGAACTGCTAAAGCAATAGCGGTATAGGTTTTTCCGGTACCGGCAGGTCCCATGGCAAAAATCATATCTGAATTTTTGCATGCCTCAACTAACAACCGTTGATTGGGAGTTCTGGCCCGAATTGCTTTGCCATTTATACCGAACAACAGAACGTCTTTATCTTCATCCGAAGCTTCCGGTATTCCTTCCATCTCATTCAGAAAAACCTGGTTGATCACATCGTCAGGAAGCACATTAAATTGGTTATAATGATCGATAATGAGGTGAAACTTAGATTCGAAACGGAGTATTTCTTCGTCATCGCCTTTAATGATGACGTCGTTACCACGATAAACAATGATTAATTTGGGAAAGAAGGATTTGATCAGGTTCATTTTGGCGTTGTTTACGCCGAAAAATTCCAGTGGATCAATTCCTTCGAGATGAATTAGCTTTTCAAACATAAATTGATTGCAGCTTTGGATATGATGCAAAAATAAGCACTTTTACACGATTTCAAGTGAAATATTGGGGAATAGGCCAAAGATTTGTTAACAATTAATTTGACATTGATTTTAATACCTATCTGTTTCATTTAGTGTTTATTATATATTTATGGCAGATGATGGATTGCATTTTATGAACTTCGAAAGCAAACCTTTAAATTTTAAAATATTTCTTCCATTCTTTTGTATAACTTTGTGGCCTAACAGGTTTCTCTCCGGAGAATTAAAAGGGAAACAGGTGCGCCGTTGGGCAATTCCTGTACAGTTCCCGCTGCTGTAAGTCCTGAATAACTTTTCGACGTTGCGCCACTGTTTCTGACTTCAGAGATGGGAAGGTGTTGAAAAGGGGACAAGTCAGAAGACCTGCCTGTGCATATCCGGATTTTGAAGCTTTCGGCGAAAAAGCGAGAACCAGGTACCTTCTTTTTGTTTCTGTAAGGCTGCAAAATCCACTTTTAAATAATGATTTTACAGCGAATGCAACAGTTTAAACCCAGTTATAGATTCTTGATTGTTAGTCTTTTGATGTTTTGGTTTAATCAAGCCAATGCTCAATTTGCATCCAGAGTCATCGAATATTTACCTGCACCGGGTCAGTTTACCAATGCCGATTATATTGGTACACCATCGGCAGCCAACTCGATTGTTGGAACGAACAAAGGATTAGTTAGTTTAGGCGCTTTTGGCGGATCGGTTACCGTTTATTTTGCCGATGGAATTAAGAATGATCCTGCAAATCCTTATGGTCTCGATTTTACTGTTTATGGTAATGCAACTATGACCTGGTCAGAGCCTGGCATAATTCAGGTGATGAAAGATGAAAATCATAATGGACTGCCCGATGATACCTGGTACGAAATTGCCGGATCGG
>JAJZSZ010000228.1 GCA_021849365.1 Bacteroidota bacterium | reverse complement strand
CGATCTCAGCAAACGAATCGGGAAACTGGATATAAGTGGAGGCCTGCGTTACGATTCACGTTCAGAGGATGGCAAGGCGCTTTACCTGAACGAAAATGAAGAGGTTACAGAATCATCTGATCCGAATGCAACGGAGCGCTTTAGCGCTTTTAGCCGCACTTTCAGCGGAATTTCAGGAAGTATTGGAGCTACCTGGCAAATTAGCGAATCGGTGTATTCGAAGCTGAATGTTTCGCGAGGATTTCGTGCACCGAACATTGCAGAACTCGGATCAAACGGCGTTCATGAGGGCACGCAGCGTTACGAAATTGGCAATCCCGGACTGAAACCTGAAACCAGTCTGCAACTCGACTATGCGCTGGGATTAAATACCACGCATGTTTCGGCCGAGCTGAATGTATTTACCAATGCGGTTGATCATTACATTTTCAGCAACAAACTGAGCAGTTTGCAGGAGCCTGATCCGCTGTTCGGTAATCTTCCGGCTTTCCGCTTCACCGAGGGAAATGCACGCTTTTATGGCGGCGAGTTCCAGATCGATATTCACCCGCATCCGCTCGACTGGCTGCACCTCGAAAACTCATTTTCGTATGTAAACGGAACCCTGAAAAACCAACCGGCCGAATCGCGTTATCTGCCTTTCATTCCGGCACCGGTATGGATTTCGGATGTAAAAGCCGAGTTCGACAAAGTCAACCGTTTTCTGGCTAATTCGTATATCAGCGTTGGTATTGAAAAAAACTGGAAACAAGATCATTTCTACGCAGCTTATGACACTGAAACTGCCACTCCCGGTTATACACTGCTGCATATGGGCCTTGGAACCGATTTTGTGTCGGGAAATAAAACCCGCTTTTCGGTGTATATTTCGGCCAATAATCTTACCGATGTAGCTTATCAAAGTCACCTGAGCCGCCTGAAATATGTTGGTTACAACTATGCCAGCGGCCGCGCAGGCATCTTCAATATGGGCCGAAACATTAGCTTCAAATTGCTAATCCCAATTGATTTTGCTGATTAATCACTCCGGAATAAAGCAGGAAAAAGGAACAAATTTCGTAATGAAGTTTGTTCCTTTTCTTATTTTTGGCCCGAAATCAAATGCCGATCATGCAATACATTCCGTACAATACGCCTCAAAAGCTGAAAGAAATGACAGCGAACCGCAAACAGGACTTTTCTTTATTGTTTAAGCGCCTGAAAGCCAAAAAGCCAAAGAATTTAGATGATGTAGTACATGAACTGCACGAAGAGGCGTTCGATCAGTTCGATTGTTTGATCTGCGCCAATTGTTGCTCGTCGATCAGCCCCATTGTTACTGAAAAAGACATCGAGCGACTGGCCAAACGCATGCGCATGAAGGCGGTCGATTTCATTGCCCAATACTTGTACATTGACGAGGATAAAGACTACGTTTTTCAGCAGACCCCCTGCCCTTTTCTGATGCCCGATAACTATTGCATGGTGTACGAAGACCGGCCGAAAGCTTGTCGCGAGTACCCGCATACCGACCGCAGACGCATGGTTCAAATTCTGAACCTGACACACAAGAATTGCGAAATCTGCCCGGTGGTGCATGGCATTACCGAAGAGTTGGTAAAGAAGTTTTAGTTTTAATCATTGCGTTGGGGCTTTGCCCCAAATCCCCAATTCCTTTTTTGTCTTGACACAAAAAAGGAATCAAAAAAGGTCAAGGCTTAGCCCGCTTCGCACGAAAAACTAGCGCTCGACGGCTAAAATCTTTTAAACTCGCCTGCGGCTCAAACAGAAAAGATTTTTTAACGCCGCCTTCTCTTGTTTTTCGGCTCACCGGCCCAGGCCAGTCGTGCTTCATTTTTCAACAGAAAAAAAACGAACATTTAATTTTAAAATCCAGATTGTATTAATAAAGCCGTAGGCTTGCGGAATATTGTAGGAACGGAATTTATTCCGTTTGATAAAAGCAATAAATAATTCATCGAGAGCTGTAGGCTCGGTGCATAATTGAAATATCGTCGCTGGTTCAATTTGTATTCAATATGTGTCGTTCCAATGGAACTCACATGATCTTCTACCATTTTCCTCGCCGGATTAAAATCCGACGCTACAACATAAACCGTTCCTACGGAACTTTGTCTTTTACTTGTCACCTGCGACTGGCCACTTACCACTTCTTCGCCCCTTGTTCCTTGCACTCTGCCCCATGCTATTAAACTTAAGTTAATAAAAGCAAAAGCATTTCGGGGCTGTTAGGATGTTCGGAAGCCTTTTCCTATTTTTGAGAAAATTTTCAAAAAACTATTTAAAACCATTGATAATGAGAAAAAAGATTGTTGCCGGAAACTGGAAATGTAACACAACCGTTCAGGAAGGTGTTGAACTGGCTAAAGCAGTTAACGAATTGGTTGCCAAGGCTGACGCCAAAGATGTAGTTGTAGTGCTTGGAACTCCATTCACTCACATCACCAGCGTGGTAGCTGCTGTTGACACTAACCGTATCGGTGTTGCTGCTCAAAACTGTGCTGCTGAAGCAAAAGGTGCTTTCACCGGCGAAGTTTCGGCTGCTATGGTTAAATCAACCGGCGCTCAATATGTAATTTTAGGTCACTCTGAACGTCGCGAATATTACGGAGAAACCAGCGAAATCCTGAACAAGAAAGTAGCATTGGCTTTGGCTAACGGTTTAACTCCTATCTATTGCTGCGGCGAAGCTTTGGCAGTTCGTCAGGCTAACGAGCAAAACGCTTTCGTTAAAACTCAGCTCGAAGAAACCATCTTCCAGTTAAGCGTTGAAGATTTCTCGAAACTGGCTATCGCTTACGAACCAATCTGGGCTATCGGAACCGGCGTGACTGCTTCAACCGAACAGGCACAGGAAATGTTGGCTTTCATCCGTGGTTTGATTGCTGAAAAATTCGGAAAAGCTGTTGCTGAAGAAACTTCAATCCTTTACGGTGGTAGCTGCAATGCTAAAAACGCTCCTGAATTGTTTGCCCAGGCCGACATCGACGGTGGTTTGATTGGTGGTGCATCGCTGAAAGCTGAAGATTTCTTAGGAATTATTACTGCTTACTAAAAAAGACCGCAGACTGAAGTCAGAAGACCGAAGTCGGGTTTGTATAAAATATAAAGGGAATGATCCGAAAGGGTTGTTCCCTTTTTTGTTTGGCGGAAGTCGGGAAAAGGTTGAGTTGGACTTAAACAGAGCCTCTCAACCAAAACAGGATAACAAACGTTTATCTGAAAATAAACTTTTACACGATGGGAAACAGATTAACAGAAACAGAACGCACCGACTTACTGAAGATTTTAAAAGCCCGTTTTGAGAAAAACCAGCAACGGCACGCAGGAATCAATTGGGAAGATGTGCAAACCAAATTGCTTGCCGGGAAATCAGAGGAAAAACTTTGGTCGCTGAACGAGATGGAGCAGACCGGCGGAGAACCCGATGTGGTAGATTTCGACGGAACTACAGGCGAATACCTTTTCTGTGACTGCTCGGCCGAAAGCCCCAAAGGACGCCGCAGCTTGTGTTACGACAGAGCGGCTTTGGATGCCCGCAAAGAATACAAACCCGAGAACAGTGCGGTTGATTTGGCTAATTCGATGGGCATTGAACTGCTAAACGAAAGCGAATACCGCGAATTGCAAAAGCTGGGCACCTTCGACACGAAAACATCGAGCTGGGTAAAAACTCCTGATGAGATACGAAAACTGGGCGGAGCCGTATTTTGCGACCGCCGTTACAATACCGTGTTTTTGTACCACAACGGGGCAGACTCGTATTACGCCGCACGTGGATTTCGTGGCAAATTGAGAATCTAATTGATTGAATTGTCCGACAAGTCTTGTCTGAAACAAACCTTACACGAAAGACTATCCGGCATCGGGTAGTCTTTCTTTTTGTGTTACCCGTTCTAAACATTCTTACCGGTCTTCGAAACAATCTTGTAACCGTTCAACACCATCTCGCAGGTGTTCGAAGACATCTTAACGGCCTTCAACAACATCTTGCACCCGTTCAAAACGATCTTGTTGCCGATCAACGACATCTTAACATCGTTCGAAGACATCTTGTGACCGTTCAACAACATCTTGCAGGCATTCGAAATGATCTTGATGACGCTCAACAGAATCTTGTGGGTGTACAAAGCAATCTTGACGTTGTTCGACGCAATCTGTTTGCCTTGCAAATAAACCTTCAAGCCAATTTTCATCGTGTTATAACCGCCGAATAAAAGGCTACTCCCCTGCCCCAAATAGCTGCTGTAAAAATGCTAAACAATAATACTGATTATCAATAATTATTGAAAAATGTGACATATCTTTGGAGAATTGACTATTTATACCTAGAGTAAGATTGAAGATAGACTTTTGAGAATATGAAAGAAATTAAGATTGAACATTTGGCATATTTACTCAAACAGGCAAAGAGCAACAATCAGCCGCAACCAATATTTTTTTTAGGGGCTGGCGCTTCTAGAACTGGGAATATACCACTAGCAGGTGAAATAATAGAACAAATTTTAAAGGACTATTCAGATAGTCCTTTTATTAGAGATTTGCCTTCGAAAGAAAGAACTTATGCTAGGTTAATGGATTGCCTTCTTCCTGACCAACGAGATGAACTATTAAAAAAATACATAGATGAAGCCAAAATCAATGTTACTCATATTTATTTAGCACAATTACTTTATGAAGGATTTGTTGATTATGTATTAACTGTGAATTTTGACAATTTGATGTTGAGAGCCTTGGCATTGTTCAATATATTCCCATCTACTTATGATATGGCAATTCTAAAGGAATTTACCACTTCAACTTTCAAAGAAAAATCTGTAGTATATCTCCATGGACAAAATCACGGACTTTGGTTACTCAATACTCCTGAAGAAATGGGGAAGGTAAAAAATACAGTACCAAGAATTTTTGACACTATTAAAAATAAGCGTCCATGGGTCTTTATTGGTTATAGTGGAGAAGACCCTATTTTTGAGCATGTTAAGAACCTTGGAAGATTCAATAATGGACTTTATTGGGTAACATATAATGATGATAATCCAAACGAAGCTGTTCAAAAATTTATTTCTGAACCAAATACCAATGCTTTTCTAATTAAAGGATATGATTCTGATTCGTTTATGTTGAAATTGAATAGTGAATTAGAATTAGGTCAGCCTTTCATTGTAGATAAACCTTTTTCCGCTTTAAGGAATATGCTGATCAAAATCGTTGATATAGACGATAAAGAACACTTCAAAGGGGTTAAAGAAAGATTAGAAATCTCAAAAAAGCAAGTGGATGAAGCAATCTTGCAATTTGAAGTAGGCGAAATAAAATCTCAAAAAGGTATTGATGAAAATAAAATTGACGTATTAAAAAAAGAAATAATCAATATCATCGTATCTGAAAAGTATGAAGCTGAGGTTATTTTAAATATTGAGAATAAAATTGAGGGGATAGCAGATGAAAATCTTCATTACCTTTTATCAAGTTTATACTTCAACTGGGGAAATTATTTAGGAAACTTAGCAAAAACAAAAGAAGGAAAAGGGGCAGATGAATTGTATCAGCAAGCCTTTGAAAAGTTTAAAAAGGCGATTAACATCAATCCTAACAAACACGAAGCCTTTAATAACTGGGGAAATTATTTAGGAAACTTAGCTCAAACAAAAGAAGGAAAAGAGGCAGAAGAATTGTATCAGCAAGCCTTTGAAAAGTTTAAAAAGGCGATTGACATCAATCCTGAGAAATACGAAGCCTTTAATAACTGGGGAAATTATTTAGGAAATTTAGCTAAAATAAAAGAAGGAAAAGAGGCAGAAGAATTGTATCAGCAAGCCTTTGAAAAGTTTAAAAAGGCGATTGACATCAGTCCTGACAAACACGAAACCTTTAATAATTGGGGAATTTACTTAGGAAGCTTAGCTCAAACAAAAGAAGGAAAAGAGGCAGAAGAATTGTATCAACAAGCCTTTGAAAAGTTTAAAAAGGCGATTGACATCAAACCAGACAAACACGAAGCCTTTAATAATTGGGGAATTTATTTAGGAAGCTTAGCTAAAACAAAAGAAGGAAAAGAGGCAGAAGAATTGTATCAACAAGCCTTTGAAAAGTTTAAAAAGGCGATTGACATCAAACCAGACAAACACGAAGCCTTTAATAACTGGGGAAATTATTTAGGAAACTTAGCTAAAATAAAAGAAGGAAAAGAGGCAGAAGAATTGTATCAGCAAGCCTTTGAAAAGTTTAAAAGAGCGATTGATTATGGTGGAAGCACATATAACCTTGCCTGTTTATATTCACTAAAAGGAGAGAAAGAGAATGCACTTTCATTTCTAAATGTAAGCCTTTTAAACAAAGAGATAATTATAGATTTTGTTGAAAAGGACAATGACTGGAAAAATTTTCATAATGATCCGGATTTTATAAATACTTTAAATAAGTATAGATGAAAAAGAAAAAAGTCTTGCCTGTGTATTTAAAACAAATCTCATAAGAAGACCATCCCTCAAAGGGTGGTTTTTCTTTTTGTATTACTTTTGAAAGCCCATAAACAATTCTCACCAAACTTTAAGCACGATGCCAACTGACGATTTATTAAAGCAAATAAGCTTCATCAAAGAGATTGACAAGGTCAAATACATTCAGCGTAAGACGAAACTGTTCAACAGCGACCGGCCGGAAAACGACGCTGAACACAGCTGGCATTTAGCCATGATGACGATTGTTTTGGCTGCACATTCGGACAAACCCATCGACGTTCTGAAAGTTCTGAAAATGGTTTTAATCCACGACATTGTTGAAATTGATGCAGGCGACACGTTTATTTACGACTCTGAAAAAAATCACACCAACACCGACGAAGAACTTATGGCAGCCCAGCGAATTTTCGGGCTTCTACCCACAGATCAAGCCGAAGAGTTTATTGCTATCTGGGAAGAATTTGAAGCAGGTTTAACCGATGAAGCCAAATTCGCCAAATCGATGGACCGGCTGGAGCCTTTGCTGCAAAACACGTCGAACAATGGTGGAACCTGGGCCGAATTTAATGTGCCCTATCAGAAAGTTTACGACAAGAAAAAAGCCATTAAAGAGGGTTCGTCGGTACTTTGGAACTACGCCGAGAATTTATTGAACGAAAGTGTGGCTAAAGGCATTCTGAAAAAGTAACTGACCGCCCCGGCAGAAAAACTGTTTCCGAAATTGGCTAACCTGCAATCCGCATCTGCTTAAGCTTTGAAACTTTATAGCAACAAACACGCATAAGCTAATTTAATTCCATAAAGACAAACCATGGCAGAAAACAAATTACTCCGAATGGACAACGTCAGCATCGTTGTGGAGTCGCTCGATAACGCTATAGCCTTTTTCACAGAGATTGGCCTCAGGCTCGAAGGCAGAGCCACCATAGAAGGTGAATGGGCCGAGATCGG
>JAJZSZ010000227.1 GCA_021849365.1 Bacteroidota bacterium | reverse complement strand
ATATTCTCCGGGGGTTAATGCTGCCAGTTCACGAATTACATCATCAATAAACTTATAAGTTACCTCTTTCTTGGTGGCCAGTGTGCTGAAGCCAACTTCTGTTCCGGTGTACAATTCGGGAGCTTTGCCATTTTCGTTGAGTTCGGTATACGATGCAAGTGCAGCATTGGTGTGACCAGGCATGTCAATTTCAGGAATGATGGTGATGTAACGGGCCTGAGCAAATTTCACTAAGTCGGCATACTGTTCCTGAGTGTAATATCCGCCTTCTCCGCCGCCAACTTCGGTTTTTCCACCGTGTGCAGTAAGGTTTGGCCACGATTTGATTTCAATTCTCCATCCCTGGTCGTCAGATAAATGCAGGTGCAGCACATTCATTTTGTAATAGGCCATTTGCTCAATAAAGTTTTTCACATCGTCGACTCCGAAGAAATGACGTGCAACATCGAGCATCGATCCGCGATAGCCGTATGAAGGATAGTCGCGAATGGTTCCGGTAGGTAATTTCCATGAGCCCTTTTGCTGAGAAGTCATTTCGACTTGTGGAGGCAAAATCTGGCGGATAGTTTGAATACCGTGGAAAAGTCCGGCAGGTTTGTTGGCGGTAAGACTAACCAGCTTACTGGTGATTTTTAACTGATAACCTTCATCTCCAAGTTCTGAATCGTTTTCAGTCAGCGACAGGTAAATATTACCTGATCCGAGAATTTCACTTGTTGTTTTTACCTCGATACCCAATCCGGTTGAGGGGTTTAATTTATCGGCCAGATACTGGCCAATTTCTTTTAACTCTGGCGATTCGCCCTGAACAAATATGTTTGTTTGATCGGTCAGATCAAAAGCTCCACCATCAGGAACTACCGAAACAGGCAATGGAATCATGTTTTCTTTTGAAAGGTCGGTTGGTTTACATGATATCAGGCAAGACAGTGCTGCAACGAAAAGTGCACTGAAAACAAAGCTCTTAAAACGGGTTTGTGTCATGGTTTATTAATATTTAAGACGTTTGTGGATTAATTTTCTCAATTTTAAAAACAACGGGCATCAGTCCATCCGAACAGCAGGCAATGGCAGTTCCGGGCTGTTTCATCCACGGGAAACTTCCATCAAACATTATTGTTGTTACATCTTTCTGAATGTCTCCCCAGGCCCATGAGCAAAAGCCTTCCGGAATCTGGTTGTAATCATCAACGATAAATTCCTGACCAACAGTCAGAAGGGCGCATCCCAGACACTGATCCGAAAGATTTAAGCTGCAATACTCGCTCACTAAATCCCTGTTAATCATCTTTTTCAGAACGGTAATCTTACACTGTGCCATAATTCCGGGTTTTAAAATGGTTCGTATGGAGCCAAATTACCCAAAAATCATGTAATAACCTTTTGTTTTTGATTGACTTATGTCATTCGACCATTTTTAAAATTCGTGTTCGTTTACCAATCCTGAAGTTAACAAAAACAAGCATAAAGCATGAACCAACAATAACAAATGCTCCTATCATTTCAATAGTACTATATTTTTCATTAAAAATGAGCCATCCTGATAAAAGATTGAATACCGGTACCAGAGATTGAAGAAGAGAACCGGTGGCTACGTTTACATATTTGTAACCTTCGGTCATAAACAGCTGCCCGATGGTGGCTACAATGCCTACTAATACGAGTAAAAGTATTTCGGTCAGGTTCCCTTTGGCCTGTGTTACTCCGGAGGGAATCAGGAACATCCAGAATCCTACAATGCATTGCGAAAAGAAAATGGCCATCGAATTATCGCTTTCGTGCAGTTTTTTCACAAAAACTACGGCCAATCCGGTTGTTACTGAGCCGGCAATTGCAATCAACTCATAAATTCCCATTCCGGCCAGTGATCCTTTTCCACCTCCAACTGACAATAAAATCAAGCCGGCAAACGAAACTGCAATGATTGCAAATTTCACAGGCTCCACTTTTTCTTTCAGGATGATCATGCTGAAGATTGTAGCAAAAATGGGATAGGAATAAATATATACTGATCCTTTTCCTACGCCAAGTTTCAGAATTGCCAGGTAAAACAGATAAACAGCAATTCCTCCCACAAAACCGCGCCAGAACAAGCCTCTCCAGTCGTTAAACTTTAGCTTTATGATTCCGAAAAGTGATAAAATTCCAATTATTCCAACTCCGATGGTAAACCTGAAAAAGGTAGTTTGATAACTTGAAACATTGGGGATCGCTTTAACCAATACGGCCATCAGGGCGAAAAAAACGACTGAGCCTAATGTTAGTAAAATTCCTTTTGAGTTGCCAGACATAGAAAGCGGTTCAAATTAGTTACGCAAAACTATTGATATTAAAATTAACAATAACTGATAAAAATGGTAAAAACAAAGCAATTGGCAAGAAAAAACCCCCGCCGGTAGCGAGGGTTTTTGAGATGATCTATTCTTCGGTAATTACGATCTTTTCGATTAAGTCGCCCTGGCGTATGGCATCAATTACTTCGAGGCCTTCGTAAACCTTGCCGAAACAGGTATGTTTGCGGTCGAGGTGAGATGTTTGCCTGCGGCTGTGGCAGATGAAAAACTGCGAACCACCTGTGTTACGTCCGGCATGCGCCATCGACAATACACCACGATCGTGGTATTGATTTTCTCCATCGGTTTCGCAAGGAATCTTGTATCCAGGACCACCGGTTCCGGGCATGCCTGTTGCACCGGCACGTGAATTCGGACATCCTCCCTGGATCACAAAATCTGGAATTACGCGGTGAAATGTTAATCCGTCATAAAAACCACTTTTTGCCAATTTATGGAAATTAGCTACAGTTCCGGGCGCATCCTGGTCGTAGAAACTTACTTTCATGACACCTTTACTGGTATGAATCTCTGCTTTGCTCATTTTTCTATATATTAAAGATTGATGCAAAAATACAATTTTTGAACTTAAATTGAGGAATACAGAAAGCCTCATAACTTAATGGCAGAAAAAGGCTGTCGTAAAACACTTTTCACTATCGATCTGGCAAATTCACAATTTTTTTCGTTTAATTTGAGCAGCATAGTACAGGATAGTAGATTCGTATTGATTTACTTTCTTGTTCTTCGAAATATTGGTATTTTCTTAAACTGAACTAAACGGAAATGGCAGACAGGAAAATGTTCCGTAACATTTTTTTGACTGTGCAAAGCTTTGCAAATCATGAGTTGACCAAACCAGTTTGGCAATTCGGATATGTTTGTTGATTTTTGAGATGCCAATATGTTGGCTATAGTCAAAACCTGAAATTAAACTAAAGAACTATACTTATGAATGAGAAAAGCTCAACTAAACTAATTACACCTGGGTACACCATTACCTTTATTCTGGTTACATCACTCTTCTTTTTGTGGGCATTACCCAATAACCTGAATGACATCCTGATTCCGCAGTTTATGAAATCGTTCGAACTGAATCGCCTGCAGGCCGGGCTGGTACAATCAGCATTCTATTTGGGTTATTTTTTGTTGGCAATGCCCGCTGCCCTTGTCATGGATAAATACGGTTACAAAGCTGGTTTGCTTGCCGGTTTGCTGCTATTTGCTGCCGGATGTTTCCTTTTCTGGCCTGCTGCATTGGCTGGCAGGTACGGGTTCTTTCTTGGGGCTTTATTTGTTATAGCTGCAGGGCTTGCGTTTCTCGAAACAGGATCTAACTCATTTATTGCCATTTTGGGCGATCCGGCAAAATCCGAACAACGGCTCAACTTATCACAATCGTTCAACCCACTGGGCTCAATGACTGGAGTTTTGGTTGGTACTGTTTTTATTTTCTCAGGGAAAGAATTATCGGCACCCGAAATTGAGACCATGAAAGCTGCCGGAACTTACAATCAATATCTGCACGATGAAATCATGCGCGTGGGGCCTCCATATTTATTTATTGGTACTGTGCTGCTGGTTATGGCATTTTTGATCTGGCGCGCCAAATTTCCGGAGAATAATGTAAAGAGCCACGGTTCGGATAAAAGTACCGGGAGTTTTTCCGAATTAGTAAAATATCCTCATTTTCTGAAAGGCGTTCTGGCGCAGTTTTTTTATGTGGGAGCGCAGGTTGGTACATGGAGTTTCCTGATTCAGTACACCAAAGATTACATGAATAAATCGGAAAAAGAGGCTGGAATTTATCTGACGATTTCGTTGCTTTCCTTTGGAGTTGGGCGTTTTGCTTCGACTGCTATGATGAAACGATTTGAACCTAAAAAGCTGATGGGCCTTTATGGTTGCATCAATGTGTGCATGGTTGCATTGGCAGTGTTGGTTCCCGGTTTTATTGGCGGATGGGCATTGATTCTATCTAGTTTCTTTATGTCGCTGATGTTCCCTACAATCTTTGCCTTGGGAGTGAAGGGTCTTGGGCCGAACACTAAAATTGGTGCTTCCGGAATAATTATGGCCATTATTGGAGGAGCTATCTGGACACCGCTGATGGGTTATATTTCCGATCAAACACATAGCATGGCGCTTGCAATGATCGTTCCGCTGATTAGCTACATTTACGTAAGCTACTATGCATTCCTGGGGTCAACACCTTCGGGCCCGCTTTATGAGTCTACTGACGAAAAAGTTGTAGTAGGACATTAATCTTTACCGCCATGACTACCTCATTTAAAAGATACTGCAAAACTCTTTCGCTGAAAGATGATGCTCAATTGATTGAAGATTATAAAAATGTTCATGCTCCTGGTGCTGCCTGGCCCGAAATTACACAAGGCATGAAAGAAGTGGGTATTATCGATATGGAAATATACATTTTGGGAACCCGTCTTTTCATGATTATGGATACTGTTGCCGATTTCGACCATGATAAAGCAATGGCTGAGCTTGCTGGCAAACCGCGTCAAAGCGAATGGGAAGCTTATGTGTCGCGTTTTCAGCAGACTTCTGCCGAAGCTACTGCCGACGAGAAATGGCAGCTGATGGAGCGCATCTACAAATTAGAATAAGAGATAATTTTAGAGTCAAGCTCAATATTTCAAATTCCGGAGAATTGATCATTTCTCCGGAATTTTATTTCGTAATAAACCTAAAAACTAAACCTATGAAGCGAAGAGATGTACTTAAAACGGCAGCTGCTCTGGCTGTAACTCCATTTGTTTCACCATTGGCTAACGCAGTCAGTCTTTCGTCCCGAAACGTTAGTCAGGAGAATCAGCTAAAAACTTCATCAGGAATAAAACGTTTTGGCGACGGGCGCGACTGGTTTTTTGAGAAACGCTACGGAATGTTTGTTCACTGGGGATTGTATTCAATTCCGGGCTGGCACGAACAACACCAATGGCGGGCAAGGGTGGCACGAAACGAATATGAAAAGCTTGCTCAACAATGGAATCCGGTCAAATTTAATACCGAACAGTGGCTCGATTTGATGGAAGAAGCCGGAATGAAATACATTACCATTACAACCAAACATCACGACGGCTTTTGTTTGTGGCACACCTCGCAAACAAAGTTCAGCACGGCAAATACACCATATAAAAAGGATATTATTGGAATGTTGGCGGATGCCTGTCACAAAAGGAAGATCCCGCTTTGCCTGTATTACTCGATTGCCGATTGGAATCACCCCAATTATCCCAATCAGGGCCGGCACCATGAATTACCTTCACAACCACAGGATTCGCCTGATTGGGATAAGTACATGGAATTTCTGAAAGCTCAGGTTCGCGAACTTTGCACCAACTATGGCGAAATACATGGTTTTTGGTGGGATATGAATGTTCCGCAGTTTAAAGATCCGTCGGTGAATGATATGATCAGGAAACTACAGCCAATGGCTGTAATTAACAACCGGGGTTTTGATGAAGGTGATTTTGGTACGCCGGAACGCGATTACGACAATGTTGCTTCGGAGGCCAAAAGTTTCGAGCGGATGACTGAGGCTTGTCAATCGGTTGGAATGGAGAGCTGGGGATTTAAAAAAGATGAAGATTATTACTCCGATCGTCACCTGATTAGCAGTATCGACCGCTATCAGTCGCGCGATGCCAATTATTTGCTGAATGTAGGACCGACCGGCGAGGGAGTTATCCCTCAGGAAGCTGCTGCTATTTTACGCCGAATAGGTCAATGGAAAAAAAAGGTAGATGAATCGTATCAGAACGTTCAGACAGATTCAACATTTGTTAATGCTTCCGGAGTTTTGGTTACCAGGCGCGACCGGACGTTGTACATTCATTTGAATAAAGTGCCGGTGGGTTCAGGCCTGAAACTGAAACCAATCAATGTTCTCCCGTCAAAAGCGGTTTTGCTGAATACCGGTAAGCCGATTGATTGTGTTGTGAATTTAAGTCCCAGTGATCATGCCACCCAGCAACCGTTTTTGCGGTTGCGAAACTTGCCAGTAGACGAATTTGCCAATACAGTTTTGATCGCCAAACTGGAGTTCGATCGCCCATTGGAAGAAGTTGTGCTTACAACCAAATCTGACTCCAGCATCGAACTGACGAAATAACACATAAACTGCCCGTTTAATTAGAAACTAAAATTTTTGATTGAGATTATTCAGAATTTTGTCTGAGACGGCTCTTTTTATCCGTTAAACTGTAAAATATGTGCTGATTTTCAGTGCGTAAGCGCGATTTTTGAATTTTTGATCAAATTTCGACGTCCAAAATGCTGACGAAAGTCATCGGTGTTGTTAAACATTCATTTTTTGTGATTCAAGTGATTGATAATCTGATAAATAAATTCGGATTTGTTTTTTCGCGATTGGAATAATCAACAAGCGAATGTCATAACTTTGGGTATAATTAAAAATTCAAAAAGATGAAACTTGTTAAATAACTACTGACAAGTTCCATGTGGCGTTAAAAAGTAAATAATAAACGTATGAAAGCAGACATCAACGAATTTTTGGAAGCCCTGAAGGCGCGAACTCCAGGCGAACGTGAGTTTCATCAGGCAGTGCAGGAAGTGGTTGAATCGATATGGGATGTTTATCAGAAGAACCCCAGATACCAAAAAGCAAAAATCCTGGAACGAATTGTTGAGCCGGAACGCACCGTTATGTTCAGGGTGCCTTGGGTTGACGACAGGGGCGAGGTGCAGGTAAACCGGGGTTACCGCGTTGAGTTTAACTCGGCAATCGGCCCGTATAAAGGTGGGTTGCGTTTTCACCCGACGGTAACGTTAAGTGTGCTGAAGTTTTTGGGTTTCGAGCAAACTTTTAAAAATAGTTTAACCACATTGCCGATGGGTGGTGGAAAAGGTGGATCGGATTTCAGTCCAAAAGGTAAGTCCGACAACGAAATCATGCATTTCTGTCAATCTTTCATGACCGAACTTTCACGCCATATTGGCCCGAATACCGATGTGCCTGCCGGTGACATTGGCGTAGGCGGACGTGAGATTGGGTTCTTATTTGGTCAGTATAAACGTCTCCGGAATGAATTTACCGGTGTGCTAGATCGGAA
>JAJZSZ010000007.1 GCA_021849365.1 Bacteroidota bacterium | reverse complement strand
CGATCTCGATCTCTCCAAAAGGAAGGATGGTGCCTCCAAGGGAAGAAGGCGACTGGAGGGCTACCGGCACCCCATCAATGATGTACATGGGATAATTACCGTCGCGGCGCAGGCTGTTGGTTCCCCGTATCTGGATGTTGTAACCGCCTCCGGGAACCCCGCTGCCCTGGGTGATGCTGACCCCGGCCATACGGCCCTGTACTGATGACAAGGCGTTGTTCACCGGCTGGTTTTCCAGTTCTTTGGCCTTTACCCGCGCAATACTTCCGGTACGCTCCCTTTCTTTGACGGTGTAATACCCTGCATTGACGGTTACCTCCGGAATGGCCGTAACGTCTTCCTGCAGTTGGACATCCAGTTGTGTCCGGCCATTAAGCGGAATTTCCTGGGTTTTAAAACCGATAAAGGAAAAGGAAAGCACAGTGTTGGCCGGGAGGCCTTTCAACGTGTAACGCCCATCGGCGCCGGTGGTGGTCCCGGTGAGGCTTCCTTTAACCACAATGGAAACTCCCGGCATAGGCTGTCCGGCATTGTCGGTTACCCGGCCGTTTACGCTAATTGTCTGGGCATTTGCAGTATTTACAAAGAGTAAAATAGTCAGGCTGAACAGAAGCAATAGCCGGAACCACTTGCGCATACCCGGCGGTGTTTTTAGCATAGACCAGAAAAGTTTTGAGAAACAGGTTCTATTTTTTTGCATTTGAATTCATGTTTGAAGTT
This sequence comes from Bacteroidota bacterium, assembly GCA_021849365.1. Lineage (GTDB taxonomy): Bacteria > Bacteroidota > Bacteroidia > Bacteroidales > Prolixibacteraceae > Aquipluma. The sequence goes on along the minus strand of JAJZSZ010000007.1, from coordinate 34,522 downwards.
TGATATATGAGGGTTTGTTAATAAAAAGAGGTGCTGTGTTTGAATCATGAAAGATTGATTTGTCACAGCGGTTTATAAAGGGAGACCCTCACTCGGGCGATTTGATCTTGGTTCGGTAAAGGATCTTCGCGTGACAAAGAGAAAAAATATCAAAAGCGTCAAAACAATGCGTATGACTGGCCCTTAAAGCTATGCGGGGTTTGGGAAAAGGAATGAAAAAGATGGAATGACTTTGTAATAAAAGCATGACACTTCGTTTTTGTTAAAAACCGATTCGTGTCTCATGCAAAGGAAGGTATGGTATTATTGCTTTCCGAAGCAGGTAAGTCTAAAGTAAGCACAAAAGAAATGGCGTGGAACCTGACTTACCACGTCGAGGTACTGGTATACCCTGGGAGATAAGTAGGCCCACGCCAAGATCGTAACGATATGACGTGAGCATCTTCACTTATTGCTTCTCCCAAATAAAAATTACCAGTTTTCGACGCGAGACGCAAAGTGCGAATGCTTTAAAATGCTAAAAGCTTTCGCAAAACTATTGTTTATTCTTTAATTCTGAAAAATATTGTTTGGATATCAATTTTTATCTTTTTGTTTTGATAACTTTTACTATTTTTATTTTGTCAAAGATAAAGAAACAAAGCTTGAAAATCAGTGAGATAAAGTGTAGGTTTTGTTCGTATCAGACGAAAAAAATCATCATATTAGCTGAAAATTAAAATATTACTACTATGGATATAATGGATACGGCTCGATTGAATATTAAGAAACGCAGAGAGCAAAAAGGACTTCGGCAACAGGATGTTGCTGATAAATTGAATATGAATATTAGAAGTTATCAAAACTTGGAAAGTGGTGTAACAAAGCTTGATGTAGAGCGGTTAGCTCTGCTAGCGGAGGTGCTAGAATCACCTATTGAAGAACTACTGAAACAAGAAGGTGTATGTATCCATCAAGAAATACAAGAGATTAAAGACTCAGGCTCTGGTTTTGTATATTACCAAGAGGTAAGCGGTAAGCTTTTTGAAAAATTATTGGATGCGAAAGAAGCTGACATACAATTGCTTAAAGATGAAAATCAGTATCTCAAAGAAAAGATAGACCAGTTGATGGGGATGTTGGGGAAGAAGTAAAAAACTCAGCGTTGATATAGATTTTGATCAGAGAAGATCGTTGGCAGCAACTGCCAGACACGAAGGTTAATGGAGAAAAAACCAAATATCCCAGCCTAAGCGATATCCCATGGAACAAGGTGAGATAGTTATCTATAAAGCTATAGACAATGCTGATTATCAGATTGAAGTCAGGGTTGAAAATGAAACTGTTTGGCTTAACAGGAATCAAATTGCGATGTTGTTTGACCGAGATGTGAAAACTATAGGGAAACACATTTCAAATGTACTCAAAGAAGAATTACGTTCCATCTCAGTTGTCGCAAAATTTGCGACAACTGCATCTGATGGCAAAGTATATCAGGTAGAATATTATAATCTGGATTTGATTATTTCTGTTGGCTACCGGGTTAAATCTGAACGTGGAATCCAGTTTCGCATATGGGCAAACAAAGTGTTGAAGGAATATCTTCTAAAAGGTTATGCTGCAAACCATCGTTTTGAAAGGATTGAAAATGATGTGAGTTATCTTAAAAGAAAAGTTGACGAATTCGAATTCCAAATTAAAACAAACTTACCACCCGATGAAGGTGTTTTTTATGACGGACAAATATTCGATGCTCATCTTTTTGTCTCAAACCTGATTAAAACTGCCAATCAATCCATAATACTAATTGACAACTATATTGATGAAAACGTTTTGTCATTATTATCCAAGAGAAAAGCTAATGTAAACGCAACAGTATATACCGCTAATCTTTCACATCAACTGAAACTTGATTTAAAACGGTTCAACTCACAATATCCGAAGATTGAAATAAAGCAATTCTCCAAATCACATGATCGATTTTTAATTATCGACAGACAAATTGTCTATCATATTGGGGCATCGTTGAAGGATTTGGGAAAGAAATGGTTCGCATTTTCCAAAATCGGACTTGATGCCAGGGAGATGATTGAAAAACTTGAAAGGGATAAACAACCTGGATAAGAACTTCTTCCGGCATGCAGTTGAGACCAGAGTTTTAAAGCAGGCCGTAAAGCGAAACATGGAAAGATTCCCTCCTGATTTCATGTTTGAACTTACAGGTAGTGAGATCAATAACCTGGTATCACAAAATGTGATACCATCTAAAAGTTATTTGGGCGGTGCCGCTCCTTTTGCCTTCCTTGAGCCGGGTGTAGCCATGCTTTCGAGTGTTTTGAAAAGTGCAAAAGCCATTGAAGTAAACATTAATATCATACGGGCATTTATCGCAGTTCGGAAGTATATGATCCAGGCTTCACCTTCGTCGCTTTCCCGTGAAATGGAAGAAATTAAGGAACGCATAAAGGCCCTGGAAGAGATTAGCGAAGAAAGTGAAGTGAAGTTTGATGACATCTATGTTGCTTTAACGGAACTGGCCATGAAGCAAAAGCTTGCGGCTACTCACCGCAAACCAATCGGGTTTATAAAACCCAAAGAATGATTCTCGTTGCCACACTCCTGTTGGCACTTTTTTAAGATTTTCATAATATAAAAGCATCCTTGGCCCGGTTATCCAACCGGGTTAGAATAACCATTTCTGGGAAATCCGTTTTATTATTTATAAAAAAAGCACTTGATGAATCATTAATCCGGTTCGATTTGGGTCGGTATTTCTTACGGTTTATCACATGCAAAAATGTTCCCCAATCAATAAGTATAATATATGATTGAATACATTGCCAAACTACGCAAACAGACTGATGAGTTAATAGACCGCATCGAGTCATCGGACAGTAATGCCCTGAAAAAATCGATGGAAGCTTCAATCGTTCTTGCAGAAGCATTCGATAAACTAAAACAATTTATCCTTTCCTACCGATTCAGAAATGAAATGGAAGAGATTACTTTTTTCAAAGAGATAAAACCTAAATTCTGCTATCGACTGATATATTACAGGAAGATTTATAATATTGAAATGAACCGTCCGGCAGGAGTGGAGAAACAAAAAGAGTATCTAAACGAACAGTTGAACGAAATAAACAAGTATAATATCAAACGGCTGGATTTTATACGTTATTACCGCTCAGGTGCCACTTACCTGGATTCGTTGTATTTTCTGCGGGGGAAAACTGATACGGAACAATACCTGGAAACCTTTTATTACGAACTCGACCCAAACTTCTCGACCAATTGCGATTTTAAAGTAGCGAAGATATTGTCAAACGACATGCTCATGGCCTACCTGATGCAGGAAATTGAACGGTTGAGTAACAACGGACTTCCTTCTGTTTATTTCCGCTTTCCAACAATTAAACTGACCTGGCAGGGGAGCAAAACCGAATTGATGGAACAACTCTACTGCTGGGACAGCGCCGGTACCTTTGGAGATGTGCCGCTCACGCAACTGTCCGATTACATTCAAAATGTATTCAATATCCAACTCGAAAAGAATCTGTCCCGCGCATTCAGCGATATGAAAATCCGAAATGTTCCTTCACCATTTTTAGACAAGCTGAAAGATGCATTGCTTAGGCGTATGGGCCGAAGAAAGTAAATACTTAATACCGAGTATTCTTTCATTTCTTTATTGTATTATTTTCATAAATAAATCCTGTAACTCACTAAATATTAGCTCGTCTTAATCGACCACAGAGAAAGCGATACCGACTTCCTTATCAACCTTGCTGATGGTCTATAACTTTACAGTAATTCAATGCGTTACTGTAATGTATATCGACCAGAAATATTTTGATTCATGGATGCAACGTCTACTAAGTCAGTTTGAGCTTGTTCATAAAAAGCTTGACCGGCTGGATAAGAAAGACATTGTAATAAACGATGAGATTCTGTTGGATAATCAAGATTTATGTCTCCTATTGAAAGTCAGTAAACGCACCTTACAACGTTTTAGGAGTCTTGGTAAACTCCCGTACAAAAGGATTGGCAAGAAAACTTACTATCTGGAATCTGATGTTCACAAATTCATCCAAAATGGCTTCAAGTCGTTTGTGGATTAATTCCAAGCATTTCCAATTTACGTTGTTCGAACTTTATATCCCGTAATGATTTCTTCCTTCTGCGACTTCAGCAATTTTTCTTCCCGTTTCCGATTTGAAATTCTGCGTAACTGTCTGATTACTTTGCGTATTTACAAGTGCTGAATTCTCTCCAATGGTTGCCTGAATCTTCCTGTCCAGCGAAGCCAAATCACTTTTTAGTTTTCTGAGTTCATCTTCCTTTCGCCACTGGCTGCTCACCACCTCCTTCAGGACAGGAATGTCGTTTGCCGCTTTCTCGGTAAGCCGTGTCTGATTGTCAATCAAAAATGGAATGCGTTCCAGAGCCTTCAAAAAACTGGTTACCGCTAGCTTCGGGTCTTTGGCAATATGCCCGTTGTTATAATTGTATTTGATTCCGCTTTCGCCTTCCACAAAAAAGCGGTTTTCTTTAAAGTCAAAACCATCTTTGAAGCTCGATTCGGTTTTAACAAGGATATTAAACCCATGCAAACTCCCGATTTTTCGATATTCTTCATTGGTTCTGGCGCTCTCGCTGATTTCATTCAGTTTTACTCCAATTTCTTTCGGGTCTGAGCCTTTTACTCCATCCAACAGAACCGGATTAAGAATGCTCCCTGATTCATCTTTCTTAATTCTGCTTGTAAGCATATCCCAGTCTTTTTGCATTCGCGAAATCGTTTCCGAGCTCTTATCAATGCTTTGCTGAATATCCTCCAATCGGAAACCGGCAGATGATTTACTCCGGTTAAAAGCCTGTCTTTCGCTTTCAAGCGCAGTAATCTGTTTTTCCAGTTTAGCCTTTTCCAATAAATCGGTATTGCCGGAAAGAATGGCAACATACTCCGAAAAGTTCATGCCCGATTTCTCGTCCATACTGCCCTCGTCGATGGTCCTTTTACCAAGGCTATTGTTTTTTAACTGTTGGATGAAAAGCTGTTTATTATGCAGTAGGTTGAACTTATAAGAGTCCAGGCTTTTCTCAACTGCATAAATAATCACATCCACTTTGTTATCTGCAAAGAATTTGGCTATCTCGTTTCCTTTCCGGATTGCCCGTCCTTCCCGTTGTTCCAGGTCGGATGGCCGCCAGGGGGAATCCAGATGATGAATGGCTACCGCCCGTTTCTGGGCATTAACACCAGTCCCCAGCATATCAGTCGAGCCAAACAGTACGCGGATGCGGCCTTCGTTCATCGCTTCAATCATATTTTTTCGCGCATTCTCTGTTTTGGCTTCCTGAATGAACCTTATTTCGTGAGCAGGAATACGATGATCTTCTATTAACTTTCGCTTTATTTCGCTGTAAGGTGTCCACTCGCCGGGCTTGTAAGTACCCAGATCTGAAAAAACAAACTGAGTTCCCTTATAATCGATGTATTGCCGATAATACGAGGCGATCTGAGCTGCACAATGCGAAGACTTGTTGTCCACATGGTCATCATAGTGCAGGCTGATCATCCGCATATCCAGAGACATTTTTCGGGCATAGTCCGTCGCAATCAGCATTTTTGCTTTTTCTTCCTGTTCCGATAGGGGCGGCCGTCCGAGGATTGTTGCATCACCATTTTTTGCAAATGCAACCAGTTTTTGAATAAACTGTTCCTGCTGCGGAGTTGGGGGGATGTTATGCAGGATTTCAGTTTTTTCAGGGCGGTCAATACCAATATCTTTTGCTGTTCGATAATCGGTAATCTCGTTGTAAAAAGCTGCCAATTCCGGGACTTTGATAAAATATCGAAAACGTTCTTTCTGAACAATTTCATTGGTTACCGAGAATTCGTAATCCGTTGTCTTTTTTGCATAAACGGCAGCCCAGGCATCAAAGGTTTTAATCTGCTGGCGTTCCATTTCTTTAGGGCGGAGGTATTTAAACAGAAGAAATAACTCGGTTAAAGAATTGGAAATAGTGGTGCCGGATAAAAAGGTTGCTCCCAAATCTTTGCCTGTCCGCTCCTGAATAGTCCGAATGGCAAACAGCATATTCAACGCCCTTTGGCTGCCCTGAGGGTTTCCCATCCCGGCAACCCTGTCGTGACGGGTGTTGAACATCAAGTTTTTAAACCGGTGGCTTTCATCAATAAACAAATGGTCTATTCCCATCATCTTAAAGTCAACCACATCATCTTTCCGGTTTTCAATATTGTAGGTGATGGATTTCAGAGTCACTTCAAGGTTTTGCTGTCGTTTTATCAAACCTTTCAACATTCCCCGCGAAACTTCGCCGCCTTGTTTTCTTACGATATCCAGGTTTTCTTCCACGCTGTCAAGCTCTGCCTGCAAAATTTGCTTTTGCACTTCAGGCGACTGCGGTATCATCCCAAATTGATCGTGGGTCAGGATAACCGCATCCCATGAGTTGTTTTTGATTTCATTGAAGATTTTCATTCGCTTGTCGGGGCTAAAGTCCTGCTTCCCCGGATACAGGATTTTGGCATGAGGATAAGCTGTTCTGAAAGTTTGAGAGATTTCGTGGATATTGGCCTTCAGCCCAACGATCATGGGTTTATTGGCCAGTTGCAGCCGTTTCATTTCATAAGCAGCACAGCACATAATCAGCGTTTTGCCGGAACCCACTTCATGGTCACATATACCGCCGCCATTTTGTTTTAGCATCCAGATCGCATCTTTCTGGCTGGAATACAAACTGGGGATACCCAGCGCTTTCAGGTCAAGACCGGGAAAGGTTTGGTGTGACCCATCGTATTTAGGGCGGACATAGCAGTTGTAGGTTGAATTGTATAAGCCGGACAGGTTTTGTTTGAACGCCGGACTTTGATCATTCAGCCAGTCAGTAAAGCCGTTTCGTATTTCGTCGATTTTGCTGTTTGCCAGTTGGATGGCTTCACCGTCCCTGACTTTTACCTCTTTATCATCAACAACAATGTTTTTGGTGATATCTGGTGTTGTATTCAGGAGTGCATGTTTCATCAACGCAATTCCGTCGTACAGGCGGCTTTGTGATTTTATTGCATACTTCTCGTAGATATTGGCATTGGTAAACTGAGCCCTTACTGAAAATTCATCAACAGACTCCGAATAATGAATATCGACTCCCGTTTTAAACAGGTGCGAAGCATACTGGCTGTAAATGTTTGTCGGAATCCAGCGTTCCCCAAAATTGAAATCCAGTTCTTCAAAAGGGATAGGGCGGGGTATGGCATTTTGCAATGCTTTTAACGATTCTTGTGCATCAGCCTCATTTGAGTGTCGTGAAACATAACCCTCAATATCACTGACTTTTTCGACCACATTGCCGGCAATAAATTTGTCGGCTACCTCGTAGTTCTGGATGAGCGGGTTAAAATATATCCTTCCGTGAAGTTCCTGAACCAGTTCCTCCCGGCTTTTTTCTTCCAGCAGGGACAACATGTAGTCCATTCTAACTTCTCCATACCTATTCAGCGAGGCGGCAAGTGCTTCTTCCGAAGTTTCTACCCGCTCCAGTTCTTTCGCATTGAAAGCAACCGGCTGGTGAAAAATATCAGCTTTTACCAGTTCCCCGTTTACACCCCTTTCCAGCGCCAACACTTCGTTCGCTCCTGAATCCATTTTCAACAATCCAAGGTTTTTGGAATCGTTCAGATTTCCATACTTCCGGATAAAATCGTCATAGTATTTGTTCAGAAGGTTGCGGTTTGCCGGATCTTCCTTAAAACTGACGGCCTCATTGTTGTACAATTGATGGTAAGTGTCCCTGATTTGAATAAAAAGCAAGGCTTTTGCTTCCTGCGCAGGGTTCAGTTTCAACTGTTCAAATGTTGCCGTATCCCCGTCACGTTCTTTTAAAAATCCAAGCTGGTTTCGGTCTTTTACCAGTGAACCTGTTTTGTGATGATTGTAAAGTTCTCCCTGAAATGGCCTGATGTCTGGCTTTGAAGAGATGATTTCTTTGATTGGTTTCCCGTTTACCAGATTCGGTTGTGAGAACAGGCTTAGTTGTTGAGCCTGAGGTTTTGTGGCATTTCTTTTCCGGTTGGAACTTTGCTGGCTACGTTCTTCCTGGCTAAAGCCAAAGAGGTCGTAGAGAGTAAGTACAGGTTCCGTTTGGTTTATCCTGCTCTCAATTTTGCCGGGTACTGATACCGTTATTAATTTTTTGCCAGAAGCGGTTTGCTGAAATAAATCAACATCGAGCTTTTGCCCGAAATCTGTTTCAAGCATTTTGCGCATATCCGAAGCAATTCCCCGGATTCCGTCTTTGTGAATAAAAATCTGTGCTGGTTTTCCATACGGATCGGTATCAACAAATCCTTCAGTGTGCACCACCCGTTGCAGGTTGTTAAAATAGTTGTTATTGAACACTCCGCTTGAGAACTTCTCGCTTCGGATAAAATCTTTCTCTTTGGGTGTTAGCCGGTTTTTTGCTGAATCCTTTTGAAGGATAATCAAATCGCTGCCTACCTCGGTTCCGGCATATTCACTGAAAAGGTTATTGGGTAAGCGAACTGCTGAAATCAACCGGCCGTTATCCATCAGCCATTGTCGTACCGGTTCATTTTTCGGAGCATTCATAACTCCCTGTGACGTGATAAAAGCCATAATTCCACCTTCCCGAAGCGTATTCATTCCCTTCAAAAAGAAATAATTGTGGACACTTCGGGAAGCCTGTTGTTTTACCTTGTCTCTGCTTTTCAAAAATGAAACATCGAAAGTTGCCACATTTCCAAATGGGATATTGGAAGAAACCACATCAAAATGATTATTGACGCGGCTTTCAATCTCTTCAAAACCGGCAACCCTGATTTTATCTTCCGGATAAATCTTGGATAGTAGCTTGCCGGTAAGCAAATCCTTTTCAAAACCCGTCACAGAAAGTCCTTCATTCTGATCTTTAAATGCGGAGATAAATACCCCCAATCCGGCGGAGGGGTCAAGAAAACTTCCGGGAGATACCTGTTTTTGTTTTAGCGTTTCTGCAATGACCTGCACGATTTCAGGAGGCGTGTAAAAGGCGGTCATGATAGAATTTTTCAAGCTGCCCACATATTGTTTGTACTCTTGCTCAGAACGGGAATTCCATTTCAGCACATCATGTAATTCGGTTACCAAAGGGAATAAACCGATTTCCGAGTTTGGCCAGTAAGCAATGTCGGACAGGCTTTCTGCCGGGTTGAGGATACATTTTAAAGCCCCGAATCCGGAATATTGTTTCAGAGCTTCCTGCTCCTCATTTGTCGCGCTTCGTTTCTCCCTTTCAAGCTGAAAGACAAGTTTTATTGCCTCAATATTTGCTCGAAGGTGTTTTTCTTTATTGAAGCTCATGGTCTTCTAGCCATATTGAGATCGTCCCAGTCAACTCGTTGTATAATCCGCTAAACTCCGGGCTAAACGCAAAGTCATCTGTCAATTTGTATTTTGAGAAAATGCTTTCGATCTGGGGAAGTATTCGTATGGCAAACTCTTTAGCCAATCCCATCGGAATAACTCTGGAGAATTCGTTCCAGAGGATGGTAACCAATGTGTCATGTTTCGAAAAGTGAAGACCGTGATACAGGTCTTTAAGCGCCAGTTCTTCGGCTTCCTGCTGGGTGTGTCCGTTTTTTACTGCTTCGGAATAAGTTTTTGAAGCAAGGTCGCTGCGGGCATTCAGTAAGTCTGTATTTTCGGTTAACTCCGGATGGCTTTCATATAGAAAATGTAAAAGCGACAGTTTAAACCAGGACAATTCCTGATAGCTATTATTCATGGCTGTTTGATTTTGATGGTGAAAATTGAATTAGGAAAGACGCTCAGGTTATTTCCTGAGCGTCTTGGATTAATCAGGCGGGCAGTAATTTGGCCGACTACATGGAATGTGCTTTCGAGTGGCTTCGATTTTCCGCCTGTTGCTCAGTAGGATTGACCTGCTCCCTGCTCAATGGTTCATTCAGATGTTTGATGGCTTCGTCGGTTTTGCCTTCAGAATTTACAGCTACCTGCGTTTTGCTGTTGTTGTCAGGAGTAACTTCTGCCCCTTTGGATTGGGCTTTGTCGGGGTTCCACTTGTAGAAGTCGAGTTTCCCTTTTTCATCATTGATCTTCACGTAAGCATTAAACTCCTGGCCTTCCTTGTCCTTCATCCCGGTAACATAAATAGTTTCGCGCTTTTCCAGTTTTTGCTTTTGCTCTTCGGTCAGTTCTTTTTCAAGCAATGAATCAGGAATGCGGACCGGTCTTTGGTCGGTTACATTCTGATTTTGTTCCTGCCTTGTGTCGAAACGAAAACCAATGCCTCGTTTATCAGCATCAACCTGTAACCAGGCACTGAATTCCTTTCCGCTACGGGCGGTCATGCCTTCCACAAAAACTGCCCGGCCTTCTGCCAGCTCTTTTCGCTGATTTTCGTTCAGCTTTGCCCCTTTTATCTCGTCCGGAATGTTTATTTTATCGACGCGGGCGGCGACAAGCTCGTTGGTCAGTTTGTCGATGGAAAGAAATACTGGTGTTGTTTCTCCTTCTTTGTATTGCGGCTGAAGTATTCTTCCTGCATTACCGGTTTGTAGCAGGTTGTTTTTGTCTTCGTCGGTTAGCGTGACGCCAAAATACGGACGATCCAGTTCGGGTTTACTTCGAACCGCGTGAACAACCACCTTGAAGTTTCCGTCTTCGTCTGGCCGGAAAGCCAAACGTGCATCAGTGTGAATGGTGATGTTGTCGGTTTTGAGGGTAATGGGGATTAAGTCCGGCGACTTCTGAAAGTTCAGCATGGGTTCCAGGTTTTTCGTATTCTTCAGAAAGTCTTTCGATACACCCAATTTTTCCAATTGAGTCCAGTCCACCTTACTTTCATCGATCAGGTTTGGGGTCTTTCCCTGCTTTTCTTCTTTTTGAAGATATTGCTCCGGTTTGACTTCGTACTTGCTGAGGGTCTCTTTGTTGGATGGGACTTCGGGATTTTGCAGCATCTTATCCAATACAACGGCAGTTTTCTCCGCAAGGTCGGCAGGTACCTTGAAAAACCGGAACTCCGTCGGGTTCTGGTATTGCCGGTGAAAATTCGAGAAGAAGTTTTCCAGCGGGTTTCCGTATTTGTCGATTTTCAGAAAGCTGGCGGCATTGGCCTGGTTGGGAAGTTCGGTTTGCAGCTTACCGTTTTCGTCAAAACCTTTAACTGCTCTTAGCTTGCTCTCGTTTTTTTCTTTGACCAGTAATACCTCCTGGTCGTTCATTTCTTGTTTCATGATACATAGCTTTTAGTGATTTAAAAGCTAATATATCCCTGTTTTTACTGAAAACATTGGGTTTCAGGGAAGGTGGCAGTGTTTGGCGTTGATGGGGATGGGTGTGGCGTTTAAAAGATAATTTTATTGACTTAAAGCGATAATTAGAATATTTCTTTAAAATAAGGTTTAGGAATAAATACCCATCTTCCATTTATATAACAAAAAGGGTAATAGCTAATTCCGAATTGAGAGCTTTCGCTTTCTAAAAATTCAACTTGGTAAAATTTGATGTTATAATTAAAAATTCCATGTTTGACGGCTTTAACCATTCCTCCTGGAACGTCATCATTGCCAGATAAAATTCCCGTTGTGGTGGATTCTTTGATTCTAAAATATCTATGCTCTGGATAGAGTGGTTCAATGGGTTTCTCTATAAGATCAACATATAAGTTGCAATAAATCTCAAAGCATCTTTTATAGTATTTTTCGTCAAATATCTTCTTGCAATCTAAAAGTGTCGGGTGACATCTTAATAAAATATGATTTAAACTTGAATTCTCTTGGACAAATTCAGTAAAGAATTCATTTGGAGAAGGGTAAACAGATTCCGTAGTGGTTGATTCCATGCTTTTCACGTAATGAATGAAGTTCTCTTTTGATTTATTCCACCGTGATATTTTCTTTTCAATTTGAGTTTCTTCTGTTATTTCAGAAAACAATTCATCTAAAGCATAAGGATCGATTATTCTTGCAGCATGTTTTACATTATAAAGTGTGCCAATAGAGTTAAAATCAATCCCTGGAAGTAAAAACGGTTTGACTTTTATATCATTCAATGCCCAAGAAGCACCCATCTCATTTAAGCAAATATCACTTCTCTTGTAATTGTTTGAAATCAATAGAAAAGAATAATTAGAATTTACCAGGTTTTGCAAAATATGGCATCTGAACTCTTCTCCCGTCTTAATCCCTAATCCTTCAACAGATGTACAAAAGATATTATTTTCATCTATACCACAGCCTAAAATTAAAATGTTAGTTATAAAACTATCAACAATTTTTTTGTCCTTCGAAGAGTGGCTTATAAATACTTTCATTATCCAAATACGTTATTTATACTCGGCACCGCTAATGTCATCTTCAATGCCACAATTTATTTAACTAACGAATTACGCTAATTTCAACAACTAATCAAAGGATATATATATCTGCTTGGATTTGTTGGTAACAATTCGTGCAGCTTTGCCTTTTAATTGTGATTGTTATCTTCATTTCAATAACGTTTCATCAGTATCTTCTTTCCCCTCAAAGCTCTCCAACTCTTTATTTAACTCATTCAGTAATTGCTGTTCTGTTGGCAGGTAAAGTTTATACTGGCTGGCAAAAATTTGTCTTTGTCCTTCGGGCAAAGTAAATCGTACAACTGCATCATTCTTACTGGCACAAAGCAAAATGCCGATGGTCGGATTTTCATGTGGCAGCTTTTCAATGCGGTCATAATAATTGACGTACATCTGCAACTGACCAATATCCTGATGGGTAAGTTTGGTCGTTTTGATTTCTATGATTACAAAGCATTGCAACATCCGGTTATAAAAAACCAAATCCGCGAAAAATTCATCGCCCTCGATATGTATTCGCTTTTGCCGGGCCACAAATGAAAACCCATTGCCCAACTCCAATAAAAACTCCTGCAAATGCATAATAATGGCCGATTCCAAATCGCGTTCGTAGAAGGAAGATTCTCTTTTTAATCCCAGGAACTCCAGAAACATTGGGTCTTTGATAATTTCTTTGGCGTCGGAGGGTTGTTTTTCACTTTTGGCAACTGCCAGAACGCTTTCCTTGTTGTTGCTCATCAAAAGGCGCTCGTACAGGTTGCTGTAAATCTGTCTTTCCAATTGGCGAACTGTCCAGTTATTCTTCATTGTTTCAGCAATATAGAATTCCCTTTGTTCCCGACTGTCCAAACGTATCAGCAGCTTGTATTGGCTCCAGCTTAATCGCGAATACAGTGTATTCGTAATTGGAAAAGTACGGTAAAACTGCCGGAACAACTCTACTTGCCGTTTGGAAAATCCGCTTCCAAATTCCGGCACCAATTGGCTGGAAATATATTCCGTGAGATACTTCCCGTAATCTGCACGGTCTTTCCCATCCTGCTCTTCTTCAAAAATACGCTTGCCAATGTGCCAATACATCAATGTTCGCTGATGGTCAACCGCACGGACAGCGTTGTCCTTCGCCTGGGCGATAATGGCCTTTATATCTATTATTATTGATTGGTTTATCAGCATTATTTTGCTCAGCGGATTTATTTTTAGTTGAACGATAAATACTAGTGATATTGCAGTTTGTTATCCACAACAATGCCTTAAAATGGCATCAGGTTCTTATTTTTTCTTAATCCTTTCCAGCTCATCCACAATTATTTGCGCAGCTTCTTCTTTTATCCGCCGATAGTTGTATTCAATTTCCTTCTGCAAATGGTTTTTGCCATCTTCATCGGTGAAATTTGTAATTACCGGGATTGGATTGTATGCGGCTGTGTCTTTGGCCACCTTCTCATTGTCAACTACAATTTCGGCATGAAATATTTTCTGCTCAATGCGCTCATCGAAATTGTCAGAAACGGCCCCGACAAAAATACCTTGGGTGAGGTTGCTGATTTTAGAAGCTGGGATTAACGTGTCCATCTGGGTGTTAATCGACGTGGATTTATCCTGCCGGTTGATGGTCATCGACTGCCGTTTTTGAAGTACTTTTCCAAACCTTTCCGACAAAGTTTTAGCTGTTTCACCAACCACCTGCCCACTGAAGATATTGCCAACGGTATTCATCACCACTTTGGCTTCCTTGTCTCCGTAATCACGGTTTAGCTGCGAAAAATCCTGAAATCCCAAACAAACAGCCACCTTGTTGCTCCGGGCTGTGGCAATCAAGTTGTCCAAACCACGAAAATAAATAGTTGGAAGCTCATCAATAATCACTGCGCTTTTGAGTTGACCTTTCTTGTTTATCAGCTTTACAATACGGGAATTGTACAAACCCAAGGCTGCGGAATAGATGTTCTGGCGGTCAGGGTTATTACCCACGCAAAGAATTTTAGGTTCCTTCGGATTATTGATATCCAGCGTGAAATCATTGCCCGACATTACCCAGTACAGTTGTGGTGAAATCATTCGTGAGAGTGGGATTTTTGCACTGGCAATCTGCCCCTGCAACTGGTCCTGCGCGCCACCTTCCCAGGCATCGATAAATGGAGAAAGATAGTTCTCCAGTTCAGGGTATGAAGTGAGAATGGTAAAAATATCGGCATACTTTTTATTCAGAAATTCGATGGCATGAGGGAACGAGCAGTATTTCCCGTTTTGGTAGATTTTCAGATACCAGATAATCGCTGTAAGAAGGATAATGGGTGATTCGACAAAAAAGTCACCCTGCTTCTGAATCCATGTTTTATTCAGGTTTAGCATGATGGTATAGGCTGATTCGTAAGCATCGGCTATATCAGTCATAAACTCAGGAGCAATGGGATTACACCGGTGGCTCCGCTCCGGGTTGTCAAAATTTATCACGTAGAATCTGGGCTGATGCTCGTATTTGTCTGTGTTTTTCAATAAAGTGTTGTAAGCGATAACGCTCAGGTCATCAAACTTAAAATCGTAGATATACATGCTGAATCCTTTTTGAATTTGCTGTTTGATGTAATTGTTGATGATGGCATACGATTTTCCGCTACCCGGTGTCCCCAGAACAATGCTCGCCCGAAACGGATTTACCACATTAATCCACCCGTTATAGGTTTTCTTTTTGTAGCTAAAACGTGTGGGCAGGTTCACTGAATATTCATTTTCCATTAACTGGGTTTCCTGCATAAACGATTCATTCTCCATGTTAAAAACATCTTCCATCAGGTTGTTTTTTATCAGTCGGCTCATCCATAACCCCGCCTTTAACAGGAGAACATACCCGATAGCCAGAGTTAGCACGTAAAAGCTGCATTTAAGAGCGATTGAGTATTGTAGTTTGATAAGAAAACCGTTGAAGAAGAACAGCACAAACCCTGAACCCAGAAAGGCCGATATTTTATTCCAGGTTATCTTTTCTTCCTTGACGCCCCTGATTCCCATACATGAGATGGCAAGCAATCCGAAGCTCACCAATTTTGTCCAGACAGGATGCGAGAACAGTCCTGTATTTCTCTGGAAATTCAGCAGAATTCTGTCAATAACTGGTAATGTTGCGTTCCGTTCTGCCAGAAATTCATAACAAAACCAATAGATGTGAATGATCAGGATTAGAATGCTGACACCTCGGATCAATTCGATTATTTTGGCAAGGCTTCGTACATCGTCTTCGTTTTGCATGGCTTATAGTTTTCGTTTTCTTCTTCTCTTTCGCTTCATTCTTCGGATAAAGGCTTCCTCTTCAGGATTTTCACCACGGTTTTCCATATTCAATAACCCGAATAAATTTTCAAGCGTTGAATCAGGGGAATAGGCGGATTGAAGTGGAGTAAATTCAGGCGACTTCTCCTGTTCTGTAGTTTGTTTTTCTTGATTGAATTTCTGCTCAAAGGCATTGGCAGAAAAGTCTTTCCCCAGACGTGAACCATTGAAAACGAACTTCTGCCGGTGGTCGATAAAGGTCACACCATAAATGCGCCCCGATTCGTTCTCACGGAATAAAACTGAAACCTGGTTTTTTGAAAGTTGCTTTTCAAAATCCGCCCTACTTTTGCATGATTCCAGCGTTTTTGTGATAATTGCTTTCGGGTTTTCTTTGAGGTTATTGGTTTTGATAAGCTCTTTCGACTTTTCTATCCGTTTCTGAATGGCTTCATTTCCGGCCTGTTTTCCAAACTTTGACGATTTTATAGGTGTTCCGAAGACTTCACCTTTTTCGTTTAATGCGCCATAAACAATTCCGGAGTACAATTTTCCTCGGTGTTCGCCTTTAACTTCAGTAACATGGACGTTATAGATAGAAAGCAAAGCCTTGTATTCGTTGAATGATTGGAAGTGCCAGGTTTGTGATGCTGCCCGGACAACATTGGCGATTTGCTGCTTGATATTGCCTTTCTTCGGGTCAATTGCCTTTAACGAATAACCTTCTGCTTTTTGCTTTTCATTGGCCGGAACCAGTCCATATTTGTGTTCCAAATCACGGCAAATCCGCATGGATAAACGGTGCTGAAAATTGTCTCGGATCATTTTGCCTGTTTCATCCACCTTAACAGAAACAATGTGGAGATGGTGGCGATCAATGTCCTCGTGCTTGTAAACAACAAAAGGTTGATTCCCGTAACCCAGCTTTTGCATATATTCTTCAGCAATTTGCGCCAACTGTTCATCGCTTAATTTGTCTTTGGGGTCAGGGTTTAAAGAGATGTGGATAACCGGATTCTCCGTTCTTTTATTGGCCAGTAAATAAGGCTCGAACGAACCGGTGCAAATACCGATACTGAAATTTCCATCTTGGGGTTCCACCATGTTATTGGTGAAAATCACCTTGGCGCAACCGGCATTTATCTTATGATGGTTGTATGCCAGGGCACTGTACAGCGAACTTCCTGAACTTATTTTTGCAACCATTTGTCTTCAAATTCGCGGGTTAAGTCCATCAACTGCTTGTTTATTGCCACCAGTTCCAGAGTTGCTTTTTCCAGTTGGCCTAAAAATACCGGCGCTTTTTTCTCCGAGAAATTGTTTTTGATGGCTTTGGTTACCTGGTTATAATTTACTCCGATTGCCCGGAACTGGCCATAAAAATTGGTCAGACGCATGTAAAAATCAGATGTTCCTTTGTCAATCTTTACCACCTTCACCTGCTTTTCAAACAGGCAGACCATTATAAAATGAGCTTTTACTTTCATTTCCGAGGCTTCGAACAGCGATAAAAACCGGGCGTTGTCTTCGTCGTTCAGGTTAATCGAGTAACGGTGGATGCACGGGTCTGCTTTCTGCTTCCTTCCGCCTTTGTGTTTTTGTCTGTTTTCGTTTGTCATTGGCATCTGTTTTATGGCTTTACACGTTTACAAAAATGCTTATTAAAATCACCGACTTCGGAGGGTGATTTTCCCCATCGGGGCAAGTGGTTTTCAGGCACTGAAAACGTTTTGAGGACCTCAAAACACAACTTGCCGTGCGCCTGTGCACACTCTTTTAGCGTTGGTGATTTTTAATGCTTGCCGTCGCATCTTTTCAGTTCATTTCTCAATCCAAATTTTCATTGTTGGCAAAGGTATAGGGAGTGTTTTGATTGGTCATTATTCCGAAAAACGCCAAAAGCAGACAGTTGAAGCCAAACAGTGCCAGTCACTTTCCGAATCGGATTTTCGATGGGTTTTATGCCTTCATTTGCTGGCACAAAACCTTGATTAGTGGAATGAAACAGCGAATATTCAAGTGCACAACTAAGGGGTTATTTCCTCTTTCAACTGAGAAATTATTCGTTCAGGAGCTTATTGATTCAGTTGTTCAATGACTGCAATAATTGAGGATCAGTTCGCTGAATTATTTAAACGTTGGAACGCTTAAATAATTAAATGTTTAAACAGGCATTTAACCGGCGGCTCTGGTATTCAATTGATTAGGCGATAAAGTGATTAGCCGAAAAGACAAACGATAAAACGATTACATCATTAACCAATAAAATAAACAACATGGAAAAGGAAACATTATTTATTGCTTTCAGCACTCAAAAGGGAGGCGTAGGCAAATCGGCTTTTACCATTTTAATGTCGAGCTATCTGCATTATGTGCAGGGTATGGAAATCGCAGTTGTGGACTGCGATTATCCGCAGCATAGCATTGCTGAAATGCGCCAGCGCGATATGGATCAGGTGATGAAGGACAACTATTACAAGCAAATGGCTTATGACCAGTTTACCTTACTGAAGCGAAAAGCCTACCCGGTTGAAAAGAGTTTGCCGGAAAATGCCATTGCAACCGCCGGAAAATTGATTGACAAAGCGGCCAATCAACCAGACATCATTTTTTTCGACCTTCCGGGTACACTGAACAGCAAGGGCGTTGTAAAAACACTGGCCGGAATGGACTATATCTTTTCTCCGGTTAGCGCCGACAGGGTGGTACTGGAGAGCACTTTAAAATTTGCTTCTATGCTGAACGAAAACCTGGTAAGTGTGGGGAAAAGCAACATCAAAGGGCTGTACCTGATCTGGAATATGGTGGACGGTCGGGAGAAGAGCGAACTCTACGAAGTTTATGAAAATGTGATTGGCGAGCTTGGCCTGAACATCCTAAAAACCTTTGTTCCCGACTCGAAACGTTTCCGGCGCGAACTCACCTCTGGGCACAAGCCTGTTTTTCGTTCTACTTTATTCCCGGCTCATGGCACTTTACTGAAAGGCAGTAACCTCGATACGTTGGTTATGGAAATTTTGCAAACGATAAAACAGTGAAAGCATGGCACGGAAGCAGTATAATCCTGAAGAGATTGACGAAGCTTATCTGATCTCGACCATTCAGAACGGGCAACAATCAACGGAGCAAAAAACTGAAAAAGCTACGAGTAAGCCAAAGGCTAAAAAATCGGAAGTTTCTTCCAGCTACTTGTCCGTTTTTATCCGGCAAACCGACAGTAAGGCACGGTTTGGCAAACATGCTCCCATCCGGCAGGAATACCACGAACGGATTCGAAAGATTGTGCGCGTGATTGGCAACGACGAAATCTCTATTTTTGATTATATCGACAATGTGCTGAGCCAGCATTTTGAAGACTTTCAAGAGGAGATTGTCAAACTGTATAACGAAAAGAATAAGGATATTTTTTAACCCCAAAACAGTTTGACATGGCTGAATTTATTCTAGTTACCGCGATCCTGGTTCTTGCTATCCTTCTGCTGAAAGGATGGCGTAAAACCGGAACAGCCTCCGTTGAAAGAGAAAATACACGAGAGAAAAACATACCGGAAGGAATTGTTGGCAAAAGTACGTTTGTACTGATTGCCGGGAAAAGTTCTGTATCAGAATCCGATTCATCGGGCAAAATGGATATTGAAGTTCCGCTGGAATACGAGCCGGATATAAGCGTCGTTGAAGAACAGGAAGAGTTGGAACAATTAGGGCTTCCTGCGGAATCTTTTTCTGACCTCACGTTTGAAGGAATGATGAAAGTGGTTAACGAAGTCGGAAGCACCAAACCGCAAAATCCGGCCAAAGCAGGAAAGTTGCTTCATGAAAACGACAATGCCAGTTGGGTTGAACAAATGGCTTTCTCGTCTCCGGCTTATCAAAAGCGGATTGTTGAACTGATTGATCTGCATTTGGGGAAGCTGGGGCAGAATGTAAATGCTACCAGGTCGGATGATAGGATAAATGAATTTAATATTGAGCAATATACTTGACAACAAGAAAAATAAATCCAAAATATTATTACTTTTATTAAAGATTTACAATCGCACTAATAACTTATATGTCAATAAAATACGCCTGAATTAAACCAGACTTTCTTATGAAAATAGAATCTTTATCAATAAAAAATTTCAGAGGGATAAAAAATGCCGAACTAATTTTCAATGGCCATACTGTAATAGTTGGTGATAATAATGTCGGAAAGTCAACCATTATTGAGGCTATCGACCTTGTCTTGGGTCCTGAAAGGTTATCACGATATCCCGTAATAGATGAACATGATTTTTACGCCGGAGATTATATCGGTCCAGCAGAGAATAGCATCATTATAGAAATAGAAGCACTAATTGTTGATTTAAATGAAGAACAACTAAGACATTTTCGTAATCATTTAGAATGGTGGGATATAGAAGACAAAGATTTGATTGATAGTCCTCCGGTATCAGTTACAGACGATGAGAATGTTAAACCGGCATTAAGAGTTTGTTTTAAAGGAGGGTATGATAAAGAGGAAGATGACTTCTATGGGAATACTTTTTTTTGTTCACCAATTAGCGATGAATTAGAACTACAAAAATTCGGAACTCGTGATAAGCGATTATGTGGGTTCATTTATCTAAGGACCATAAGAACTGGTTCTCGTGCTTTAAGTCTTGATAAAGGTTCTTTACTTGACATTATCTTGAAGCTTAAAGAAATTCGGCCACAAATGTGGGAAGACGTATTATGTCAATTGCGTCAATTGACAGTTGCAGATAATCCCGAGCTTGGAATTTCAGAAATATTGGAAAGCATTCAATCAGCCACAAGAGAAATTGTTCCTGTCGAGTGGGCGGAGAATCCTAAATTACAGGTATCAGAGATGACACGTTCTCATTTAAGAAAAATATTGACTGTATTTATCGGAACAGGCGCAAAAAACAGTAAAGGAGAGGAGTATTCAGCCCCTTTTCAGCATCAGGGTGCCGGAACCATAAATGCACTAGTACTCACTTTGCTTTCAATGATTGCAGAATTAAAACAAAACGTAATTTTTGCAATGGAAGAGCCTGAAATTGCGATACCTCCGTATACCCAAAAGAGGATAATAAGTAGTATTATTCAAAAATCGGCACAAGCCATTTTTACATCTCATTCACCGTATATATTAGAGGAATTTCCACCAGAACAAATATTAGTAATAAAAAGAGAATCAGATGGAAATCTAAGAGGTACATCAGCGAACCCTCCTGTTAAACAAAAATTTTATCGTGAAGAGTTTAGGAAACGGTTGTGTGAAGGGCTTCTTGCTCGAAGGGTATTAATTGCAGAAGGTAGAACTGAGTACGATTCTTTTCCAGCCTGTGCAAAAAAATTGAATCTTCTGAAACCAGACAAGTACAGAAACTTCGATACTCTAGGGATAGCTGTTATAAATGCGGAAACAGATTCATCAATAGCGAAATTTGGAGAATACTTTAGAAATTTGGGGAAAGAAGTATTTGCGGTTTTTGATCAACAGACAAAAGAGGATTTAGAAAAAATAGAATCTTGTGTTGACCATTGCTATGAAGCTCCCGAGAAAGGATTTGAAAACGTAATCATCAACGGGATTTCAACCAAAATTTTGAAAAAGTATGCGCTTAATCTTGTTAAATTGGGAGATTGGCCAACACATATTCGACCAGAACCTGATGACTCAATGACTGGAGACGAAATAAAACCTTTAATGCTCAAATTTCTTAAAGGCAGAAAAGGCTCGGGAGATGCAGCAGAATTACTATTTAGATGTAAAAGAAAAGAAATGCCTGATTTTATTGTAACTACAATAAAAGATATCAATAGAAAAATTAAATAACCCTAAACTTCTACCCGTGTTTGATTTGTCGGAACAAAAGCAGAAATTATTATCTCAAGATGGTAATTTACTTGTACTTGGAGGACCTGGGTCTGGGAAAACGACAATTGCTTTGATAAAAGCAAAACATGAAATTCAGAAAAGAATACTTAAATCCGGACAAAAAATTTTGTTTCTAAGCTTTGCCCGCGCAACAGTATCCCGAGTAGAAGAACAAATCTCAGAAATGGGGTTTAATTTAGACATAAAACGGAACATCGAAATCAATACTTATCACGGATTTACCTGGGAAATTCTTAAATCTCATGGCTATCTTTTAAATGGCGTGAAAAGAATTAAACTTTTACCTCCTCCAGATGCCGCTGCAAAATTAGCTGAAATAAAAGATGATCAGGAACTAGCAAAAGAAAAGCAAAGACTCTTTTTGGAAGAAGGGATATTACATTTTGACTTGTTTGCGGAATACTCTGCGAATCTGTTTAATAATAGTGGAATTCTGACTAGTATTTATTGTGACACATATCCCATCATCATCTTAGATGAGTTTCAGGATACAAATTATCATGAGTGGCTACTTATAAAGCGGTTAGGGAGTAGAAGTCGAATTATCGCTCTCGCTGACCCGGAACAACGGATATATGAATTTCGAGGCGCTGATCCTAAAAGAATTAAAGATTACATTGATGATTTTCATCCGTCAATATTCGATTTTGAAAAAGAAAACAACCGAAGTAACGGTACTGATATCGTAAAGTTTGGGAATGATTTATTGGCTGGAAATATAAACGGAAATACCTATCAAAATGTCAGTATAAAATACTATGCAAATATACCTGAGGTTCATAATCAGGTAAAACTGGAGGTATTACTAGCCATGCAGCGGCTTAATAAAGGTACAAGCGAATGGTCACTTGCAATATTAGTTCCAAGTAAACAGCTCATGCTTCAAGTATCAGATTGTCTTTCAAAAAGGCAGAATCTTAAAAATGGGAAATCTTATCCCATACTAAAGCACGAAGTTGCCTTAGAAAAAGAAGCTCTTGCGTTATCGGCAGTCCTCATTGCCGGTCTGATGGAACAAGGAGAGGCGGACTTGGAAATTAAAAATCGTTTAATTTACCATTTAGTTGATTATATCAGAGGTAGAAAAGGAGCCGGAAATATTACCCAAGCTGATCTAAAACTTTCAAAAGTCCTGATTGACTATTTAAATACGGGAAAAGTACGAGGTAGTAGTAATGCAAAAATAATAACAGACTGCATTACTATTTCAAACGATTGTTCTCATCTACAATTCTCTGGAAATCCTTCATCTGACTGGATTTTAGTCAGAGATATTATAAAGAAATCGAATTCAGATATCTTGAAATCCGTAGAACATGATTCGGTTTACTTAAGGCTTTTACATAAAGGTTCTGTTCTTCAGTCAGGGCTTTCAGAACTTTGGAGAGAAAGAGGGAATTACAAAGGGGCCATTTCTCTTGTGAGGAGTGCATTACTACAGGAGCATTTCAGTAAAACGTCTATTGTCCCTAAGGGAATTCAAATAATGACAATCCATAAAGCCAAAGGCAAAGAATTTGATGAAGTAATAATATATGAAGGGATCTACAATAGTCGCATTGTCTATAAACCTGAAGACAAGAATGAATTATATAAATCTCAAAGACTTCTTAGAGTCGCCGTTACAAGAGCTATTAGAAATGTAACGGTAATGACGCCAATGACTGATAAATGCGTTTTGCTAAAATAGGCAGCAGACTTAGAAATTCTTTCCATTACAAAGGCCAAACGCAGCCACACACTTCCACATACTCCACTTTTTATTTTTCAGTGATTTAAGCCTTTAGATTTGGTTTCAGGCAGGAAAAAGTCTGCCCGAGTATGAACCAAATTCTAAAAAATATGAAGGAAAAAGATTACGGGTAAAGCCCCATTCTGACCCGTGGTTTTTACCACATAACCCAAAGAGATTGCTTTAAAATTAGTAAAAACCGCTTCTTCTTGTTTCCAACGGGGAAGCAAAAACAACATCATTATGGCAAAAATCAATTCATTAAAATCGATATTTACCCTGTTTTTTTCATTTTGGGTACTGGCATTGTTTGCTCAGGGCGACGGCTCTGCCGGAATCACCGAAGCCACCAGCATGGTCACCTCGTATTTTGACCCGGCAACCAAGCTAATCTACGCCATTGGTGCCATAGTAGGCTTAATCGGTGGCGTGAAAGTGTATTCAAAGTTTTCAAGCGGTGACCCTGATACCGGGAAAACCGCCGCCGCCTGGTTCGGAGCCTGTATCTTCCTGATTGTTGCTGCCACTATCCTGCGTTCATTCTTCCTGTAAAAACATGGCAGAATATTTCATCAACAAAGGGGTGAACAAACCGGCAGAGTTTAAGGGACTGCAAAGCCAGTACCTGTTCATTTTTGCAGGTGGACTATTGGGTACATTCGTGGTTTTTATCATCATGTACCTGGCAGGGATAAACCAGTGGGTTTGCATTTTCACAGGACTGGCTTTGGCTTTTCTTGTCGTATGGCTGACTTTTTCCCTAAATCAAAAATTTGGCCGGTTCGGATTAATGAAACTCCAGGCAACCCGGACTTTCCCGCGCAGGATTATCAACCGGAAAAGTATTCTCCGGCTGTTCACCCAAAATAGAAAGGAGGCGGTATGAGAAGCATTTTAAAAACGGCCACCCTTGAAAGCAGGTTCCCTTTACTGTCGGTTGAACAAGGTTGCATTATCAGCAAGGACGCTGACATTACGGTTGCTTTTCAGGTTACACTGCCGGAACTGTTCACCGTGACTTCGGAAGAATACGAAGCCGTTCATTCGGTCTGGAACAAAGCGATTAAAGTTTTGCCCGATTATTCCATCGTTCACAAACAGGACTGGTACATCAGGGAGAATTACCAGCCGGAAAAGCAGGATCAGGATTTAAGCTTTCTAAGCTCTTCGTTTGAACGCCATTTCAATGAACGTCCGTATTTAAACCACACCTGCTACCTGTTCCTGACAAAAACAACCAAAGAACGGAGCAGGCAGCAAAGTGCCTTTAGTTCGCTGGGACGGGGCACACTTCTGCCGAAAGAGATAAAGAATAAGGAATCCGTTTTGCGGTTTGTGGAGGCAGTGAACCAGTTTGAGCAAATCATGAACGATTGTGATTTTATACGGCTTTCGCGACTGACACCCGAACAAATTACCGGCACAGAAAAAGAACCTGGAGTTGTGGAGAAGTATTTCTCACTTTCTCCGGATCAAACCGCTTGTTTGCAGGACATCACCCTGAATCCGGGGAAAATGAAAATCGGGGATAATTCCCTGGTGCTTCACACCCTTTCTGATTTGGATGACCTGCCCGCAAAAGTGAATACCGAAAGCCGGTACGAAAAACTTTCGACCTACCGCAGCAGTTGCCTGCTTTCATACGCTTCGCCCGTTGGTTTGCTGTTGTCGTGCAACCACATTTACAACCAGTACATTTTTATTGACGATCATTCGGCCAACCTTTCCCGCTTTGAAAAGATGGCCCGGAACATGCACTCCCTTTCGAGGTACAGTCGCGCCAACCAGATTAACAAGCAATGGCTGGAAGAGTACCTGAACGAAGCGCACAGCAAGGGGCTGGTTTCAGTGCGGGCGCATTTCAATGTGCTGGCATGGAGCGACAGACCGGAAGAATTGCGGCAGGTCAAAAACGATGCCGGTTCCCAGATTGCGCTGATGGAATGCAAGCCGCGTTACAACACAGTGGATGTCCCGACACTGTTTTGGGCGGGCATCCCCGGCAATGCGGCTGATTTCCCTTCCGAAGAATCTTTTTTCACGTTCACAGAACAAGCTTTGTGCTTCTTTACCGGTGAAACCAACTACCGGGATTCTTTATCGCCAGTCGGGATAAAAATGGTTGACCGGCTCACTGGAAAACCACTGCATCTCGACATTTCCGATTTGCCGATGAAAAAAGGGATTATCACCAACCGGAACAAGTTCATTCTTGGTCCTTCAGGAAGCGGGAAATCCTTTTTCACCAACCACATGGTCAGGCAATATTACGAACAGGGAACGCACGTACTTCTGGTGGATACCGGGAATAGCTACAAAGGATTGTGTGATTTGATTCATTACAAAACACGGAGCGAAGACGGGGTTTATTTTACCTACACCGAAGACAACCCGATTGCATTCAACCCATTCTATACCGACGACGGCGTGTTTGACATTGAAAAAAAGGAGAGCATCAAAACACTGATCCTTACCCTCTGGAAAAATGAGGAAGAAGCGCCCTCGCGTTCCGAGGAGGTGGCTTTGTCAAATGCAGTGAGCCAGTATATAGAAAGGTTGAATCAGGATGGCACAATAGCTCCGTCTTTTAATACTTTCTATGAATTTGTCCGGGACGAGTATTCAGAAACACTCCAACAGAAAAAAGTACGTGAGAAGGATTTTGATATTGCCAATTTTCTGAACGTTCTTGAACCGTATTATCGGGGTGGCGAATATGATTACCTGCTGAATTCGGACAAACAGATGGATTTGCTCAACAAACGTTTCATCGTTTTCGAATTGGATCAAATCAAGGACCACAAAATCCTGTTCCCTATTGTGACGATCATCATTATGGAAGCTTTTATCAATAAAATGAGGAGGTTAAAAGGCATCCGGAAGATGATATTAATTGAGGAAGCCTGGAAAGCAATTGCCAAAGAAGGGATGGCGGAGTACATCAAATACCTGTTTAAAACCGTCCGAAAATTCTTTGGCGAAGCGGTCGTGGTCACTCAGGAGGTCGATGATATTATAGCCTCAGAAATCGTTAAGGAAAGCATTATCAACAACTCCGATTGCAAAATCCTGCTCGACCAGCGCAAATACATGAATAAGTTCGGTTCAATCCAGGAACTGCTTGGATTGACCGAAAAAGAAAAATCGCAGATTCTTTCCATCAATCTGGCCAACCATCCCCGGCGTAAATACAAAGAGGTATGGATTGGCTTGGGTGGGGTGCAGTCTGCGGTTTATGCCACCGAAGTTTCTTTGGAAGAGTATTACACTTATACCACGGAAGAAACTGAGAAACTCGAACTCATCCGGCTAACCGAAAAACTGGACGGAAACATTGAACAAGCCATCAAACAACTGGCTGCCAGTAAGCGAAACGCTTAATCATTCACATATAAAATTAGTAACATGAAAACAAGACTATTGATAGCCGGGCTTCTCGTTATGCTCGGCACATTGAATCTGAAAGCACAATTTGTAGTAACCGATCCGGTAAACCTTGCCCAAAGCATTGTGAACTCTGCCAACGAAATTGTACAAACATCAAACACGGTTTCCAACGTAATCAAGAATTTTCAGGAAGTAAAAAAGGTGTATGAGCAGGGTAAGGAATATTACGATGCTTTAAAAGCCGTGAACAACCTGGTAAAAGATGCCCGTAAAGTTCAGGAAACTATCCTGATGGTTGGCGAGATTGCGGATATCTACATCAATTCCTACCAATTGATGATTCAGGATGAAAACTTTACGCTGGAAGAATTGGGAGCCATTGCTTTTGGCTACACCAAACTACTGGAAGAAAGCAGTAACCTGTTGCTCGACCTGAAAGGGATTGTGAATGCCAGTTCGCTTTCAATGACTGACAAAGAACGTATGGACGTCATTGACGGCGTTTACACATCTGTGCAGCGTTACCGAAACCTGGTTCGCTATTATACCAACAAGAACCTTTCTGTTTCGTACCTGAGAGCCCAACGAAAAGGCGATGCACAGCGGATGCTGGCACTATATGGCAATGCTGACGAAAGGTACTGGTAATGGATTTCGATAATTTACACCAGATTCTCCGCAGCCTTTATGTGGAGATGATGCCTTTATGCAGCGAAATGGCTGGGGTGGCAAAAGGGATAGCAGGTCTGGGAGCGCTGCTATATGTGGCTAGCCGCGTTTGGCAGTCGCTTGCCCGGACTGAGCCCATTGACGTTTATCCGCTTTTGCGCCCCTTTGCTATCGGCTTTTGCATCATGTTCTTTCCTTCAATCGTTCTTGGAACAATCAACATGGTGCTTAGTCCGGTGGTAAAAGGAACCAACCAGATGCTTCAGTCGCAGACTTTTGACATGCAGAAATACCGTGACTTAAAGGAACAACTGGAAACCGAAGCGATGAAACGGAACCCGGAAACGGCCTTTCTGGTGAGCGATGAGGAGTTCGACAAAAAGCTGGATGAGTTGGGCTGGAGCCCTTCCGATTTGGCAACCATGTCGGGAATGTATATTGAGCGGGGCATGTACAATATGAAACGGAATATCCGCGATTTCTTCCGGGAGATTCTGGAATTGCTGTTTCAGGCGGCGGCTTTGGTTATTGATACCATCCGCACGTTCTTCCTGATTGTCCTTTCCATTCTCGGCCCTATTGCTTTTGCCATCAGTGTTTACGACGGGTTTCAGTCCACCATGACACAATGGTTCTCGCGGTACGTCTCGGTTTATCTATGGCTCCCGGTTTCCGACCTGTTCAGTTCCATCCTGGCCCGAATTCAGGTGCTGATGTTACAGAATGATATTGACAAGCTTCAGGCCGATCCGAGCTATTCCGTAGATGCCTCCAACGGGGTGTATATCGTGTTTATGGTTATCGGCATTATTGGGTATTTCACCATCCCAACCGTAGCAAACTGGATTATCATGGCCGGAGGTATGGGCAATTACGGGAGAAATGTCAGTTCATCGGCAAGCCAGGCAGGTTCTGTGGCGGCAGGCGTGGCCGGGGCTTCTGCCGGAAATATCTCAGGGAAACTTTTAAAGAAATAAAAAGGAAACAACTATGGAATTTAAATCATTAAAAAATATCGAAACGAGTTTCAAACAAATTCGTTTTTTCGGGATTGTTTTTGTTATCCTGTGCGCCGGAATTGCAGGTTATTCTGTTTTCAGCGCCTATCGGTTTGCCGAGAAACAACGGCAGAAAATCTATGTGCTGGATAAAGGAAAATCGTTAATTCTTGCCCTGTCGCAGGAATTATCGCAGAACCGTCCGGTGGAGGCACGGGAACATATCCGGCGTTTTCACGAACTGTTTTTCACACTTTCGCCGGATAAAAACGCTATTGAATCCAACATCAACCGGGCGATGTTCCTGGCTGACAAAAGCGTTTATACCTACTACAAGGATTTAGTAGAAAAAGGGTATTTCAACCGGATTATCTCGGGGAACATCAATCAAACCCTTCAGGTCGATAGTGTTGTGGTTGACTTTCGAAATTATCCTTATCTGGCATCTACTTATGCCAGGCAGGTTATCATCCGCGAAAGCAACATTACAGAGCGGAGCCTAGTTACCACCTGCGACCTGATTAATTCGGTGCGAAGCGATAACAATCCGCATGGCTTCACGATTGAGAATTTTACCGTGAAGGAAAACCGGGACATTCAAACCATCAACCGGTAGCCATGAGTGAAAGAATCAGCAAAGCCAGCTATGCGCTGGATGACACCATTCGAAAAGCATGTGAACGGATTCCGCAAAAGAAACGAAAACCGGTAGTGTTCGGACTGTGCTTTCTTTTTGTTGCTGTTTTTTCCTTCATGCTTTGGGATTCCTTCACTAATCAGGTAAGGAAGGTGCCTGAAATGAAGCATATCAAATCGCTTGATTTACCACAGGACAGTTTAATTCATAAACTTAAAGACGTGATTCATGGACAAAAACAATAAAACTCTATTAAAACCGCAGCAAAAGCAGCAGCTAAAAAAGTATGCAGTTTTTGCATTGATGTTCGCGGTTTGTGGCGCAAGCCTCTGGCTTATTTTCTGGTCTTCTGAAAAAAGCACAGAAACTAAAGGGGCAACAGGTTTAAATACAGAACTGCCGATGCCTCGGGAAAGCAAGCTGATAAAAGACAAAATCAGTGCCTTTGAACAGGAAAAACTTTTGGAAGAAAAACCCGTTCGTTCGCTGGACCAGTTTTCTGCCATGGTCGGGGAGCATGAGCCCGCAAAGTTTGATTTATCGATTAGTGATAATAAATCAGATAAGCGAACATTTGCTGAAAAGTATTCTGGCACAAAACAGCCTGCAAAGGCCATACAGCATTCTGCGCTAGCCTACCACGGGATAAATCAAACGCTCGGTGATTTCTATGAAAAACCGAAGGAAGATTCCGAAACAGAAAAGCTGAAAAAGGAGGTGGAAGACTTAAAAAATCAGATTGCTCATCAAGAACAGCCAGACCGAATGGCTGAACAGCTAAAGCTGATGGAGAAGTCGTATCAACTGGCATCCAAATATTTGCCGGAGTCATCCAATTCGCAAACAACAAAAGAAGTTTCAGAAACAAAAACTTCATTGCCAGTTGGAAAGACAAAACAACAGGTAGTATCCAAAGCAGTTAAGACAGTATCTGATCATACAGTTTCGTCATTGAAACAGCATATCAGTGATTCTGCGTTTGTCAGTCAGGTTTCTCAACCCCGCAATTTCTCGTTTATAACCGGAGGAAATGAAAGCAAACAGAAAGACCGGAATACGATTTGGGCTTGTGTGAATAGTACCCAAACGCTGGTTAACGGGCAAAACGTCAAACTTCGCCTCCTCGAACCAGTGGAAGCCGGAGAAATGGAATTTCCCGTGAATTCGCTGATAACCGGAATAGCCCAGATTCAGGGCGAACGACTGCAAATCGTTGTGCAATCGCTGGAATATAATGGTATTATCCTGCCGGTTCAGTTAACCGCTTTTGATGTTGACGGGCAGCAGGGCTTATTTATTCCCGGCTCAGTAGAAACTACAGCTTTGAAAGAAATCACATCTTCCATGGGGCGCGATGCCGGAACAAGTATCAGCATTACGCAGGGTACAACTGCCGGTCAGCAACTGGCCGCCGATGTGGGGCGAAGCCTCATCCAGGGAACATCGCAGTATATCTCAAAGAAACTGAGGACAACCAAAGTAACCCTGAAAGCCGGGCACCGCTTGCTGTTGATGCCATCCAATTAAAATTCAATTGTTTAATCTTAAAAATCATCAAAATGAAACCGATAATTTTCGTTTTACTTTTTATATCAACGCTCACTATTTACGCACAAAATGATCACACCAAGGTTATTCCTGAAAACAATGTGATTTCCTCTTATTGTCTGGACGTGACCTATGATAAAACTGTTCACCTGATTTTTCCATCAGGAATTGCCTACATTGATTTGGGCTCATCCAATATCATTGCCGGAAAAGCTGAAGGTGCTGAAAATGTTGTCAGAGTAAAGGCGGCTGTAAAAGATTTTAAAGAAGAAACCAATTTTTCCGTGATTACCAATGAAGGCAGTTTCTATTCGTTTATCGTGAATTATTCGGAAAATCCGGGAAAGTTGAACATTGAAATGAAAGATTTTCTTCATCCTGAAAAGTTAGGCAATCAGCCGGAAAATTCGATGGAGGTAAATCTTTCTGAATTAGGTGATGAGTCACCCCAGACTGTTCAGATGCTTATGGAGAAAATCTACAAAACCAGCAGAACGAAGAACAAACTTACGGAAAGTAATCAGTTTGGGATTGAGTTTTCGCTCCGGGGTATTTTCTGTTATAACGATCTGCTATTCTTTCACACTGAAATCAAAAATACCTCAGATATTCCTTTTGATATTGATTTTCTCGTGTTCAAAATTGTCGATAAAAAGGTCGTCAAACGGACAGCGATCCAGGAAACCATCATAGAACCAGTCCGGGCTTACAATTACCTGGCTACAATTAAAGGAAAAGAATCTGAAAGCACTGTTTTTGCATTTCAGAAATTTACCATTCCAGATAAAAAACAACTGGTCGTGGAACTGTTCGAAAAGAATGGCGGCAGGCATCAGCGGTTTATTGTCAAAAATGGGGATTTGGTGAAGGCGCGGATCATTGGAGAATTGTGATAGTTTCAATTTTTTGTTTTGTATTTAAAATGAAAATATGAAAGGCAGCTTATTGTTGCCTTTCATATTTGTTAAATTTAGTGTGTATGGTCTTCTTTAATGGCTTTTGCTAGTTTTGAACTTTTCATAGACGAAATAAAACAGGGATAATTTATTCAAGTATTCAATAGATTTATTGAATACTTGAATATGTTTTGTATATTTGCCCAATCATTTTAACCGTTGAAAAAATGAAAGGACGCGAATTTAAAGATGCCATGTACGACGGGCTTGCCAAACTGCTCAAAGCCCTGTCGAATCCATTCCGGCTCGAAATCATTGAGATGCTTTCGCAAGGAGAAAAAAGCGTGGAGGGCATCGTTCAAACCACCAATTTGAATTTTGCCAACGCTTCGCAGCACCTTCAGGTTCTGAAAAACAACAACATTGTGAAAGCCCGGAAGGAAAAACAATACGTCTATTATTCTTTGGTCAACGACGATTTTTTGGCGGTGTACCAGCATGTAATCCGCTACGCTTACCAGGAAATAGCTGCCCTGGAAAAGATTATGAACCGGCAAAGACAGGATAACGATTCGCAGGATGCGGTGAGCCTCGAAGAACTGGAGCAGATGATCGGCAACGAAAATGTTTTGCTCCTGGATGTACGGCCATCCGTCGAATACGGGTTTGGGCACATCACCGGCGCAATTTCTGCCCCAATGAACGAGCTGATGGCCCAACTCAAAGACATCTCCACAAACAAAGAAATTATTGCCTATTGCCGCGGCCCGTTTTGCGTTCTGGCCGACGAAGCCGTGAAACTTCTGAAGGAGCAGGGATACAATGTCCGCAGGCTAGACGAAGGTTATCCGGAGTGGAAAATGAAACAAATAGAAAACAGTTAAGCACATGAAAACAATTGTAATTTTAGGTGGCGGCGTTGGCGGAATAGTAACTGCCAACGAACTGAGCAACCGCTTAGGCGGCGGGCACAAGATTATTGTGATCGAGAAAAACAGCGAACATACCTTCGCACCTTCGTACCTATGGCTGATGAACGGCGCCCGGAAGAAAAAACAAATAATCGTACCGCTCAAATCGCTCCTGAAGGAAGATATTGAGGTTGTCAATGCCGGTGTTAGCGAAATTGTTCCGGCAGAACAGAAAGTAATCGCCGGGGAAAAGGAATATCGCTATGATTTCCTGGTTATAGCGCTTGGCGCCGATCTGGCCCCGGAGAAAATTCAGGGCTGGGATGATAGCATTCAAACCTATTACACTCTGGAAGGCGCGGCAAGATTGCACGAAAAGCTGACAAACTTTCCTGGCGGAAAGGTCGCGCTGGTCATTGCATCGATGCCCTACAAATGCCCCGGGGCGCCGCACGAAGGGGCGATGCTTATCGAAGATTTTTTCAGGGCAAAAGGGCTTCAGGAGAAAGTTGAAATTAGTCTTTTTACTCCGGAGCCACAACCACTGCCGGTGGCCGGGCCCGAACTTGGGAATGCCGTTAAAGGCATGCTCGAAAAAAAAGGCATCCACTTCCATCCGTCGATGAACCTTAACTCGGTCGATACCAAATCGAAGCAATTGCTTTTCAACGGGAAAGATACTTTTGGATATGATTTACTGGTGGTTATCCCGCCGCATCAGGCTCCCTCGGTTATTGGCAAATCGGGCCTGGCAAACGCCAGCGGCTGGATTGATGTGAACCCGGCCTCCCTTCAGACTAAATATGAAAATGTTTTTGCCATTGGCGATGTTGCGTCCATTCCCTTGCCGGGCAGGTGGATACCGGATAAGCCAATGACGCTGCCCAAAGCCGGGGTTTTTGCCCATTTGCAGGCCGATGTTGTGGCAAAAAACATCGCCCACAAAATCGGAGGTGAAAAAGCGGATGAAAAATTCTGTGCCGACGGCTATTGCATGCTCGAAGCCGGAGAGGATTTGGCCGGGTTTGCCTATGGCGATTTCTTCGGCGAGCCCCATCCACAGGTTCAGTTGAAACAGATTGGCCGGAAATGGCACATCGGGAAAGTGCTTTTCGAGAAATGGTGGCTGAGTCCGTTTGGTTTTAAAAAAACGCTTTATAAAAAATTACTTCAGGAAGGTGGCAGGTTAATCGGCATCCCGGTTAAGCTTTAACTGAAAATATTCGAAGGCATGGAAAAACCTGTTTACCTCGATTACAATGCAACCACCCCCATCGACCCGGAGGTTGCAGCCGAAATGCTGCCTTACCTGCAAACCCACTTTGGCAATCCTTCCAGCTCCTATCCGATCGGGCGAAGCAATAAAGAAGCCGTTGAAAAAGCGCGGGCGCAGGTGGCCCAGCTGATCAACTGCGAACCGGAAGAAATCTACTTCACCAGTTGCGCCACAGAATCGAACAATCTGGCGATACGGGGAATTGCATTGGCAAGCAAGGACCGTGGAAGGCATATTATAACCTCGGCCATCGAACACCCTGCCGTAACCGGGGTTTGCAAATACCTTTCGTCTTTGGGTTGGGAAATCACTTATCTTCCGGTTGACAGGTTCGGAACGGTCGATCCCAAAGATGTTGAAAATGCCATCAAGAAAGATACCGTGCTGATTACCATCATGCACGCCAACAACGAAGTTGGAACCATTCAACCCATCGAAGAAATCGGGGCAATTGCGAAGGAGAACAAGGTTATCTTTCATACGGATGCAGCCCAGTCGGTTGGAAAACTTGTAGTTGATGTTGAAAAGCTTGGCGTTGATATGCTGACCATTGCCGGGCATAAATTGTACGCACCCAAAGGTATCGGCGCGTTGTACGTGCGAAAAGGAACGCTGATCGAAAACCTGATGTTTGGCGCCGGTCAAGAAAAAGGCCTCCGCCCCGGAACAGAAAATGTGATCCACACCGTTGGGTTGGGGAGAGCTTGCGAAGTAGCGATGCGCGATCTTAAAAAAAACCAGCGCAACATGCGGTTCTCGCGCGACAGGCTGCTCGATGGGTTGGTTTCCCAACTTGGCAATCAGGTTCATGTAAACGTCAATCTTGAAAATTGCCTGCCCAACACGCTGAGCGTGGCTTTCGAAAACATCAGCGCCCATACGCTGGCTTCTTTCATTAGCCGCGACGTTCTAATTTCAACCGGATCGGCCTGCCATTCCAGATCG
>JAJZSZ010000006.1 GCA_021849365.1 Bacteroidota bacterium | reverse complement strand
CGTAATCATTGTTACCACCAACAACGGCTCGAAGAAAAACGGCGAAGTAAGCATTCAGTTTAACTCCAACCTTTCTATTCAGTCAGAAAAGAATCAGCGCTTCAAGATGCTGAATGCTGTTGATCGCGGAAAAGTTCTGTGGCAGGCTTCGGTTAACGATCATATCAACCCAACCGATGGTTACGGCGAAATTTATACGTTCGACTGGAACAAAGACTTTAACAACCCGATACTCAATAGCGTAACTCCAAAGCCTTATGTTGGCGGTGATCAGAATGTACCTGTTGGAGATACCGACTGGCAGGCCGAAACCTATAAAACAGGTTATGTGACCAATAATGATATCACTATTTCAGGTGGTAATGAAAAGACATCTGCTCTTGTTGCTTTGGGTTACATTAAAAACACCGGTATTCTGAAATATACCAACTACGACCGTGTGAATGCCCGTATCAATGCTTCAACCAGCGTATTTCAGGGTAAAATTAAATTTGGGATGAACACCCAGATTGTATCGTCGAATGAAACGTTGCAATGTCCTGACCTTGGAAGTGCTCCAACTCCCGGCTTGGCGATCAATCTGGCTCCAACTATTCCGATGTACACTAAAACCGGAGAATATGCCGGCCCTCTGGGTTCAGGATATTCCGATCGTAATAACCCGGTTCACATGCAGTACCTCAATCGTTGGGATAACGTGAATCGTAGTTTTCTGTTCGGAAATGTTTATGCTGATGTTTCACTGGCCAGAAATCTGAGCTTCCGTTCAACGTTGGGTTTGGATTATTCGATGATCAATAATAAGAATATTGAACAGAGTTTCAAGGAAGGTTTTATCGCCCGTGCGGTGAATAGCCTGAGAATTATTGAAAGCAAATTCAAAAGCGTATCGTGGTCAAATACATTGAATTACAAAATTGACTTAGGTCAGAATAAGTTTGCATTTCTTGCCGGTATTGAAGCTGTTGGCGATAATTACAATGATGTAACAGCCTATAAAGAAGGATTTGCCACCCAGACCGAAGAATTCTTTGTTTTGAGTGCCGGAAGTGCCAATGGAAATAGTTTTGGTACTGCCAACAGCAGTCGTCTTTTCTCTCAGTTCGGTAAAATTGAATACACATTTTCTGATAAATATTTAGCATCAGCTACAGTTCGTCGCGACGGATCTTCCCGATTTGGATCGAATAACCGTTACGGTATTTTCCCAGCTGCAACCTTAGGTTGGAGAATTAGCTCTGAACCATTTATGGCAAATCTTCCACAAATCTCGAACCTGAAACTTCGTGCCGGTGCTGGTCGTGTAGGTAATCAGGATGTTGGTAGTTTTGCCAGTCTTGGTCTTTTCGAACCACGCTACGGCGCTGTTGCATCTGAAGGAGCCGGTATTGGCCACGTAGGTTTTTTCGATCAATACCGCAACGTTGGTACAGCTTACGATATTTATGGCAGCAATTCCGGAAACCTTCCGTCAGGATTTGTTTCGGTTCAGGCTGCCAACCCAAATTTGCGCTGGGAAACAACCAACGAATTCAACATTGGTCTCGATTTTGGAATTCTCAACAACAAACTGATTGGTGCATTCGATTATTTCGCCCGCAAAACCACCGATATTCTTATCCGTCCGCCAGTGGCTTCTGCTGTAGGCGAAGGACAGTTGCAATTTCTTAATGGTGCGACTAAAACCAATAAAGGTTGGGAATTGTCGTTGAGTTATGCAGGAGGAAGGCGAAATGCTGATTTCACTTACAACATTTCGGCAGCAGCCGGTCATTTTAAAGATAAAATCACAGTTCTTCCTGAAGAAGTTCGCACCGGCTACCCCGGAAACGCAGAACAATCCATCATTGGACATTCTGAATTATCAGTTTTTGGATATGTTACCGATGGCCTTTTCCAAAATGCTGCTGAAGTGGCTGCACATGCGACCCAACCAGGTGCTGCTCCCGGACGAATCCGTTATAAAGATTTGAATGGCGATAAAAAAGTGGATGCTCTTGACCAGAAGTTCCTTGGGACTTTATTGCCAGCATTGGAATACAGTTTAAGAATTGAATTGAACTACAAGAATTTCGATTTGGCGATCTTCGGTTCGGGTGTTGCCGGAAAAACCGGATATTGCCCATACACTCAAATCAACAACTTTATCAGAAGTCGCGACAATGGAGGCCCTGGCTTGTTTAACGCGTGGTCAACGAAAAATACCAGCTCAACCATTCCTGCCCTAACCTTGTCTGATAACAACTCTGAATTCCGTACTTCAGACTATTTCATGATCAACGCTTCTTATTTCAAACTGAGGAATATTCAGTTGGGCTATAAAGTTCCTGAAACAACCCTTAAAAAGATTGGTGTTGTAAAATCACTTCGCGTGTATGCCATGGCCGACAATGTTTTCTGGATTACCAGCAAAGAATGGCAGGGACCAGATCCTGAACGGACTGACGTCAATACAATCCCAATTCCAAGAACATTGTCTTTCGGGGTAAATGTTTCATTCTAATCACTTAAAATCTAAAGAACTATGAAATATAGAAATTTTGGTAAAGCATTAGTTATACTGGCCGTTTCACTGGCTTCGTGTAATGATTACCTTGATACAAAGCCTGAAGGATATATTACCGCGGGCAATCCAACAGCTGAAAGTGCGAATGGGCTGGTAATAGCCGCTTATGCAGGTATTGCCAACGACGATATGATTGGTCCGATGACTAGTATGTGGGTTTACGGAAGTGTCCGCTCTGACGATGCTTACAAGGGTGGTGGAGGCGTTGGCGACGTAGCCGACGTGAATTTCTATGAGCAATACAACCTGACCACACCAAGCCAGGTTTGGATGGGCGCTTATACCTGGGAGAATTTTTATGCTGCTATCTCAAGAGCCAATGCAGCTTTACGTGCGCTCAACGAATTGAAAGACGAAAATTTCACTCCAACATCATTGCGTAAAACGCGTATTGCCGAAGCTCGTTTTTTACGTGCACACTCTCATTTTGTAATGAAACTGATTTTCAAGAATATTCCGTTTATCGACGAAACCTTGTCGAACGAGGACATTCTGAAGACCAAAAACAACCAATACACCAACGATCAGTTGTGGAACAAGATCGCCGATGATTTTAAATACGCCCTGGACAATCTTCCTGAAACACAACCTGAAGTTGGTCGCGTCAACAAATTTGCGGCTGCGGCTTACCTGGCAAAACTGCGTTTGTATCAGGCTTATGAGCAGGATGCGAACCACAAAGTTACCGGAATAAATGCTGCCCGCTTAAACGAGGTTGTTGCTTTGACACAAACAGTAATCAATTCAGGAAAGTATCGTCTTCAGCCCGATTTTGCTGAAAACTTCTTGGATGGATTTGACAATGGTCCTGAATCGGTTTTCGCTGTTCAGTTCTCTATCAGCGACGGAACTTCGACCGGTCGTCTCAGTTTCGTAACAGGTTTAAATTACCCAACCGGAGCCTCGCAGTACGGCTGTTGCGGATTCCATCAGCCAAGCCAGAACCTGGTCAATGCTTTTGCAACCGACGCCAATGGTTTACCGAAATATGATACTTTCAACAATGTGGAGTTGAGTGCTGCCGACATTACACCGAAAGGAGTTACTGTTGATCCGCGCATTGACCATACCGTTGGAATGGACGGACACCCGTATAAATATCGGAGCGATGCTGCTTACATTTTCAAAAACAGTTGGGTTCGTGATCCCGGTGTTTACGGATTCTTCCAAAGTATGAAAGAACAGCAGGCTGCCGATTGTGCATGTTATAAGAAGCTTGGCCCATTTATGGGAACATCCAAAAATATCGATATCATTCGTTATGCTGATGTGCTTTTATGGCAGGCCGAAGCCTATATTGAATTAGGTCAGCAGGAAAAAGCAATGCCATTGATCAACCAGATCAGGGCCAGAGCTGCCAACAGTACTGGAAGAACAAAACTGGCCGATGGTACTCCTGCTTCAAATTACAAGATTGCTTTGTATGACGGATCGAATCTTTCGTGGACCAAAGAAAATGCACGCAAGGCTCTGCAATGGGAGCGACGTTTGGAATTTGCCATGGAAAGTCCGCGCTTCTTCGACCTTGTTCGCTGGGGAATTGCCGAGCCAACGCTCAACGCTTATCTGACCAAAGAAAAAACCAGAAGAGCATTCCTGGGTAATGCGAAATTCACTGCCGGTCGTGATGAATATTTCCCAATTCCGCAACGTGAAATCGACTTTACCAAAGGATTGTACGTCCAGAATCCTGGCTACTAAATTATATACCTAAAAAATGGGGATGATTTTATTCATCCCCATTTTAACCTGCAGCTTATGTCTTTCAAATCAATCAATATGGCATTCAAAATAGTTTCTTTTCTACTTGTTATTTTTCTGTTGGTAAGTTGTGGGCATACTCCTGAGAATGAAGCAAACCGCCAATCGTTGCATTTTGCTGCGAGTGGAATGAATGATGGTATTCCGGCGGCTTTGGTTCACGACGGTAAACAGTTTCATC
Source organism: Bacteroidota bacterium (assembly GCA_021849365.1). GTDB lineage: Bacteria > Bacteroidota > Bacteroidia > Bacteroidales > Prolixibacteraceae > Aquipluma. The sequence continues at coordinate 30,915 of JAJZSZ010000006.1, read as the reverse complement.
TTTTCTTTCAGGGTAAAATTAACGGCGACGATAATAAATGGGCGCAAACTATAAGCAGCGATTTGATTCATTGGGAAAAGTCGTCAACACTGCAACTACCCGATTCGTCAGGAGTTATTAATTCTGCCGGTTTTGTAATCGATTGGGATAATACTTCAGGCCTGGCGAAAGACGGGCAACAACCATTGATTGCCATCTACCAAACTGTTTCAACGGATATCCAGCAGCTAGCCTACAGTTACGATTTCGGAAAAACCTGGACCAGATATACCGAGCGACAGATCTCACTCGGCACTCCAGTGTCCGATTATAAAATCTCGAAAATTATCTGGCACGAAGAGTCGCAGAAATGGATACTAATGGCAACCGGACGCGATCATGTGCGCTTTTATTCGTCGGAAAACCTGATCGACTGGCAATTGAACAGCACATTTACCGAGGTACTCGATTACATCAGCGGCGAATGGAACCGTGCAGATTTCTTCCCTTTAATTGATACGGAAAGTAATAAAACAAAATGGGTGCTGATGGTAAGTTACAATTCGGGAAATCCTTCCTGTGGTGCCGGAACACGTAGTATTATTGGTGATTTCAACGGATTTGCATTTCAGCCGGTTCGCGAGAAAATTAAATCGGTCGATTACGGAAGTGATAATTTTGCCGGAGTTACAGCCTTGGCAAACAACATTTGTTACCACATCGGTTGCATCAGTAATTCCGCAGACACTTCAAAATCGGTTAACTCATTTACTCTTCCCCGGGAACTTTCATTAAGTCGTAATTTTAATGGTTTTGTAGTTCAATCGTCACCAGTTGAAGAAATTGACCAACTCCGGGACCAAAAGAAAATGATTGCAGGAACCAATTTGAAAGGCGTTCTGACAATTAATGAAAAGCTGACTTTGCCTTATGAACTGAACCTCACTTTTAACCTCAATAAATTGCAATGGTTAAACTTTGCCGAGAAATTTGGGGCCGAATTTCTGACGGATGCAGGAGATAGATTAACTGTTGCCTATAACCATACGAAGCGCGTATTTTACGTCGATCGACAGTATAAAGGACAAACTGAACAGGCAGAATTACCGATTCCGGTGGATTATGGGCCATACATTGCCAACCAGGAAACCCTCGATCTCCGAATTATTATCTATCATTCATCGGTTGAACTTTTTTCAGGAAACGGACATGTGGTAATGACAGAGAAGCTGCTTCCCAACAAGGAATTCAACAACTTAAAATTGTTTGCCGAAGGTGGCGAAATCACATTAAATGGAGCAACCATATATAATTTAACCAATTAACCCATCAACAAAATTGCATTGCTCGTCTTACAACAACGCGGGCATATACAAACTAAACCAGTATATCATGAAGATAAATTTCATTTTAAGCGTTTTTGCAATTGGCATGATAATCATGTCGTGTACCAATCAGTCCGCAAAAAAACAAACGGCTGATGCTTCGAAAAGTGGTTATTATACCGAGCCTTATCGTCCTCAGATTCACTTCTCGCCTGAAGCGCATTGGACAAACGATCCGAACGGACTGGTGTTCTCGAACGGAAATTACCACCTGTTTTACCAGTATTACCCCGACAGTTCAGTTTGGGGTCCTATGCATTGGGGACATGCCGTAAGTAAGGATTTGATTCACTGGAAACACTTGCCTATAGCACTCTATCCCGATTCGCTTGGTTGCATTTTCTCCGGAAGTGCGGTTGTCGATGCGAATAACACCTCAGGATTGGGAAAAGATGGGAAAGGACCGCTGGTGGCTATGTTTACCTATCATGACTTTGTTGGAGCAAAAGCCGGAACAAATACATTTCAGAATCAGGCGATTGCATACAGCAACGACGATGGAATGACCTGGACCAAATACGATCACAATCCTGTAGTTAAAAACCCCGGGATTCGCGATTTCCGCGATCCGAAAGTGTGTTGGCACGAACCCACAAAAAAGTGGATTTTGACTTTGGCAACGCTCAATACCATTACATTTTTCTCGTCACCCGATCTGAAAAACTGGACCAAGGAAAGCGAATTTGGCGAAGGCGTTGGTCAGCATGGCGCTGCCTGGGAATGTCCCGATTTGTTCAAGCTAAAAGTAGAGGGAACCGATCTGGAAAAATGGGTGCTTTTGGTGAGCATCAATCCCGGTGGGCCAAACGGAGGCTCGGCAACACAGTATTTCGTAGGCGAATTCGACGGCAAGGTATTTCACAACGAAAGCCCGAGTCCTGCTCCCCGCTGGATGGATTACGGGAAAGACAATTACGCCGGAGTAAGCTGGTCGGGCATTCCGGCAGCTGACGGACACAGATTGTTGATTGGCTGGATGAGTAACTGGCAATATGCAAACAAGGTTCCAACAACGGTTTGGCGTGGAGCAATGACTTTACCCCGGGAGTTAAAACTTAAAAAGCTTGAATCCGGCGAAATTGTATTGAGTGGCTACCCAACTGCTGAATTTGAAAATTACGGGTCAAAATGGGAAACTCTTCAATCGGAAAAATCATCAAATACATACAGTCTGGGTGCTGCTGATGCTTTCGACTATTCCGTAGAACTCGATTTGGGAACGGCCAGTCAGGCTAACATTCAGCTGGCAAACAGCAAAAATGAGGTATTTGAAATTGTTCTGGATAAAGCCAAACAGCAGGTTCGCATTAACCGCAATCATTCGGGCGAGACATCTTTCAGTCCGAATTTTCCGGTCGATATTGTTGCCCCGGCTCAGATAGATGAAAAAGTATCACTACGTCTGGTTATCGATCAGGCATCGGTTGAGCTTTTCCTGAATGAAGGATTGCTTGAAATGACTAATATTGTATTTCCGGGCGAAATTTACAATGAAGTGAATATTAAGTCGGAACAGGAAATAAAAATAACTGAATCAAAAGTACGGAAACTAGCCTCAATCTGGCGTTAAAAACTAAAGCTTATCAATATGAAAAAATCATCAGCCCTTTTATTAGTTCCTATTATGTTGGCTTTTTTTACCATGGGATTTGTCGACCTGGTAGGTATTGCAGCCAATTACGTGAAAGCTGACTTTCAACTGTCTGATACGTTGGCCAATTTATTGCCCTCCATGGTGTTCCTGTGGTTCTTTGTTTTTTCGGTTCCAACAGGCATGCTGATGAACAAAATTGGAAGAAAAAACACCGTATTGCTGAGTTTGGTGGTAACCCTTCCTGCATTAATGATTCCGCTAATTAGCTATTCATTTGTCACGATGCTTATTTCATTTACCTTTCTGGGTATAGGAAATACACTGATGCAAGTGTCGCTGAATCCGCTGATTGCAGGTTTGGTAAGTAAAGAACGGATGGCAAGTACCTTAACTTTTGGTCAATTTGTTAAGGCAATCGCCTCGTTCATCGCCCCGATTCTTGCAGCCTGGGCAGTCATTCGTTTTTCTGATTGGAGAATGATTCTGTTCCCCTCATTCCTGGCAATATGTGTATTGGTGATTGCCTTACTTTTCATTACAAAAGTTGATGAGCCCAAAGCCGAAAATAAATCAACCTCTTTTCGGGCCAGTTTTTCACTCCTTGGCGATGTCACTGTGCTTTTTTTGTTTCTCGGAATTATGGCGCATGTTGGACTCGATGTTGGTTTAAATACAACTGCGCCCAAACTTTTGATCGAGAAATTAAATATCCCATTAGCCGATGCAGGTTATGCCACCAGTTTTTATTTCATTTTCAGAACTGTAGGCTGTTTGCTGGGATCGGCGATACTTGCAAAATTCTCAGGCCGGAAAGTATTTTTGGTCAGTGTATTGATGATTTTAACAGGAATCTTAACCATGTTCACTGCCGATAAAACCATCATTTATGTGGGTATTGCCTTATTTGGCCTGGGTAATGCAAACATTTTCTCGGTCATGTTCTCACAAGCCCTTGTTTGTCAACCCAAATACAACAACGAGGTTTCGGGGTTAATGATCATGGGCGTATTCGGCGGGGCGGTTTTCCCGTTGATCATGGGCGTAATGTCGGATACAATGGGCGGACAAGTCGGCGCTGTTATCGTGTTGCTTGCTTTGGTGACCTACCTGATTCTTGGCGTTTTTCCTAAAATTAAACAAGCGTAGCAATAAGCGGAAACATCATTGCAACCAATAATCAATCATTAATAATGAATAATTCAATCAAAAAATATACAGTAGTCGGGATGGGCGAAGTTCTTTGGGACATGTTGCCTACAGGAAAAGTTTTGGGTGGAGCACCTGTTAATTTCGCTTATCATGCCATGCAGCTTGGCGCTGTTGGCGTGGCAATCAGTGCAGTTGGCGACGATGAATTGGGCCGTGAAATCATGAATACTGTCAATGAAAAAGGAATCCGGAATTGCATCGCCATTAATAAATACCCGACCAGTACCGTTGGTGTAACCTTAAAGGAAGGGAAGCCCGAATACACCATCTACGAAAATGTAGCATGGGATTTCATTGAGCTTCTTCCTGAAGCCATTCAGGTTTTAAAAGAAACTGATGCGGTATGTTTCGGGACTCTGGCACAGCGCAGCTGGGTTTCGCATGAATCCATCATATTGGCCTTGAAGCTTGTTCCGGACCATTGCCTGAAAGTTTATGACATCAATCTTCGGCAGAAATATTACAGTAAAGAGTTGATTCATGAATCGTTATCGCTTGCCAATATTTTCAAGATCAACGACGACGAGGTTGAAATATTTAAAGAACTGTTTGGGCTGGAAGGATCAGAAACACAAATCTGTGAAAAAATCAAAGAAACCTATTCGCTCGATTATTTAGCCCTGACCAAAGGTGAATCCGGCAGTTATTTGTTTGGTAACGACGAAGTTTCGTTTGTACCAACACCGTTAGTAAAGGTTGAAGATACCGTTGGTGCTGGCGATTCGTTTACTTCGGCTATGGTAATGGGTATACTTAACCAAAGACCATTAAAAGAGATTCACCAAAAGGCTGTCGAGATTTCTGCTTTTGTTTGTACGCAAAAAGGGGCAACGCCGGCAATTCCAGCCGAATTGCTAAAATGAGCCTGTTTCTTACCAATATCCGCGGCATTACACATTAAATTTCATCAAACAAAGAAATCTATAAGAAGAGGAGGCCTTTTTCGACCTCCTCTTGCTTTTATTTCATCTGAAGACCAAAGGTATAAGGATGTCCAAAGTGAAAATACAGTTAATTATTTAATAACTAGCTGTTTAGATTTAACCTCCCCATCTTTCTCCAAAGAAATAATGTACATTCCTTTTGACAGAAAACTTAAATCAACAGAATTCAGGCTTTCACGAAGAACCCCTGATTTTTGAAGTTTTCCATTCAAATCGTAAACCTTCATCACAATCCCATCTGTCAAACTTGCTTGCCTGATGTAAATCTGTCCTTCCGAGGGATTAGGATAAACTTCCCACACTTCATTTATCCAGGAATTTACTGTAGATTCTGTAAAATCAACAGTAATTGGCATAAAATCGCTTTGGGCCATAATAGTGAATTGGTCTTCGAGCTTTTGTTTATTCCAGTCATTATCATCTCCCAAAATATACTTGGTCTTAAATTTTCCCAATTTTTCATTGGTCAAAATTGTTAAATTAACGACCCCGCTTTTATAATTACGCAAGTCTATCACATCATTTGATTTTGCCCCCCACCAACGATATCCGGATGGTGGTTGAGTGGCATAACTATTAAGAAACGAAACAACACCGGCATCAGAACAAAAAACACCTACCTGATCAGAACCACTTCCACTTACCGAATAAGCTATCGAATCTTTCACAATCCAACCTTCAGGTAAAATAATTCCTAAAATCCCTGTTCCTGATTCATAATCCTCTGTATTTTCCACATCAGGTTTAATAGCTATTTTAACATTAAAAGCACTATTCGGACGGACAACAACAGGTTGAACAATATAGTCAATCAAATAACAACCACCAGTAATCAGGATTATTCCTAAGAAGAAAACAATAAGACTGCTCCTGATCCCTTTCGAAAAGGTAAATTTCTTTTTCATAACCTCTAATTTTTAATTCCCCGAAAATCCCGAACACATATTTCTTCACCTCCTGAAAACGAGCCAATTGAAATCTTAACACGGATATTTTAATTAGTTGCAGATCATAGGTGAATCTGAACGGAAAGAAGGCATTGGCATTCTCTTTTTCGCCTTTCATCATTTTGAGCTACCAACATTGGAGAGTAGACCATCCCCTTTCATCCAAAGTACGTGTGATTCGTCAACATACCCGGTGACATCAAGATACCCTGAAGCATTTTCGAACCGACCAGTTCCACCGCTATAAGTAACCGTGCTTGTGTATTCGTTTTTCTCCTGATCCATTATACCCCATAAAGTATAATGCAAGGCGTCACCATCGGCGGCAACAACTTCGCCAAACATCTCCCAGCGAACGGTGTATGGTCCCAGTATTTCCAGACCTGTTCTTTCAAAGGTGCTCTTTTCAAAATCGATCTTACCCAGATGAGAAAAATTCCCTCCCAAATTGCCTGAATAAGCTAATCCGTCGGGTATCCATGTAGAAGTAACAGCATAGAAATCTGCTGTAATTGGGATGCTCTTCATCTCTGCTGATTTAAAGTTCACAGTTGGTTCTTCAGTCATAAGAGTTTCCTTATCACATCCTGAACCAATGAAAATCAGCATCAATACTGCAATTGAAATGATAATCTTTTTCATAGCTTTTAGAATTATGAAGTTAAACTATGAGTTAAAGTTACAAGAGAACCGACCATGGGTTGATTCCCTAATGTTTCAATGCTAGCAGTATTGTTTCAAATTACTATGTGAATGATTTTCGGTAATCGGTAGCCGATAATCCATATTCTGAAATAAAAGCTTTACCAAAATAATTAGCGTCGGCAAACCCAACTTCATAGGCGATGTCTGATACATTTTTGTAGGTTTCGAGCAAAAGGTTGCGGGCTTTTTGCAGCCTGAAGTTCCGGATAAAACCGGATGCCGGTTGACCGGTTAAAGCAGTAAGTTTTCGGTGAAGCTGTACCCTACTTATTTTCATATCGGAATAAAGATTGTTTATCCCGTACCTGTCGTTTTGGTAATTCTTTTCAAGGAACACAATTACTTTATTCATAAAATTCTCGTTTAATCCAGCCTCTTTATTAATGGTTTCCTTACTTAAAATTTGATTGCTGAACTTGAGCCGCAAAATATCTCTTTGTACAAGCAGATTATTCAGGCAAACCATCAATTCTCTTTTATTAAAAGGTTTTGTGAGATACACATCTGCGCCATGTTCCAATCCACGTATGCGTGAATCGTTATCAGCCCTGGCAGTCAGCAATACAATCGGAATATGATTGGTGCGAAAATCTTTCTTCAATTCCTTACAAACCTGATATCCATCTTTGCCTGGCATCATTACATCACTCAGAATAATATCCGGAATATATTTTATGGCATGCGTTATACCCTGAATTCCATTTTCGGCAGTAAGAATCTGATAATCGATCTCAAGCAATCCCACAAGATAATCGGTCAGTTCACTGTTGTCTTCAATAATCAGCAAACGAGGGCGATTGGTGGTATGTTTAACTTCTCTCGACTGAGAGTCAGCTATCTCTTGTACACAAACATTAGCTCTATCGGGGGCAAGTCCTCCAATTTTTGCATTCTGCGTAACCGGAAGCGCTATAATAAATTCGGAACCAATATTTGGCGTACTATTCACCCGAATAGAGCCATGCATTAGTTTTATGTATTCGCTGACCAAAGTAAGTCCAATTCCTGTACCTTCCTGATAGGGGAAACGCTTATCCTCAACCCGATAAAATCGAATAAATATTTTATCCAACTGATTTTCAGGAATGCCAATTCCGGTGTCTTGCACGCTGATTTCGACCTGTAAATTTGTTGTTTTAGTCGAATTCAGCGGCCTGATTGAAATATAAACATCGCCACCTTCAGGCGTATATTTTATAGCATTGGACAAAAGATTAGATAACGACTCTTCAAGTTTCTCTGTTTCAATATCCATCATCAGCTGACGACATTGTGGTTGGTAGTGTAACTCAATTTTCCGCGATTCGGCATAGCCCAGAAATGAATTTACGATAAACCTCACAAAGGCAACCAAATCGCATTGAATGTAATTTAAAGAAACATGGCCTTCCTCTATTTTTGAAAGGTTCAGCATTTGGTTGATCAGAAATAGAATTTTATTTGAATTCTGGATGATACAATTTGCCCGGGAGTTCGTTTCACCACTATAATGCTCCTCAATCTCTTCGGCATTTCCCCTTATCAATGTTAAAGGAGTACGAAATTCATGGGCAATGTTGGCGTATAGTTTAGATTTCATCAGGTCGAGCTCTTGTAAGTGTGCTGTCCTTTTTTTCGCCTCATCCGTTTTAATGATGATACTGTCATAAAAGGATTTGACCAGATACAAACACATCCATATTTCGTTTATTGTGAAGAATATATTGTTGATTTTGGGGCTCCATTCTTTTGCAGGCGACAGATAAGGGAATGAAAAGCCTATTATAATCAGACAAATACAGTAAATTGACGCATTAATAATCAATATTTGCTTACTCTTTACAGCCAAAGCATGCATAAAACAAATAAACGCTCCTCCCCATACCCCGCATGAATTTGGAAGTCCTCCCAGCTCAAGAACAATTAACCCACAAATAACGATATACCCCCCATAATAAAAATAGAGAAACCATTTTATTCCCCGCTTTATCATTAGCAGTAAAGCCACTGTAATTATCATGGATAGTACAAGGGGGCTGATTAACAAGAAGAGATGAGACACCTTTAATATTAAAATCAGGATCAGGTTAAGCGTGATAATAACTGCCGGAATGATCATGTTTCCAACAAGATAAACTTTCAGGTCAAGCGTTTCCTGCGTATCACTTTCGTACCAAAGTAACCGGCTAAGCCAACCATCTATTTTTCGGTTAAGTACCATAATTGTAACTACCTTATAAAAGAATGTAAGTTTATATAATAGATCTCCTGTATTCTGTCGGAGTTATTCCGTATTCCTGCGTGAATGCACGTGTAAAGTAATTGGCATCAGTAAAGCCAACAGCATAAGCAATTTCCGAAACATTTTTATCGGGTTCAGGCAATAGCCTGCAGGCTTTATGTAACCTGAAATTTCGCATGAAAGTGGATGTTGATTGTCCGGTTAAAGCCGTCAGTTTTCGGTGCAGTTGTACTCTACTGATTCCTAATTTCAGGTACAGGTCCTCAATACGGAAGGTTTCATCGCCAAAATTCTGTTCAAGAATTCTAATCGTCCTGTTCAAAAACTTTTCACTTAATCCGCCAGCATATTCCTCAGGAAACTTTTCGTAAAGATTTGATTGATACTTCAACCTCAGTTTCTCCCGTTGAATAAACAGATTATGCAGGCAAATCATCAATTCCTTTTTGTCGAAAGGCTTGGTAAGGTATGCATCGGCGCCTAGCTCCAGTCCCAAAATGCGCGAATCAGTGTCGGCTCTGGCCGTGAGTAATACAATTGGGATATGGTTTGTACGAAAATCATTCTTCAACTCTTTGCAAACCTGATAGCCATCTTTGCCGGGCATCATTACATCACTCAAAATAATGTCAGGAATAATAGTTACAGCCTTTTCAACTCCGGAGACACCATTTTCGGCAGTTAGAATCTGATATTCGTCATTAAGCAAACCGATAAGATATTCGCTCAACTCCTTATTGTCTTCAATAATGAGTAAATGAGGTAAGTTATTGTCATTGTTTGTAATTGCGATATGCGATGTATTAAATGTTTCCCTACTCCTGAATGAATTTCCTGAACGAATTTCATTCTTTGTTTCTGCAGTGTGAGTTACGGGAAGCACGATGATGAATTCGGAACCTTCTTCCAACGAACTGCTTACGTGTATTGAGCCATTCATTAGCTTAAGATATTCGTTCACCAGCGTCAGCCCTATTCCTGTTCCCTCGGGATAAGGATAACGTTTGTCCTCGACACGGTAAAAGCGAATGAAAATTTTATCGAGCTGGTCTTCCTGAATGCCAATTCCGGTATCACGTACACTGATTTCAACCTGCGGCTCTGATTTACTGTCCGAAAGGAGTTTTCGAACCGAAACATAAACATCTCCATTTTGAGGGGTATATTTGATGGCGTTCGATAACAGGTTCGACAGCGATTCTTCCAACTTCTCTGGTTCAATATCCATCAATAGTTGCGGGCATTCTGAATAAAAGTGTAGCTCAATCTTTTGCATATGGGCATATGCGTGAAATGAATCCACAATAGCCTTGACAAAAGTGATCAAATCGCTCTGGACATAACGCATTGGCATAACACCTTCTTCTATTTTGGAAAGGTTCAATATCTGGTTAACCAGAGACAAAATCTTATCTGAATTTTGTATAATGCTGTTTGCCCTATCTGTAGTTTCACCATAATGATTCTCTTTTATTTCCTCTGCATTTCCCTTTATCAGTGTTAACGGAGTACGTAATTCGTGAGCGATATTGGCATAAAGTTGTGATTTCAGAAGATCAAGTTCCTGTAACTGCTCGGCCCTGTTTTTAGCCGTATTTTCACTTTTTATAATTGTAAAATAAAGAGCCACAGCCAACAATAGTCCAATCCAGCCAAAGTTTATTGCAAAGAAAAGGTTGTTCTTCCATCCGAATATGCTTTCATCAAGTTTAAGATAAGGATATGAAACTCCGGCAACCAGCACGCCAATCACAAACAGCAATCCAATCAAAACCAAGAGTTTTGTATCTTCCATCCATTGCGAAGTAAGAAGGAAAAAATAGGCCGCCATTAAAAGGCCCGCCGAGTTTGCAATCCCTCCAAGTTTGAGAATAATGTAGAAGATCAACACCATGAAAAGGCTGCAAACAGAGTAAACAAACCATCGCGACCAGCTTCTGAGAATTAACAGCAGAATTGATTGCCCCAAACTAAATGCCAACAACATCAATGCATAGCGTGCGAAATTCATCAAATCAAGCACATACGATAATACGGTAATAATGGATATGAAAACGATAGTTACGAGGTTTGTGATCAGAAAGAATTTTTTTCTGATAATAAGTTCCGGAGTGTCATTCTGATGAAATACTAACCACGTAAACCAATCACCGATAGCAGAAAACTGCTTCATGGTCAGCTCTATTATCTCTTGAGCAGTGAACAATGTTCAGAGGCTCCGTAATGAAGTAAAAAACAAATCAACTGTTAATTTACTAACTATAAATTTACTACAAATACTTGAAAACTAATTGAAACAAAGAGTAAAACAAGTCATGTATAACCAGCCATATTCCTGACAATTTTAATACTAAGAGATAAAAAGTGTACAGGTATTGAAGAGTCTATTGATTCCCATGGTACAAATTCAGGCTTCAACCCTTAATTTTCAGGAACCCATCTATTTTGAAAAGATATTTCGTAAGTTCGGTTCCTGAATAGTTTACCCAAAAACCCAACTTATGCAATCCAACAGACGAAATTTCCTGAGGCAGTCGATTGCTTCGGCTGCCGGAATGGCCGCCATATCCATGTTTCCGGATGAAGCATTGGGTAGAAGTTTTTATAACAATACTACCCCGGTTGAAGTAATTTTGAAGCCTGACGACCGACCGGTTCTCAAAAAGCAAATCAAATTCTCAATAATTGGGATTAACCATAACCATATTTACGGAATAGCCAATGCGCTGATTAATGGTGGTGGAGAATTGGTTGCCGTATATTCAAGGGAGCCCGATTTGTTACCTGCCTTTACCAAAGCGTACCCCAATGTAAAAGTGGCCAAATCAGAAGAAGAAATTCTGGAAGATAATTCCATTCAGCTCGTGGCCAGTGCCGGTATTCCGGTTGATCGTGCGCCGCTCGGCATCCGGGTAATGAAATCGGGAAAGGATTATGTGACCGACAAACCCGGTATTATCACTTTCGAACAACTCAAAGAAGTCAAGAAAGTTCAGAAAGAAACCAAACGAATTTTTTCAATCCTCTACAGCGAGCGATTGACCAATCCGGCATCGGTGAAGGCTGGCGAATTAGTGCAGTCAGGCGCCATCGGAAGAGTCATTCAGACTATCGGACTGGGACCTCACCGCATGAATCCGGCTTCACGCCCGGCCTGGTTTTTTGATCCGCAAAAAGCCGGTGGAGTGTTATGCGACATCGGCTCACACCAATGCGATCAGTTCCTTTTTTACACCGGATCGAAACAAGCCGAAGTTAACTTTTCGCAAATCGCCAATTTTAACACACCTGATTACCCAAATTACCAGGACTTTGGCGACATGAGCGTACGTAGTCCTCATGCAACCGGTTATATCCGAATCGATTGGTTTACCCCCAAGGGCCTTCCAACCTGGGGCGATGGCCGTACGTTTATTTTGGGGACTGAAGGATATATTGAAATGAGAAAATATGTTGACATTGCCGGACGAAAGGGCGAAAATCATTTATTCCTGGTTAATCAGAAAGAAACACAATACTTCGATTGTTCAGGAGTATATATGCCATATGGCGAACAACTTGTAAACGATGTGGTGAACCGGACCGAAACAGCAATGACTCAGGATCATTGTTTCCTGGCTACTAAGCTGGCTTTAACAGCACAAAAATTAGCTCACAAACTGAATGTCTGATTTTTAATTACAGAAATACATCCGGAAAAGGTCAGGTCATCACCTGGCCTTTTCTGTTTTTACACTTCAGCTACGTTGAATTAGAGGTAGTGTAAATGAAACTACAGTTCCTTTTCCCTTTTCACTATCTATTGTTAGCGTTCCGTGGTTTCTTTCAACGAAATCTTTAACCAGAATCAAGCCCAGTCCGGTACTCTTTTCATTTTCGGTGCCGGGAGTATGCTGTGAATTACTTAAGTCAAACAACTTGGAGAGTGATGCTTTTTCAATGCCGATACCGTTATCGGTGATACTGATGCAAGCCTTGCTCATATCGCTAACTTCAGTTTTGATCGTTACCGAACCGCCCCGTTGTGTAAATTTTATGGCATTGCTAAACAGGTTACGCACAACAGATTGAATCATGTTTGGGTCAGCCATCACAGAAATGTTTTCATCCAATTTCAGATTAATTTCAACCTGTTTGTTATCAGCCATTGGCTTCAATCCCTTTACTGAATTCTGGATTACATCACTCAATTCTAACTCCTTAGGCCGGTACTCAATTTTATTTAACTGCGACTGCGCCCAAATAAGCAGATTTTCAAGCAGAACACTTACACTGTCGGCTGATTTGTACAGTGACAATAAGATTTTCTTCAATTCATCGGGACTATGCTCTGCAAAAGTGTCGTTGAGGTGCTCCAGAAATGAAGCAAGATTCCCGGTTGGGCCACGTAAATCGTGTGCAATGATTGCAAAAAGCTTGTCTTTTGCAGCATTGGTTTCTCTTAATTCCTGATTCTTACGCCGAATCTTATTATAAACCAAATAAATAGATACTGAAATTAAAAATGCAATGACAATTCCCACAATCATAATCAGCTGCGAAATACGATGTTGCTTGATTGTTAATGCATTGATTTCGTTTTGCTTTTCCAACTCGATAATCTGTGCGTTTTTCTTGTCAATTTCGTAAATGGCCTGCAACTGCTCAATTTTTATGTTGGCAGCACCCGAAAGTATTAAATCCTGAATTTCAATTTGTTTTTTCTGACAATCAAGTGCATTCTTAAGATCATTGATACCTAAATAAACTTCAGTAAGCTTTGAATAAATATTTAACTGGATTTTCTTCTGGTTGTTCGAAACAGCTAGTGCTAAACCTTGCCTTAAATTCTTCAGGCCCGCATTAATTTGCCCTTTACCCACAAGGCATAATCCGATGTACTCGTAAATAGTAGGCAAACTAAGTAAATCATTGACTTCTTTTTTTATCGCAAGAGCCTCATTCAGATATTTCTCCGCAAGACCATAATCACCCATCGAATACTCAACAATACCGAGATTTTTATGAGCATTTGAGATGCCGTATTTCGATTTCTTATCGGTGTAAATTTTTAGTGTATTGTCAATGTATTTTTTTGCTTCGGCATAATTGCCCGAATCCAGATTCAACAGACCGATTTGTTCGTAGCAAATTGCTACGCCATCTTCATTCCCATCAACCGAAGCCTGCTTGGTATATTCTCCCAATGCTTCCTGAAAATACTCAAGTGCCTTTTCCGGAAGTTTCAAGTCAGCATAAATTCGCCCTAAAATATATGCAGCCCAGGCATTACCTTCCAGGTAGCCCGCCTTCTCATAATTCAATTTCGAGTTTACAGTATATTCTATTGCTCTGTCGTATAATCCGTTAACCCTGAATATGGTTCCCATCATTGAATAGGAAGAACCCATTATCTTGAAATTGTCGGATAGCCGACAAGCCTGAATCGATGCATTAAAATACTCCAATGCATGTATTTCTTCGCTCCGATTGTGCTTGATAATCCCTTTCCGAAAAAGAATTTCTCCCTTATTCCATTGATCACCGGTTCCCTCTGCAATTACTAAAGCCGAATCGTAATAAGCCTCTGCAGCGTCTTTGTTCTCCGATGCTTCACTTACTCTTCCAAGCGTATAATAAGCTTTGGTTTCAAGCAATTTATTTTTTGCTGCTTTGGCTGCGATGAGTGCTGAATTTGCTAAACGCTGAGCTTCCTGGGCATCTTTTCCCATAATTTGCATGGCAAATTCCAGTTGAGCAGATATTTTATCAACTCCCTTTTTATTGCTTCCTGTATTACGAAGACTATCAATTTGAGTAATGCCCGATTTTTCCCCGGAAAAGGCAGGTTGAATACTTGCAATGATTATTAAAAGCAAAAAAGTCCGGATAATCCTTATATTCATCTCTTTACCTCTCTTTAAAGCCGAAAGCAATAACTTTTCGGATGAAAATAGGAATAAAAGTTGATTAATCAATAAAAAATCAATCCGGATCCAAATACTAACAGGAATAACCACCACCTTTTGCCTTAAACTTCCTTTTTCATGAATTAAAATCGAAAGCCAGACTTGCCGGAGTTTTCTTAAATTCGCTTTCAGTTTTGAAATTCAAAACCAACTAAACTTTTCAGATGAAAGAAAAAGCAATATACCCGTGGGTTGTAGTCGGTTTGTTGTGGCTGGTCGGAGTTCTCAACTACCTCGACCGACAGATGCTTTCGACCATGAAACCCTCGATGATGGTAGATATTGCTGAACTGGCCAAAGCCGAAAGTTTCGGCCGTCTCATGGCTATCTTTCTCTGGATTTACGCCTTGATGAGTCCCATTTCGGGCATTATTGCCGACCGGATAAACCGCAAGTGGCTAATTGTCGGAAGTTTGTTTACCTGGTCGAGCGTCACCCTGGGAATGGGTTTCGCCCAAACATTCGATCAGCTGTATGTACTCCGGGCCATTATGGGCATCAGCGAAGCTTTTTATATTCCGGCCGGACTGTCGTTAATTGCCGACTATCATTTGGGCAAAACTCGATCGTTTGCCATCGGAATTCACACCACCGGAATATATCTGGGTCAGGCACTGGGTGGTTTTGGAGCAACCATTGCAACAAAGCTTTCGTGGCACTCCACATTTTTCCTCTTCGGAATAATTGGCATGGTTTACAGCTTTATTCTTCTGTTTTTCCTGAAAGAAAAGAAAACTTACAAGGTTGAATCAACCGAACGATCTTCGTTCAAAACGGAGCTTTCAATGGCATTCAATGCGTTCAGGATTCTGTTCGGAAACGTCGCATTCTGGGTACTGCTTTTTTATTTTTCGGCTCCAAGTCTGCCCGGCTGGGCTGTAAAAAACTGGGTCCCTACCCTGTTTTCCGAAACTTTACACCTCGACATGTCGGAAGCAGGCCCGCTGGCGACCATGACAACTGCCCTGGCCTCACTGGCCGGAGTATTACTGGGAGGATATGTTTCCGACCGATGGTCGCAGCACAACCTGAAAGGCCGGATTTACACAGGAGTGATCGGACTGGCACTCACCATTCCGGCCCTTTTTCTACTTGGGTACGGCTCAGGATTCGGATTTATCCTGCTTGGCGGACTGTGTTTCGGGCTTGGCTTTGGAATTTTCGATGTAAACAATATGCCTATTCTTTGTCAGTTTGTTTCGTCGCGATACCGTGCCACCGGGTATGGCCTGATGAACCTTGTCGGAATTTCGGCAGGTGCGGCCATAACCAGTTTTATGGGAAAATCGGCTGACGCCGGAAACATGAGGCACGATTTCGCGAAACTCACAATCGTTGTTGCCATTGCAATAATTCTGCAATTGGTAACGCTACATCCCAAAACAATTAATAAGACGGAAGCCTGATTTCTGGCTCTAAAACTTAACCATCTGTTTCGATCCGTTTGGTACGAGTTTATTTAGAACGACCGCCCCATTACTCATAACAGTCAACCGGATTTTGTCACCTTCGCGCTTAATGTCAATGTCAAATTCCTTCTGAAATCCATGGACCTTCTTCAGCCGCATAAAATCCCAATCGGCAGGTAACTGCGGAGTAATTGTGAAGCTACTCAATCCAACCGGACGAATGCCAAACAATCCTTCGGTATAAATGCGGCAATATAACCCGCTTTCGGCCGAAAGATGTCGCTGTCCTCCTTCCGGATAAGCCTCAACCGGATAAGGAACATGTTCGCCCAACAAACGACGCTGAGAATAATATTTCAGGAATTCCATTGCCTTTTCGGTTTTACCGGCCTGCAAAACTCCCCGCAATGCGTATAAAGTTGAGCGATCCCAGAAGGTTGAATCGCCTGCCTGTGTGGCCAACCCGTCTTTGGTCCAAAGCCTTGAAGAGAAAAGGGCATTAATTGTTCCTTCGCTGCGATCGAAAATTCCGACAGTCAGCGGAACACAAATCCACGACCTCAGTACATCATTTTCCTTGTAATACCGGTATGTATCAAACCCTTCAACCTTGCGACCAAAAAACGATTCGATCGACTGCTTTATCGCGGCAGCCTGTTTGGCATAAACTGAAGTTAAAGAGGCTGGTTTGCCAAGTTCCTTTCCCAGAGCAGCAGCCGAGATTAATGCATCGTAATACAAACTCGAAGTGCATAAATTTGCTTTTCCGGCAGGAAAGCGACCTTCAAGCTCATCCGAATCCGACGAAACAACGCCATCTGTATTTATGTGTCGTTTGTTGTACTCGAGGCACCATTCAATTAAAGGCCAGAGTTTTTCAGCGGTTTGTTTGTCGCCCAGCGAAAGGCTGAAACGGGCTGCCCCATAAGCAATCATAGCGGCATCGCCCCTGTCCCCGGCTCCGTTCCAGATATCTTTCCCTTCAGCAATAATTGAGCTCGGAATTGGCTTGTACTCCGGATTCATGAACCGGGCAAAATGCAGGTAAGCGTTGTCCGAAGCATCGTTGCCCTTTGAGTAACCCAAAAACGGAAAGAATGGCCCGACATATTCGGCCTGATCGTTGGCCCAGATTGCGGCATAGTAAGCTCCGCCACCAGGACCATGCATGTATCCACCTGCAGTTTTATAGATACTTTCAGAAGCTCTGATTTTTGCAAACGCAAAAGCCTGATTTAAAACCTGGTCAGGAGTTTCGAGTACCAATTTGTTTTCCCACTCAGCAACCAGATTCTCGCGGCTGCTTCTTTCTGCAGAAATATCTGTAGCAACTTTGTTTTTACCTTTTGGATATGCCGAAAACACCAGACCAAACCTAACGCTTTCGTCCTTTTTCAGGGTATAAAAACCGCTTCCCGCTACCTCTGAAACTACGCTGTAACTACCTACTGTTCCTTTTTGCGGATCGGTTGTGTAATCTACCCGATAATCAGGTATTTCAACCGAAAGTGGCCGGTCCTGCCTATTTGTAATCCTGTATTCTTCGTAAAAAAACGGGTGAGCTGTTGAGGGAAAGATGACCCGCTCAATCCCAATTCCATTAGCCGAACTTTTAACGGTCATCAATCCATTCAGACTAATTTCATCAACTTTTTCGCCTTTTATAAGGCGACCATTCACTGATATTTTGCCAATCAAATCTTCAGAAAACGAGCGGATTAAACTGGCGTGCGTATTGTTCGGAATGGTTCTCAGCATGGGCCACACCAGCTGCCGCTCAATCTGAAACGATTTATCAGCATTTACGCCATAACGAAGAATAGCCGAAATACTGTCGCCACTCATTTCGATGTGATCCGAATGAGGCAAACGGTTGTCGATAAACCATGAAATTGAACCGGAAGGGTTTATTTTCCACCGATTTTCGTCGGCCTGAACCAGCATATTATTCTGGAAACAAAGTATAACTATCAGTGAAAGAAGCGATTTTAATCTTCTGCAGGAAAAGTGATTCATCGTATAGGTTGTTTGGTTAGGTTACACAATGATATTAAAAGCGGCCTACAAAAACAAAATCAAAGGGCGCTATTTTCCCGCACGTGTCGAAATTTTGCAATAAAAAAAGAGGTCGTTACGACCTCTTTAAAATTCCACCCTAAAACGAACAGAAACAAAAAAACAATTATTGCGCATCGACGACGGCAATTGTCGCCATATTGACAATTTCGCGTACCGAACATTCCATTGGAACCACATGTATAGGCTTTTTCATTCCCATGAGGATTGGGCCAACCACCTCGGCCCCACCAACCTCCTGCATCAGTTTGTATGCAATATTTCCTGAAGTCAGGTTTGGGAAAATGATGGTATTAACATCGCGGTTTTCGAGCCGGGTGAATGGGAATTTTTGGCTTCGCAATTCCTTGTTGAGTGCAAAATTCATCTGTATCTCGCCGTCCACAACCAAATCAGGATGATTCTGATGCAGGAAGGCAATGGTTTGCCGCACGCGGTCAAGTGTACGGGTATGTTCCGATGATTTAACCGATCCGAAATTTGAATAGGAAACCATGGCAATTACCGGTTCAATATTAAACTTCTTCACTTCTTCCGAAGCCAGTAAAGTCGTTTCAATGAGGGTTTGAACATCGGGATCGAGATTAACCGAAGTATCAGCAAAGAACAGCGGACCACGTTTAGTCAATACAATGTACATGCTCGAAATGTGGACCAGTCCGGATTTCGGTCCGATTAATTTCAATGCCGGACTCATGACATCGCCATAATGACTGGTAACGCCTGAGATCATGGCATCGGCTTCTCCGGCATCAACCATCATGATGCCAAAATAATTGCGATTGTAGGTCAATTCCATAGCTTCTTCAAGCGTAATTCCCTTCCGGCGACGCTTTTCCCAAATCAGGTTGGCAAACGACTCACGCATCTGATCGCTTTCCGTTGCGTGCGGATCGATAATGGATATGGTGTGCAAATCGAAATGGTTCTCTGCAATTAATTGCCTGATTTCGTTCTCGTTCCCCAGCAATATCGGAACTGCAATTCCGTCGTGCAGAACTTCATTTGCCGCCCTAAGCACTTTCGGGTTATTTCCTTCAGCAAATACAATTCGTTTTGGATGTTGTTTGGCTTTTACCACGATGCCGTGCAACAACTGATTATCCAAACCAAGCCGCTGGCTCAATTCAAGCTTATACTGATCCCAGTCGTAGATTGGTTTCCGTGCAACACCGCTGTCGATAGCGGCTTTGGCAACTGCCGGTGCAACAGTCGAAATTAGTCGTGGATCGAGTGGCTTGGGAATAATGTATTCCTTTCCAAATACCAGATTCTTTACGTTGTATGCCTTGCTTACACTTTCAGGAACAGCTTCCTTGGCCAAACCGGCTAGTGCATAAACCGCAGCCCGCTTCATCTCCTCGTTGATACAGGTTGCCCGCACATCAAGCGCTCCCCGAAATATATACGGGAAGCCCAGCACATTATTTACCTGGTTCGGAAAATCGGAACGACCGGTAGCCATAATCAGGTCTTCGCGAGCTGACATCGCTTCGTCGTAAGGAATTTCCGGATCGGGATTGGCCATGGCAAAAATGATTGGGTTGGGAGCCATCGAACGAACCATTTCCTTCGAAACCAAGTTGGCTTGAGACAACCCGAGGAATATATCAGCTCCGGTCATAGCCTCGGGCAAGGTATGAAGATCGAAATCGGTAGCAAACGCGGCTTTGTATTTATTCAGGTCGGTTCGATCTTTCCGGATAACCCCTTTGGAATCGAGCATCACCATGTTTTCTTTTCGTGCACCCAACGAAACAATCAGGTTGGCACAGGCAATGGCAGCAGCTCCGGCCCCGCTAATTACAATGCGGACATCTCCGAGTTTTTTTCCGGCCAATTCAAGGGCATTAATTATTCCGGCCGAACAGATGATGGCTGTGCCGTGTTGGTCGTCGTGCATAAGCGGAATGGAAACTTCCCGCTTTAGCCGCTCTTCCACCTCAAAACATTCAGGTGCTTTAATATCTTCGAGGTTGATTCCGCCAAATGTAACAGCAATATTTTTCACAGTTTCAACCAAGGTATCCACGTTATGCGTATCAACTTCAATGTCAAATACATCAATATCAGCAAAAATTTTAAAAAGGAAACCCTTGCCTTCCATCACTGGCTTTCCGGCACCGGCCCCAATGTCTCCAAGTCCAAGAACTGCAGTTCCGTTTGAAATAACGGCTACAAGATTTCCTTTGGACGTGTATTTGTAAATGTCGTCGAAGTTCTTTTCGATCTCAAGGCAAGGATGGGCCACTCCGGGCGAATAGGCCAGCGAAAGATCGCGTTGGGTAGAATGCGGTTTGGTGGTAACTACTTCAAGCTTGCCGGGACGTCCTTCAGCATGGTACCTCAGGGCATCTTCTTTGGTAAATTTTGCCATAACACTAAATTTTTGAGGTTCATCCCACTATTTAAAGCCAGACAAATGAATTGTCTATTAAAGTTAACGATAAAATTTGTGATTATCGTCGGAGAGCTGATACTTTATTGATTAAATACCAACGCATTGATTTCCGGTTGTGCTCGTTGACGACTGTCCTTTTAACAGGGCTTTTTTCAATGAATTGAGCTCTCGTTAATTTAAGGTCGGTTCAGAAAGTATGATCAACTAATTGTTATCAGGTAATAATGTCGTAAATTTATATTGCTACAATTAAACGCGAGCAATCAGATCAATGTCCTATGAACAACCCGTTCATGCAAAGGCTTACAGATCTTGTGGAAGCAAATTTGGCAAACGAAGAATTTGGAGTCGAAGATCTTATCCGGGAAATGGGAATGAGCCATTCATACCTGCACCGAAAGTTAAAATCCAATACAAATCAAACAATCAATCAATTTATCAGAGAGGTCAGGCTCAATAAGGCAAAAGAGTTGTTGCTAAATGAAGATCTAACCGCATCAGAGATCTCTTACCGGGTCGGATTTGGCAGTCCAACTTATTTCAATAAGTGCTTTCACGAGTATTTTGGATATGCTCCCGGCGAGTTAAGGTTGCGGGAGTTATCGAACGGCGATAACAACCACTCCGATAAGCCTGTCGCTAAGACAAAAAGCCGGAATTTGAAAACCATTATATTAGTGATTTTGGGGTCTGTTATTTTTGGGGCGATCGCAATTTCGCTGATTGTGAATGAAGTTTCAGACTCAAAATCCGGCAATGACAAAGAAAAATCAATTGCCGTACTTCCGTTCAAATACCTAAGTGATGATGGTGATAAACAATATCTTGCCGACGGTATCATGGACGCAATTCTGCTTCATCTTTCGAAAATAAAGGATCTGCGTGTTATTTCCAGAACCTCTGTTGAGCAGTACCGAAGAACCGACAAAACTGCAAAAGCGATTGGCAAAGAACTCGATGTGGCCTATCTGTTGGAAGGCAGCTTTTTAAGGGATGGAGAAAAAAGCAGGTTGATATTGCAGCTAATTAAAGCAAGCGACGAAAGGCATGCGTGGTCGAATGAATATAATCGGGATTGGAAAGACATTTTATCGGTTCAAAGTGAAATTGCTGAGACCGTCGCCAATGAATTAAAGGCCGCAATAACACCGGAAGAACAAAAGCTTATCAGAAAATTACCTACGACAAACCTTGTAGCTTATGATTTTTACCAACGAGGGCGAAATGAATACATGAAATGCGAGAATGACAACCACAACAAAACTGCACTTGTAAATGCCTGGAATTTTTACCAAAAAGCAGTAGCGCAAGATTCAACATTTGCGAAGGCATACGTTGGATTAGGCGAGATAATGTGGGATAAAAATGTTCAAATACCCATGGTTAAAAATCAATACTTAGAAAATTTTACAGATTCAATTTTAATTCTTGCCAATCAGGCAATTAACTATGACAGTCAGTTGGCAGAGGCATATCGGCTGAGGGGAAGTTGTTACCTGGAAACAGGTAAAATTGAACAGGCATCTGAAGATTTTGACAAAGCCATAGAACTGGATCCCAATGACTTTAAGTCGTATTATAATAAAGGAAGAATTTCGCACTATTTATTGGAGAATTTTGCAGAAGGCATTACCAATTATATCGAAGGAATGAAACGCAACAGGGGAAAGGAGTATCCCTATTTTTTGATGTCTATTGGGCATGCATATCAATGGGCCGGATTTTTTGATCAAACAGAAAAGTATTATACCGACGTATTATCCATACTTGGAGACTCAGTATGGTATTTTAATAACTTAAGTTCTATTGAGCTTAGCCGTGGAAACATTAAAAACGCTTTAAGCTATGCCCAAAAAGCCCACGCGATTAATCCCGACTACATTATCAATTTAGGTATAAATTGCTCATCTTTAAGTAATAGCAAAGAACTATTTCCTTTCTACGAAAAATACATTGAAGCATCAATAAAATCAGAATATATCCCTACATATGGGGCGAATCGTATTGGATTTTGCTATTGGAAACTTGGCAAATTTAAAGAGGCCAATTTCTATTTTAATCAGCAAATCAAATATTCTCAGGAAATGATAAAACTTCAAAGATTTTTCTCAGACTCACACACCTATTATGATCTTGCTGCTACTTATACTTTTATAGGTAATAAAGAGGAGGCTTACAAAAATTTAGACATCTTAAATAAAAGGAAATCATTTGCCCATTGGTGGACGGTTTACCTGAAAAATGATCCGCTTTTCGACAATATCCGTGGGGAAGCCAGGTTTCAGCAGATTGCCAGCGACATTGAATCAAAATATCAGGCTGAACATGAGCGAACCGGAAAACGGCTTGCAGAATTAGGGATTCTGGTAGTTCCTTAGAATATGTGAATCCATTATTGGATAACATCCGAAATGAACCTCGGTTTAAAGAAATTCTGAATGAGGCAGAAGCTAAATATCAGGCAGAACATGAACGAGTTAAAAAGTGGTTGGAAACGCAGGAGAACTTGTAGTTTTTTCTCGAATAAGATTGATTGACTGAATTTCATTGATCCTTATTACGAATCTATAATCTGGAAGGGTATCGATTAAAGGAATTTTAATCAAGCGAAAGATGAACAACGATTTCATGCAGAGGCTTACAGATCTTGTAAACGCAAATTTGTCAAATGAAGAATTTGGAGTCGAAGATCTTATCCGGGAAATGGGAATGAGCCATTCAAACCTGCACCGAAAGTTAAAATCAATTACGAATCAAACAATCAATCAATTCATCAGAGAGGCCAGACTCAATAAGGCAAAAGAGTTGTTGCTAAATGAAGATCTGACCGCTTCGGAGATTTCTTACCGGGTCGGCTTTGGTAGCCCAAGCTACTTCAATAAGTGCTTTCACGAATATTTTGGATATGCTCCGGGCGAGTTAAGGTTGCGAGAGTTATCGAACGGAGATAACAACCACTCCGATAAGGCTATTGCGAAGACAAAAAGCCGGAGTTTGAAAACCAAATTATTAGTGATTTTGGGGTCTGTTATTTTTGGGGCGATCGCAATTTCGCTGATTGTGAATGAAGTTTCAGACTCAAAATCCGGTAATGACAAGGAAAAATCAATTGCAGTGCTTCCGGTAAAATATTTGGGAAATGACCCAAACAAACAGTATATGGCTGATGGATTACAAGATGCTATCTTATTATATCTTTCAAAAATTGCCGATTTGAGAGTGATGTCGCGAACCTCAACCGAACAATACCGTGGCACAAAAAAAACTGCCCGCAAAATTTGTCAGGAGCAAAAAGTTGACTATTTGTTCGAAAGTAGTTTGTTTGTCATTGGCGACAGCATTCAGTTAATTGCACAGTTAATTGAGCCTGGTCGCAGGGAACGCCATATATGGGTCGGGAATTTCCTCCGTGATAAAAGAGAAATATTAACAGTACAAAACGAAGTGGCTCAATCAATCGCGAATGAGTTAAATGCCAAAATCGGACAGGAAGAAAGACAGCGACTCGAAAAATTTCCTACACTTAACCTGACGGCGTACGATTTCTATCAAAAGGCGAGAGAAGAACTTTGGGAATACCGCTTGGATAAAAAAAAGACCGATATGTTGAAATCATCTGAATATCACTATCGACAAGCTCTACTTTTTGACCCTCAATATGCTGAAGCTTATTCTGGCTTGGCGAACATATACTGGGAAAAGAATTTTATTCATTCATACCTTTCCAATTCATTTATCGATTCTTCTTTTTTCTTTGCGAATAAAGCACTTAAGCTCGACGATCAACTGGCCGAAGCCTACAAAGTCAGAGGTGATTATTATATGGAAACCGGGAAGCCGGAACTGGCTATTCAGGAATTTAGCCAGGCCATAAAAATTAATCCAAACTGCTGGGAGGCCTATGCTGCGATGGGATTTTTATACGAATTTAAGGATGCGGTTATTGCCCTAAGCAATTACATAAAAGCAGCTTCATTACATCGTGGACGTGATCTTCCCAAATTACTCGCAGCTATTGGGAATTGTTTTCTTTGGGCCGGATTCCCAAAAGAAGGTTCATATTATGACAATGAGGTATTTAAATTAACAAGAGACTCTGTTACTTATTTTCTGAATCAGGGATTCATTGAAGATTATATGCAAAACTGGCAGGGAAAGCTTGTTTTTTTCTTAAAAGCACATCAGATTGATCCTTCCAACACAACAGTTATCAGAGGTCTGGGACTGACATACATTTTTTTACATCAGTATGATAAGGCCTTGGAGACCTATCAAAAACTACTTGTCCAATTGGAGAAATCAGATCTTTTATCCTACAATGAAATGCACCGGATTGGATATGCTTTCTGGATGAAAGGTTTTAAGGAAAAAGCAAACTACTATTTTGAAAAACAGATTAAATTATCGACCCAAGGAATTGATTTACAGCGAATCAACAATCCATTTTTTCATTATGACTTAGCCGGTGTCTATGCATTTCTGGGGGAAAAAGAAAATGCATACGAGCAGCTCAACCTGTTTATGAATACCATAAAATGGAAACATAGCTGGATTATCATCTTAATCCAGAATGATCCGCTTTTTGATCGATTACGATCAGAGCCACGGTTTCAGGCAATATTGAATGAAATAATAAGTGAGCATCAAGCTGAACATGACAGGGTTAGCAAATGGTTGAAAAATCAAAAAATAATGTAGTTCCGTAGAATATGAGAATACATCTCGCAGGGTGAATTGTATCGGTCGAAAATTCCAAGTTCAACCCGATAAACTTCCTTTTTGCAAATAAATTCAACGATTGAATTTATTTCTTCAATGATTTGCCGGAATTTAACACAATCATACAAATAGTTTCTAAGTGTGGCCTCGCATTTCTCCCGAAATTTGAGTTGGTAATTTTCGTGATCATTATTAAACAACCAGGCCATGGAAACATCTTTCAGAATTCAGATTGTCTTTCCCGTTGTGCCTGCGTAATGCAGGCCAACAGGAAAAAATGTGCTACCTATTTGAAAGCAATTTTTTTATCAATCCATTTCAGCAGAAATTGAAAACTTAAAATTAAACGCCATGAAAAAATTAATTAGTGTTCTTTTGTTTTTATTTGGAGCAATCTTCGCTTTTGCTCAAGACGATGTTCACGAACTGGAAGGAATAAAAGTTACAGCTCCAAAATTTAACGGTCCATCTATGTTAGTAGCCCACAATCAATTAAAAGAAAGTTCGCTAAGACAATATTTACTAAGTAATATTCAATATCCGGAAGAGTCAAAAATGTGGGACAAAGAAGGAATTGAAGTCGTTCATTTTACGGTTACACCCCAGGGCAAAATTGAAGATATTGTTGTTATTAATAGTGTATCGCCGGAAATAGACAGGGAAGTTATGCGAGTATTTGAAACAACAAACAAAATGTGGAGTCCTGGATTGAAAAACGGCGAGCTTGTAAGTATGGAAAAAGAAGTTTCGATTGTTTTTTGTCTGGATGGAAAGTCAAAAAGCAGTAAAGACTTTTTAGCTCTCGCCAAACCAAATTTCGATAAAGGAAATAAAAAGTTCTTTATTGCAAAAAATAACAAAAGCGCATTAAGGTCATACAACAAAGCTATATGCTGTTATCCAAACGACAAAAGTATGTTGTTGGCAAGAGGAATGTGCCGCTATGAACTTGGAGATAACGAAGGCGCTTATACGGACTGGAACAGAATCAGAACGTTAGGTGGAATTGAAAGTGATGAATTCTTAAAGAGATTCGTGAGTTTTAAAGGTTACAATGATGTAGTTAATCTTTTATGGGCTAAAAACTGAACGGCATTTTTTCTCGTTTGAAGCAAAAATAAAATCAGAAAGCCTCGCTTGACCGAGGCTTTCTGATTTTATTTTACTGTTTTGCCCTTGCATATTGCACCGGCCAGGCAATGTCGTCTTCCAGAATTCTTGCTGCATGAAGCGCAAAATGAGGATCGCGCAAAGAGGCACGGGCAATGAGAATAAGGTCGGCACGGTTGTTTGCCAGAATGTCTTCTGCTTGTTTAACCTCGGTAATTAAGCCAACTGCACCGGTCAAAATTCCCGATTCTTTTTTAATCCGCTCAGCAAAAGCAACCTGATAGCCCGGAGCCACCGGAATTTTAGCATGAGGCACCATTCCTCCCGATGAACAATCAATCAGATCAACTCCCAAATCCTTCAGAATTGCAGCAAGTTTCACAGCTTCATCCACATTCCAGCCCCCATCAACCCAATCGGTTGCCGAGATACGCACAAACAAGGGCAGATCTTCAGGCCAAATACCTTTTACGGAATTCACTATTTCGAGCAGCAGGCGAATGCGGTTTTCGAAGCTTCCGCCATACGCATCAGTACGCTGATTGCTTAATGGCGAAAGAAACTGGTGAATCAAATATCCATGTGCCGCATGTATTTCAACCACCTGAAAACCGGCAGTCAATGCTCTTTCAGAAGCTTTTTTAAAGTCATCCACAACCTTTTGAATTCCGACCAGATCCAAGGCCTGCGGAGCCTCATCTTCCGGGTTAAATGGAATTGCCGATGGTGCCACGGTTGTCCATCCACCTTCCTCTTTTTTAAGTTGTTTGCCACCATTCAATGGAACAGCGCATGAGGCTTTTCTACCTGCATGTGCAAGCTGAACACCTGCCACAGCGCCATGCTGACGAACAAACGAAGTAATGCCCTTCAGTCTTTCAATATGTTCTTCGTTGTACAAACCCAAATCCCCGGGCGAAATACGGCCTTCAGGCGAAACAGCGGTTGCTTCCTGAATAATTAATGCAGCACCTCCAACGGCACGGCTTCCATAGTGAACCAAATGCCAGTCGTTTGCAAACCCATCGACAGCTGAATACTGGCACATGGGTGAAATGGTAATTCGGTTTTTCAGGGTGATATTTTTTATGGTGATCGGCGATAATAATCTGGATGTCATGAGTACTCTTTTAAGTGGTTATTTACTTTTCAGGCAAAATAACAAATGCCATCTCCGGAAGTTTTATCTGACCGACGATTTTCTAATGATCAGTTTGGTATTCAGAACAACCTGATCGGGTCGGCTATCCGGATTTTCGACACAGCGAAAGAATAAACGTGCTGCTTCCTGACCGATTTCGAAAGTTGGGTGAGTAATTGATGTTAAAGCCGGATCGACAACGGTAGAGTGAAACTCGTCGGTGAAACCAACCAGAGCCACATCTTCCGGAATTCTCAATCCTCTTTGTTTAATTTCTTTCATCGCTGCAAAAACCACGGTGTCGTTAATGCCAAAAATAGCGTCGGGAGGCTCGGGTAAATCGAGAAGTCGCGCCGTTGCTTTGGTTGCTTCCCGGGTACTGAGGTTACATTTCTCCAGTAATTCAGGTCTAAATTCCAATCCGCAGCTTTTTAGTCCGGCTAAATACCCATGAGTTCGTTCCTGAGAAATATTCAGATACTCGGGACCAGCAATGTAGGCTATGCGGCGGAACCCATTTTTATAGAAATGCTTCGTGATTTTTAATGCTGCGTCTTCGTTGTTGACCACCACCGACGGCACTTCATCTGTTCGACACACCCGATCGAAAAAAACCAGTGGAATATTGTTGTTTATCAGCCGGTCGAAATGCCCATACGATTTTGTTTCCTGGCTCAGGCAAACAATCAGGCCTTCGACCCGGGTCTTCATCAGGTTTTCAACAGCCTTAATTTCCTTTTGCAGTTTTTCGTTCGACGAGGCTATCAGAATGTAATACCCCTTTTCTTCTGCAACATCTTCAATACCTGAAATAATGGACGAATAGAAGTGTGTCACCAAATCAGGAACAATCACCCCAATCATGCGGGTCGCCTGTTTGAGCAAGCCCATCGCAAGTGGATTTGGTGTATAATTCAACTCTGCAGCCAGCTTCTGGACTTTTTGAGTCACCTCCGGAGATATGTCGGGATGGTTATTCAGTGCCCTTGAAACCGTTGATATTGAAACACCGATTTCGCGTGCCAAATCTTTTAACGAAACATGACTTTTGCCTTTTTGCATAACCCGTAACGCAATGAGTTTTCACTCACAAAGCTAACAGAATATTCAGGATTTTATGTACCTGTCAGTTTCTTGCAATCGCCAAAATCAATCCTTCTGAGATTTGATCTCTCCGTTCTTAAGATGTTCCGCAACATATTTTTGAAACGCAAACCTTTGCGCAAACCTTTGCAATATTCAGCCCTGTTTTAAGGTGTTGCAGACGAATTTTTTATACCGATCTTTGCTAAACCCAATCGAAAACCGAAGAACGAAAAGCAAAGTTTAATCATAACATCAATACATACAGAAATGAAAAAAATTGTAGTAGCCGGAGCCGGTGGTTTTATCGGCGGTCACCTGGCCAGAAAATTAAAAGACTTAGGAAACGATGTGCGTGCAGTTGATAAAAAACCATTGAATCAATGGTATCAGGTACACACCGACATTGATAACCTTGTTCTGGATTTGAATAGCAAAGAAAACTGCTATACTGCCCTGAACGGATACAACGAAGTGTTCAACCTTGCAGCCGACATGGGAGGAATGGGTTTCATCGAAACTCACAAAGCCGAATGTATGCTGAGTGTTTTAATCAATACGCACTTGCTGATGGCAG
This sequence comes from Bacteroidota bacterium, assembly GCA_021849365.1. Lineage (GTDB taxonomy): Bacteria > Bacteroidota > Bacteroidia > Bacteroidales > Prolixibacteraceae > Aquipluma. The sequence goes on along the minus strand of JAJZSZ010000006.1, from coordinate 1,467 downwards.
CCAAAGATCTGGGTATCGACCGGTTCTTCTATGCTTCGTCGGCCTGTGTTTACAACGGCGAAAAACAACAGGATGTAAACAATCCAGGACTGAAAGAATCGGATGCTTATCCGGCTCAGGCCGAAGATGGCTACGGATGGGAAAAATTATTCTCTGAAAGAATGTGCCGCCACTTCCGCGAAGATTACGGAATTAACACCCGTGTGGCACGTTTCCACAACGTTTACGGCCCGCACGGAACCTGGGACGGCGGACGCGAAAAAGCACCTGCAGCCATGTGCCGAAAAGTGCTCGAAGCTGAACTCTATGGCAAAAAAGACATCAACATTTGGGGCGACGGCGAACAAACCCGCAGCTTCATGTACATTACCGACTGCGTTGAAGGTATCCTGAAAATCATGTACAGCGACATTATTGAGCCTATTAACCTGGGCAGCAGCGAAATGGTATCAATCAATCAACTGGTTGACATTGTTGAAAACATAGCCGGAATAAAATTAAACCGTACATACGACCTGAATGCACCAAAAGGCGTTCGCGGACGAAACAGCGACAATACCCTGATTCTCGAACTTCTGAACTGGGAACCAAGCCTGCCGCTGGCCAAAGGGATGAAAGAAACCTACGACTGGATTCGCACCCAAATGGTAACCGGAGGGATTAAATAAATCACAAAATAAGCCAGCGGCTGACAACTAGCAGTCGGCCGCCGGCCCTTTTCTAAGACTTTCGAAAACTTATGAGTGATAAAAAAGTATTGGTCAGTGGTTGTTACGATCTTTTGCATGCCGGTCACGTAGCCTTTTTTAAAACAGCAGCTCAATACGGCAAGTTATATGTGAGTGTTGGCCGCGACGAAAACCTCTTTCAGCTGAAGGGTAAAAAACCCTACTTTACGCAGGAAGAACGGGTTTACATGGTGGGCGCCGTTAAATATGTTACCGAAGCATTCGTGTCGTCGGGCATGGGAATGCTCGATTTTGAAGAAGATATGAAGCGCCTGAAACCCGATATTTTCGTTGTGAATACCGATGGTTATACCGAAGGAAAAGCACGGATTTGCAAGGAAAATAATGTTGAACTGGTGGTTTTGGAACGTATTCCGGAAGAAGGGCTTCCAGCCCGTTCAAGTTCAAGCTCCAAGAAAGAGTTACAGTTTCCTTACCGCATTTGCATTGCCGGAGGCTGGATGGATCAACCGTGGGTTTCCGAAATTCATCCGGGATCGGTTGTGGTGGCACAAATATGGCCAACCACCGATTTTAACGACCGCTCGGGAATGGCAACCAGCTCGCGAAAAGTAGCCGCCGAATTGTGGGGAGGAAAAATGCCTGAAGGCAATCCGGTTCGAAATGCGCAGCTTTTATTTGGTGCCGAAAATCCTCCCGGGAGCAAGTATGTTTCAGGTTCGCAGGATCAGCTGGGCATCATTGTTCCGGGCATCAGCCGGCTCGATTATGATGGAAA
>JAJZSZ010000226.1 GCA_021849365.1 Bacteroidota bacterium | reverse complement strand
TCTACCACAAAATTCCCCACCTCCCTTTCAGCGGTGCAGTGGAAAGTAAAATTTAGTTTGTCTCCTATCCTGTGCTTGCAGTAGGTTCATTCAATCGGCGTCATTCCGTTCAGGCGTTTCGTTCCTTTGCTTCGCTGCATTCTCTTCACTATCCTTACACTACATTTTGCCTTCTTTCATTCACCAACTTCAGCACCGCACAACAAAAGTGGCTCATTCGCTCCATTCCGCAAACCAGCCCTTATTTCATTCCGCATCGCGGCTGCTTTTATCCTTCACACAGATTGCAAACTTTGCAACATTTGCAGTTTTGCATTACAATTCCTTCCCTGTAAAAGCAGCCATCTGATGCTCCATTCCATCCCCCGCAATTGCTTCATTTCGCTCAATCACCACCTTTGTTTTTCCCCTCCCGCAATCAGCATCGTGCTATTTACTTTCCACTGCGATATTGCTCACCCCGTTTGAATTGTGCCACTCATGAACATTCTGTTTCAAAATTTAGCTTTCCGTTTCCTAATTAAATAATTTGAAGCCTCCTGTTCAATTTCAACCATCGTTTTCCGCCTGGATTGCCCTATCCAATCATCAATCTCCGTTCTCTTAAAATAGAGCCGTTTACCGCGTTTAAAATTCGGTATCTCCATCTTATGTACTAAGCTATAAATAGTTTGTACAGCCAATGATAAATACTCAGCCACTTGCTGCACATTCATTAATTCATTTCCTTTCCAGATTGGTGCATTTTCAATGCGTGAACCTGATTTCATTTCAATAAGCAATCGCTCAATAGAATCTAATCTTTGAATGATTATTTCAAATGGATTTTCCATAAAAACTGATTTTTTCTACAAAAGAAAACAGTAATTCGTGCCTTATTGCTATTTATCGTTAAAAGTAGTATGGAGGCCTATACAGCATAAAAAATTAAAAAAGGAAAGCAAAGTTAGGGTGGCTGCGCACAAGCCCTCCCCAATTGGGCTATCAAGGTCAAGCCCTGCGGGTTTTGCAAAAAAAATCTCCACCCTTCGGGTAGTATTTTTTTCGCAAAAACCTTGACAGCCCAGCCTCGCCACCCTCAAAAAAGGCTTTCTTTTTCTTTTTTTTCGGTTTTTTTCTTTTTCTTTTAAAAATGTTTGGTTTGGGTTCCGAAATCACTTGCTGTATCAATTTCAGAGAAGAATGACTAATCAATAGTTGATTCGTGGATAAGGGCAATATAAGCTATGTATTAGTGAAAAATGATAAAAAAGAAACCCCACCGGATTGGTGAGGCTTCCTTAGATAATAGCCCTGTATTTCAATTAGAAAATATTCTGAATTTTAAGTGCATTACCTGAATTAAAAAGGTAATAGTTCGCTCCAACTTGCTGGTAAAACTCGATACCAATGCAATTCAATACGCTAACATTCTCATTCATTGCCGGAGAACCGGGAAGAATTGATGTAACTTCAGTTGCAACATTGATTTTAGTTCCTAAATCCAAATAGTCGGAATAGGCGACATCTGAAACTTCATTTAATGCAGGTTCGATAGGTTCATAGTTTCCTGAGTTGCTGTTATACGCAAAATCCGAAATAACCGAAATCGCATTTATCAATCTGAAGTGTGTTGCTCCTGCTGGTGAATTTACAAAACTCATCGGATTGAAGGCCGGAACGGTGAAAGAAGCACCATTTCTTTCAGTATTGTTCACAAGGGTGAATGGAGCTGAAAAAATGCTGTCGAAACTTACATTTCTGTTAAATGCCAATCCGGTTAAGTGTTGCTTTTGTGTAGATATCAGGATTGCCCTGTACCCCCTGGCTTCGGTCTGGTCTTCCAGATTAATCTTTTTCATGATGGCAGTTAACCTTCCGGTCAATTGCGGGTCACTCATTTGTTTCATTAATTGCGAAAGTCCAACCCGAATTGATTTTCCGGCTGACGCACAACCTGAAAACTCGTTCATATTTTCACGGGTTCTTTCAAACTCAGAAGCGGTTTTTACCTGTTCGCCCGAAGGGCCACCAACTAAACCTGCATAATGACCAGGTAATCCTTTGATTTTGAAATGGCGGATATCACCCAAAGTTCCCTGGTATTTTAATGGACCTGCTTGTTTTGCCATTGTGATAATTTTTAAATGTAAATACTATTTTTTTATTGTAAATTTACAATCTAATTAATTGATTATCAATATTTAGAACAATGCAAAGCAATGCAGTTTAACGTAAAAGAACCATACTTTTTAAAAACGCATCTTAAAATCATCAATGTTGTTGATGGCGATGGAGTAATCGTCGAAAATATTTTCAACAGAGAGCAGGAAGAAGTGCGGTTTTTGGGCATTGATGCCCCGGAAATTAAGCCATGCAAAAAACTTTTACAAGATGAACGGGAAACCCATGTTGCCGGTCAATTGTTGATGGAATTGGGTAGAATGGCACACAAGTACCTGTTAAAACTCGCGCCACCTGAAACACAGGTAACATTAGCATTGGAGAAAGAAAACCATCAGGATGCTTATGGGAGAACCTTAGCCTATGTGTATCTTTCGGACGGAAAATGTCTAAATGAAAAAATGGTTGCAGACGGATATTCAAAACCGTATAACCTAATAGCTTGCAGTCAGTTAAGCAATTTTCAAAAATTAAATTCGATTGCGAAAAAGAAGAAATTAGGGCTCTATAATATCGTAAAAATCTTCTAAAAATTGTTTACCCTATGTTTATCCCGAAGCCATAAAAACAACAAAACCACCTGATAATCAAGTGGTTTTATTGTTTAAAAGTGACCCAGCTGGGATTCGAACCCAGGACCCCATCCTTAAAAGGGATGTGCTCTACCTGCTGAGCTACTGAGTCATCCTTATTGTGCTTTTGTTTTTCAAAAGCGGTTGCAAAAATATGTTTTAAAATTTAAAATTACAATACCTCTTCAAATAAATTCAATTATTTTTTATAATTCATTAATAATCAATGTTCAAATTATTGCATAACTCCCAATTTTTAGTGATTGATATAAATTTATTCAACCATAACCTTATATCCCGAACAGCAAATCAACAATCTGTTCAAACAAATTCCTATTTTCGCTTATCAAATTATTGGATGTACCATCCGGTTATAAAAAGTAGTTTATGAATATCCAAATGGTTGATCTTTACGGTCAATATCAAAAAATAAAAGATGAGATAGACCTTGCGATGCAGGAGGTTATTCGCACTTCCGTATTCGTAAAAGGAGGAAAAGTTAACGAGTTTGAGGAGAATCTAAAAGAATACCTTGATGTAAATCATGTCATTTCGTGCGGTAATGGCACTGATGCCCTGCAAATTGCAATGATGGCTCTGGATTTGGAGGAAGGAGATGAAATAATTACAACACCGTTCACTTTTGTTGCAACGCTCGAAGTATTGGCTTTGCTAAAATTAAAGCCTGTTTTAGTCGACGTTGATATAAATACATTCAATATCAGACCCGAGCTAGTAAATAATCGCATAAACCATAAAACGAAGGCTTTGGTGCCGGTACATTTGTTCGGGCAGTGTGCTGACATGGAATCGTTGAGCCATATCTCCCGCGAAAATAATCTGTTTATCATCGAAGATGCCTGCCAGGCGCTGGGAACCGAATATATTTTCAAAAATGGACTGACGGCAAAAGCCGGCACGATTGGTGATATTGCCTGTAATTCATTCTTTCCGACTAAAAATCTGGGAGCATTTGGCGATGGTGGTGCTTTATACACAAACAACGATGATTTGGCGAGCAACATGCGATCTATTGCAAACCATGGCATGAGCAAACGCTATTATTATCAGCAAATAGGGATGAATTCGCGGCTCGATGCCATTCAGGCTGCCATACTTGATGTAAAACTCAAATATCTCGATCAGTTTATTGCGGCTCGCCAGGCTGCGGCTACTGTCTATGATCAGGCACTATCCGGAATTCCGGGATTAATTATTCCCGTCAGAGTTTCGTACAGTTCGCACACATTTCATCAATACACCATTCAGGTGCCTGAAAAACGCGATAAACTGCAAAGTTTTCTTGCCAATAAAGGAATTCCGAGTATGATATATTACCCACGGCCACTGCATCTACAGGAAGCTTATCAGTATTTGGGTTACCGGAAAGGCGATTTTCCTGTGTCGGAAGAACTATCAGAACAAGTGCTATCTTTGCCCATGCACACCGAACTGACAGAGGAACAACTTGAGTATATTACTTCGTCAATTCGTGAATTCTTCAGCTAATGGAATCATCTTTTTTTGCACACGAAACTGCAGTTATCGATGCCAATTGCCAAATTGGAGAAGGAACCAAAATCTGGCATTTTTCGCACATCATGTCAGATTGTACCATTGGACAACATTGTTCAATTGGCCAAAATGTGGTTATTTCTCCTGAAGTCAGGATTGGTAACCGGGTTAAAATTCAGAATAACGTGTCGGTTTACACCGGAGTTATTTGTGAAGATGACGTTTTCCTTGGGCCATCGGCGGTGTTTACCAATGTAATTAATCCGCGAAGTGCCATTATCCGTAAAAACGAGTACAAACCAACCTTGGTGCAAAAAGGGGCAACAATTGGAGCCAATGCCACTATTGTTTGTGGAATTACCATCGGTAAATATGCTTTTATTGGGGCAGGTGCCGTCGTTACTAAAAACATACCTGATTACGCTCTGGTTGTTGGGAATCCGGCCCGGCAAACAGGCTGGATGAGTGAATATGGACACAAGCTAAAATTTAATGCAGACGGGTTGGCTGTTTGTCCTGAAAGCCGCGAACAGTATCAGCTGGAGAATGGAAAAGTATCAAAAATCTAAGATTATATATGTCTTCAAATAATAAAATACGGTTTGCCGTTGTAGGACAAGGACACATCGGCAAGCGCCATGCTGAAATGATTTTACGCAATCCGGATGCTGAACTGGTTGCCGTTTGTGATATTCGAACGCCGGAAGAATGTAAAACTTCGTACACTGGAATTCCTTTTTATCGTTCGATTGAAGAATTGCTCGAAAAAGAGAATGAGCTGGATGTTTTGAACATTTGCACCCCAAACGGTTTACACGCTGAGATGGCTTTGCTGGCTTTGGATAAAGGATTGCATGTGGTAGTTGAAAAGCCAATGGCGCTGACCAAAACCGATGCGGAAAAAGTTGTGTTTAAATCGCTGGAACGAAGCCGCAATGTCTTCTGCGTAATGCAAAACCGCTACTCTCCCCCATCTGTCTGGCTAAAAAATGTCATGGATCAGAAGTTATTGGGACAGCTGTTTCATGTGCAGGTAAACTGTTACTGGAACCGCGATGGCCGTTACTACACACGCCAAAACTGGCATGGCGACGGACAACTTGATGGTGGAACGTTATTCACCCAATTCTCCCATTTTATCGACATTATGTACTGGTTATTTGGCGACATTAAAAATATCAATGGCCAGTTCAAAGACTTTAACCATCAGACTTTAACCGACTTTGAAGATACCGGGATCGTGAATTTTGAGTTTGTGAATCAGGGCATCGGAACTTTAAATTATTCGACTGCTATTTATCACGAAAACCTGGAAAGCAGCATGACCATTATTGGCGAAAAAGGCACCATAAAAGTGGCTGGTCAATATATGAATGAGGTGGTTTACTGTAATATCAAAGATTACGAAATGCCAGAACTGGAAGCGAGTGCTCCGCCAAACGATTATGGCCTCTATAAAGGATCAGCTCAAAATCACCATCTGGTTATTCAGAATGTGGTTGAAACCTTGAATGGTAAAACTCCGATCAGTACCAACGCTCTTGAAGGATTGAAGGTTGTTGATATTATCGAGCGGATTTATTTGGTTCGCGATAAAGTTTGGAAAAAGTAAATCATGGTGCTCGACCCTGAATTTCTTGATCATACAGTTTGGTTAACCAATCTGGCAATAAAAGCTGCCATCAGTGCCGGTAATAAAATCAATGAAGTATATTCTTCTTCGGATTTTAACATCGAGATGAAGGATGACAATACCCCGGTTACTGTAGCTGATCATCTGGCCCATGCTGAAATTATTGAAAAGCTTCAAGCTTCAGGATTACCAGTTTTAAGCGAAGAGGGTACTCATTTAAGTTATGCTGAGCGGAAAAACTGGACACTATTTTGGCTGGTCGACCCGTTGGATGGCACAAAGGAATTCATCAAACGCAACGACGAATTCACAGTCAATATAGCATTGATTCAAGCAAATAAGCCAATATCCGGAGTTATTTATGCCCCTGTTTCAGGTGAACTTTATGCTGGAATTCCGGAGTTGGGAGCGTTCAGGATGATAAATCCACCTCAAGACTGTTGTTTTGAAATGATGCAGGAATCAGGAGTAAAACTTCCGGAGCAAACAGGCAAAAACGAATTCGTAATAGCCATCAGTCGCTCGCATATTAATCGCGAAACAGAAGCGTATATTGAAAATTTTCGGATAGCTCATTCGCATGTTCGTATCATCAACAAAGGTAGTTCGTTGAAAATTTGCATGGTGGCCGAGGGAACAGCCGATGTGTATCCTAAAATCGGAAAAACCATGGAATGGGACACTGCTGCCGGACACGCTATTGCTCTGGCTGCAGGGAAGAATATAATTTGTCCGGAAACAAACGACGAATTGATTTACAACAAGGAAGATCTCCGAAATCCCAACTTCATGGTGCAGTAACCCGGCATCTCTTTCAATGTTGCCTGCAATCAAAAACTAAATAAACTTTAAATCTTATTCAATGTTTCTTCAGTCAGTATTAATACCGACCAATAAAAGAGTATTAAGTATTATTTTAGGCGCTTCAATAAAATAGAATTTAAAACGTATGACAGAATATAGTCTTTCACATCTCAAAGAATTGGAAGCAGAGGCCATTCACATCATTCGCGAGGTTGCTGCTGAATTTGAAAATCCGGTGATGCTTTATTCCATCGGAAAAGACTCTTCGGTGATGGTTCGTCTGGCCGAGAAAGCTTTTTATCCCGGGAAAGTACCTTTCCCATTGATGCACATTGATTCGAAATGGAAATTCCGCGAAATGGTTGAATTCCGCGATAATTATGCCCGCGAAAACGGTTGGAACCTCATTGTACATTATAACAAGGCTGCTTTTGAGGCTGGTGTTGGTCCGTTTACCCACGGAAGTAAATACCACACTGATGTAATGAAAACTCAGGCCCTTCTCGAAGGACTGAATAAATATAAGTTCGATGCTGCATTTGGTGGCGCCCGTCGTGACGAAGAAAAATCGCGAGCCAAAGAACGTATTTTCTCGTTCCGTGATAAATTTCATCAATGGGATCCTAAAAACCAGCGTCCTGAATTGTGGGACATTTATAATGCCCGCGTCCACAAAGGTGAATCGATCCGTGTTTTCCCGATTTCGAACTGGACTGAGCTTGATATCTGGCAATACATTCGCCTGGAAAAAATTCCAATTGTTCCGCTGTACTTTGCTAAGGAA
>JAJZSZ010000225.1 GCA_021849365.1 Bacteroidota bacterium | reverse complement strand
ATAAATCAACGCCCAATTCTTTGGCACCACCAAATAATTCGGTCAGTTTGGCTTCATCAAAATCGAAATAGGTTGCTTCCCAGTTGTTGAGCAATGTGAGGCGATTGCCGTTTCCGTCTAAAACGCCATAATTGCGTGCCCATTTGTGGAAGTTGCGGCTTGCTACTCCTTTACCGGTAGCACTGTAGGTAAATATAAATTCGGGTGTTACGAAGTTTTCGTTTGGCTTGAGGTGATATTCCGAAGCAAACGGATTTATACCCGAAATCATGCGGAGCGAGTTGCTGTTGTCAATTTCAAACGACATCTGGAAACTGCCGGTCCAGCCTAAAGTTCCGGCAATTACTTCGCCCGCATTTTCGGTAGCCGGAGTGTTTTTGGCCAGGAAAAATACCGGAGTTGCATACATGTTGGCGCGGGTTCCGAGCTTGCTGTCGATGGTTTTAATTCCGGCGGTGAGCTGGCTTTCTTCCATGCGCATTTCCTGAGCCCAGTCTCCGTGAAATTGCGTTAGCCAATATTTGTCGGCATCCATGTGCAGCATCGACGAAGCATAATTTGTCAGGGTTACCGGGTTCTTTTCCTGATGTTTGATTTCAGCCCATGTTTTGATGATATTCTCCTTTTTGAAAGCTGAGAAATTAAGCTTCACCTCCACCGGATATTTCGGATCTTTCAGCAAAATTGTAGTAGTTATCACGTCACCGTTTTCGGTAGCTGAGTCTTCGGAATAAAGTAATTCGAGCGAAGGATTCCTGTCATTGTGGAGCATCCGGATGGCAGGCTCAAAAAGATTATCGGTTCCCGATGGAATATAAGCCTCATTTTTAGGATTGATTAGTTTATACTCGTCAACTGATTTTAATTTTTCACCCAGATAAAGCTGGTAAAGTTTTTGGTTGGCACCCACTGAATAAATTAAAGCCGTGTTGTCGGTTTCAATCCTGATCAGCTTTTTAATTTCATTTGGACGACCGCCTGGTTGTGCAAACAAGGCTACAGTCAGCAATGAAAAAAACAAAGTAAAAATTTTCGTTTTCATCGTCGGTTTAAGTTTTGAATAATGTTAGGCAAACTCACGAGTTTCGTAGTGCACCATTTCAGGGTTCGGCCTGTAGGTGACATGCGTTTTACAAAACTACTACATAAAAGTAAGACAAGCGATCGATCAAAAGAAGAACAATAGAAGTTTATTGAATTTTTACCGACGATATCGGATTATTTCAGGTTAATTTCCACGTTCCATAAAAAAAGAAGCAGCTCTTTTGACCTTAACTCCTATTCAGAGTTGTGGCAAAAAGAACTGCTTCAATATGTAGGAAGTATCTTGTGGATACCTGCTCAAATTAACGAACAGGTGCCCTCAACTCCATTAATAATAACCCGGATTTTGCACATCAGCGATTGCTGGTTTTGGCAACAAACGGTCGATGTAAGTATTCGGAATTGGTCTCAGTTTGTGGTAATCTTTAATGTTTGCCACAGCATCAGGATTGTAAAGTTTGGCGCGGGCAACCAAGGTTCCGGTTCTTACCAAATCTTCCCAACGGTTCAGCTCGCCATAAAGTTCGCGGCCACGTTCTTCGAGCATCCAGTCAACAAAAGGATCGAATCCTGCACCTGAAGGAAGTACCGGACTTTTAACCATAGCTTCGGTTACCATCATATCGTTTTGAGTAGATGTTGTGTTTGGAGTACCACCTTCAACACGATAAAGTTGTGTTGGTTTTGCTTCGCCTTCAGCATAAGCAGCACGTTTGCGAACCACGTTGATGTATTTTACAGCATTTGCAAAATCACCTTTACGGCCATAAGCTTCAGCAGCAATAAGGTAAGTTTCGGCCAAACGCATACGGTGGAAGTTTCTTGACCCAGCCTGGAAGTTCATATCCGGACGTTGGTCATCCAACCATTTCAACATACATGGGAAGTTGTTGGTATCGTATTTATCAACAGGAATATATAAGTATGGTGCTTTGGCAATATCAATCAACATCTTGCGATATTTATCTTTATCCAACAAGGTTTGTTTTGGATTGGTCGATGAATAATATGAAAGCCCGCCATAGTATTTCGAAGAGATATAAATGGCAGTATCACCACCTTTAAACTTCGGTTTTCCAACCAATTCGGCAGGTGTAGTGTAAATTACATCAGTTTTATCCTCAGCATTGGTAGTTGGGTTGATGTAATAATATTTATCAGCCCATTTAGTTGCTGTTCCAGCGTTGTTGCAATAGAATGTCCACTTAAATGTTTTGAAAATACGTGAGTCATTTTTACGGTCCCACAGCGAATTGATGATCTGTGGATTCGGGCGCATACGTTTCCATGGACGACCATTGGCGATATCGCGGGTCATACCAGGTTTTACGTCGTATTGAGTTACCCAATAAAGGTGTAACTGGTTACCACCATCAGAAGTTGAGCTACCTGCACCGTTGAAAAGAGCGTCTTTGGTGTATTCAACGTCCCAGATGATTTCTTTCGAAGTTTTCTGGTTGTTTTGCTCAAACACATTGGCAAAGTTCGATTCCAACGAGAATTTTCCTGAATTGATAACTGCTTCTGAATAGAATGCAGCACTATCCAAATCAGTTGTCTTTCCTCCACGAACTGATGCTTCAGCACTGATACGTGTCAGATATACTTTTGCCAGCAAATGCGAAGCCGACCATTTGGTTGCACGTCCACGTTCTGACTGTTGAGCAACATCAGGAAGCACAGCATAAGCTGCTTTCAGGTCGCTGATGATTTGTTTGTAAACATCGGAAACAGGTGAACGCTTGAAATCGGTAATTACCTCGGTAACATTACCATCAGTAACCAATGGCAAAGCGCCGTAATGCTGTACCAAATCAAAATAGAAATAAGCACGCAAAAATTTAAGTTCGCCAGCACGCTGAGTCTTTTGAGCATCGGTCATATCCGGCACTTCAGGCAAGTACATCAATGCGGTATTGGCACGGGAAATCGCTTTGAAATTGTTATTCCAGAATTTATTAATAACATCTTGCTGTGAATTCAACGAGCTCAGATATTTATTGAATGGGTCTTTGTTACCACCATCGGTACCTTCCCAGGTAAAATCGGTACCATACTCTGTAAGACAGAAATAAGTTTCCTGATTACCGCCAGAAGTGCTATTTCCACCTTGATTCCATGCTCCTGTATACCATCTCATGCACTGGTAAACACCAGTAACAGCCGACTCCATCCCAACCTTGGTTTTAAAATAATCGTAACCTACATCGGTATACCTTTCCTCTTCCAGGTAATTTTTACACGCCGAAAAAGAGAAAATAAGCAGTATTGCAATTATATAATTAGTTATTTTTTTCATATCCTTTTTAATTTATGTTGTAATGCTTCTTTAAATGACATTGTATTATAAGCTCATATTAATACCAAACATAAATGTACGAGGCATTGGAGCATTAAAGTCCTGACCACTTTCCGGGTCAGTTCCCGGGTAGCTGGTGATACAGAAAGCATTCTGAACAGTTGTGTACAATCTAAGCTTCGACAATTTTGCCCTTGAAACAAGACTTTTAGGAATGTTGTAACCCAAAGTAACGTTGCTCAAACGAATAAATGAAGCCTTGAAATAATTCATTGCATCGCGATAAGCCGGGTTTTCAATACCGTTGTTTGGACGCGGAGCTTCGTTACTGCCATTACTTGCAATAGCCACACCATTGGCGTCGTACTCGGTTACCCTCCAGTAATTCACTTTCAAACTGTTGTAGCGGCCGTTGAAACTCATGTTACGGTCAAATTTCAGCATATTACCATATGATGAATTAATGAAGAAGTTCAGATCGAAATTCTTGTATGTAAAATAGTTCGACATACTGGCAGTGAATTTTGGACGCTGTGTTCCAATAATCTGACGGTCTTCAGCTGTAATTTTATAGTCGCCATTGGTATCGGCAACCTTAATTGTTCCAGCTTTAAATGCTGAACCATATTTAGCCATTTCAGCTTCTTCGCCTATCTGCCAAATTCCAAGGAACTTGTAGTCGTAATACACTTGCGAAGGTTGCCCAATGAACCATCCGTTACCTGTATCGTCGTTTTTACCACCATAAAGTTCAACAATTTCTTCTTTGTTGCGGGCAAAAATGAAGTCGGTACTCCATGTAAAGTTTTTCGACTGAACGTTTTGGGTATTAATAGTTACCTCAATACCTTTGTTGCGGGTTTTACCAATGTTGTACACAACGCTGTTGAAACCTGAAACCTGAGGCAATTGTCTGTCCATTAACAGGTCTGAAGTATTCTGAAGATAAACGTCGATAACCCCACTGATGCGGCCTTTCAAAATTCCGAAATCCAATCCGGCATTATACTGTTTAGTTTTTTCCCATTTCAAATCAGGGTTTGGCATTTCATTCTGATAGAAAGCCATTGCATTTGTTGAACCATAATTGTAACGGGCATATCCAAGATTACCAGCTGTTTTATATGGATCGATAGCTGAGTTACCGGTAATACCAAAACCAGCACGCAGTTTCAGGTTACTGAAAGTTGAATTTCCTTTCATGAAACCTTCTTCGCTGATACGCCATGCCAATGCAGCCGATGGGAACAATACCCATTTATTGCCTGGAGCCAAACGTGAAGCACCGTCGTAACGAGCTGAAGCAGTTAACAGGTAGCGATCTTTGTAACTATAGTTGATACGTCCCATGAATGAAGCCAGCTGCCATTTGGTGTATTTACTGTCAACACTTGAAATGGTTGGCGAACTACCTACGTTATACCACAATTGTGATTCATAAGGCAGGTTCAATACATTAATACGTGAAGATTCAAATTTTTCCTGCTGGATCGACTGCATCAAAGTAGCACCAAATGAATGGCTCTTGATAATTTTGTTCCAGTAAATCAGGTTTTCCCAGGTGTACATGGTACGGGTATCTCCACCGTTTTCAGCACGGGCCAAACCTCCCTGACGGTCAGAGCTACGTGAACCATAAAAACGCTGATCAAGATAAGGTCCAAAGTCCAAACCAAAATTCGAACGGAACCGGATGTCGAATGGCAATTTAACTTCCATATAATAACTTCCTAAGAAGCGGTCTTTTCTGTAAAGTACTTTTGCCTCAGTAATATTGAGTACCGGGTTCCACAACTGTGGGTCGTTACCGGGGCGGTTAAACAGAACGCCGTTAGCATCACGAATATTGGCAAGAGGAGAAAGACTCTTTACTCCATCATACACGTTAGGTCCATCGTTGCGGTCGAAGTGCGAGAACTGAGTTTGTCCACCAATTTTCACATAGTCAGAAATATCCCAATCGAAGTTTACACGGGCTGAGTAGCGTGAATAATCTTTGGTTTTCAACAAACCTTTTTCATCGTAATAAGTAGCCGAAGCTAAAACTTTCAGTTTTTCGGTACCTCCGCGAACACTTACCTCATGGTTCTGAACCTGACCCTGACGCATTACTTCGCCCATCCAGTCGGTTGTCACCAAACGTTCAGGATGCCAGGAACCATCGGCATCGTAAGCATTTTGTATTTTATAGGCAATACCATTGGGGTCGTTTTCCTGCCCAACTGGCATCATCTGAGTATCCATTGCATATGTTGGCTTAGCCGGATATTTACCAGTTGTACGGTAAGCTTCACGAAGGAATTCAACCCATTCGGCACCACTGAAAAGTTCCAGTTTTTTGGCTTCATTCTGAATACCATAATAACCGTTGTAATCCACAACTGCTTTACCTTCTTTACCTTTTTTGGTTGTAATCAGCACAACACCGTTAGCACCTCTCGAACCATAAATGGCTGTAGCAGATGCGTCTTTCAAAATGTCAATCGATTCGATATCTGATTGGCTGATTTCACTTAATCCTACCACCAATGGAACACCATCAACAACATAAAGAGGATCGTTGGTAGCTTTAAGCGAACGGTTACCACGAATCATCACTTTTGCGTCGGCTCCCGGGTTTGAGTTTTGTTGCTGAACCACAACCCCCGCAGCTTTACCCTGCATAGCCTGAGCAGCACTGAAGCTTGAACGTTCGGCTAATTTGGCGCTGTTTACTGATGAAACAGATCCGGTAAGGTCTTTTTTACGAACGGTTCCGTAACCTACAGCAACTACTTCTTCCAATCCAATGGTTTCCTGAACCAAAAGAACATTAAAAGTTGTTTTTGATCCAATTTCAATTTCCTGTGGAACCATCCCCACAAATGATACAACAAGTGTTTTTGCATTTTCCGGAACTTTTAAAGAGAATTTTCCATCGATATCGGTAATAATACCAATTGTTGTTCCCTTAACAATTACAGAAGCACCTGGCAGTGCTTGTTTGGTGTCGTCAGTGACAGTCCCGGTAATCACCTTGGTTTGTTGCTGCTGCTCCGAAATTTCATTTCCGGCAGTTGCACCAAACCCATTCAAAAGACCTGCAGAGCAGATCAAAATCAATGTTAGTTTAGTCGCGAGTAATAAATTTTTTACATTTTTTTTCATAGTCAATCTTATTTTAAAGCTCCTGACCTAACAAAAGAAGGATCAGAAACTTCTGGTTAATTAGTTCGATACTCTCATTTCACAGCTGCAGCCTCTTTCGCTGCGGGGCTGTAGTTAATCAACTCTTATTTAGTTCATTGGCAAATAAATTTGAAAATTCGTTTAATTAATATTCTAAATGCAATCGATTGATTTGTGTTAAACAAAATCAACATGCTGGCTTTACTATCCAGCTCATATTCAATATAAACACGTTAAAAGATAACGTCAGCAGGTACAGAGTACCCCAACTGAAATAATATAAATACAGTGGTTTAGGTCAGAATCGGCTTGCTAAAATTAGATGTTTAAGAAAAGTGTCAGATGTACTCTATTTGCAAATACTTATACTATTTTTGCCTATTATCGAAAAAGCGTATGTTATTCATTATATTTTCAGGAATGATCGATGAAGCCATTTAAAGAAGAAATAAATTATCCGACAGAAAATTCTTTTGTTCTGCGATATACCAATTTTGACCATTTTACCGTTCCATGGCATTTCCATAATGAGTTTGAAATGGCATTTATTGTAAATAGTACAGGGAAAAGGTTTGTTGGCGACACCATTGAAAACTTTGGCCCCGGAGATTTTGCCTTTTACGGAAGTACATTACCTCATTTTCATCACAGCGACGAGCAGTATTATTTAGGTGATCAATCGCTAAGAGTCAATGCCTATATTCTCCAGTTCCCAGTCGATTACTTCACAGAAAATCAACTTCGTTGCCCTGAGTTTTCAGGAATCCAGAGGCTTTTATCAAATTCATCCAGAGGGTTGAAATTTCCGGATCATACCAGGAAGCCAGTTGAGAAAATGCTTCACGAAATGTATGCCCAAAAAGGATTAAAGCGTTACCTCTACCTCATAGAACTCCTGAATTACCTGGGGTACACCGATTTTTCGCCTATCGCAAGCCGTAGTTTTGCCAATACGATAACTACTGAAGTTGAC
>JAJZSZ010000224.1 GCA_021849365.1 Bacteroidota bacterium | reverse complement strand
AAGATAAACTTTTCCAAGGATTGTGAGAGCGGCGGCTTTTGTGGCGCGGGCTTCTTCGTTTTTCAAAGCTGCATCGCCTTTTTTGTAGCAATTTGCAAAAGCAAATTCAAGATCAGGAATAACTACTGAGCTGTAAATGTCGCTTACAGCTGTGCGGCCAATCCCAAATGCCGAGTTTGGATCGGCAAAGGGCTCAACAACTTTAGGAACATCGCCATAAATGCGTACCAGGTTAAAATACCCTAAAGCTCTCAGGAAGCAGGCCTCTCCGCGGTATGCTTTTACCAGTACATCTTCGGTTGAATTTAACGGTTTATAATTGTCGATGATTGAAATTACATTGTTACAGTTGACAATCATTTTAAAGCAGTTATTCCAGATATTACCCTGTGAGTCAGAGTTGGTTTTCTGGAAAATGTGCCAAACACCGCTCCAGGTGAAGTCTTTTCCGTCGTCCGACATCAACTCAATAATCAACGGGAGGTCGCCCTGATTGTAAATGCTTTGCAGGTTTTTGTAGCAGGCCACCAAACCTGTTTTAATTTCTGCCGGATTGTTGTAATAAGTTCCGGTTGACAGAGTGTCTTCAGGTTGTTTGTTCAGAAAATCTTCGGAACATGAAAACAAAAGCAATGTCAGTATAATCAGTGAAAAAATCTTTTTCATATCTATCGTTTATTTTAGTCGTATTACAATGAAATGTTTAAGCCAAACGAAACTGTCCGGGCCAGCGGATAGGCACCACGGTCGATACCTTGCGAGGTAGTTTGGTCGCCTTTAAAGTTCGTTTCAGGATTGAATCCGGGAAATTTGGTAATAAACAAAGCATTCTGAATGGTCGAATAAACGCGGACACTTCCCATTCCGGCTCTTTTTGCAAGTTGTTTCGGTAAAGTGTAACCAAGCGAAATATTCTGGATATTTATGTAAGTTCCTTTGTAAATCAATGTTCCTGAAAGGTCGGTTCCCTCGTAGTTTTTACGTGTTGGAGCCGGATATTTGGCATCGGTACGGTCAGGGCGCCAGTAGTTGTTGTAATACTCGTAGGTTGTATTCATGGTTCCGGCACCGCGGCCAAATACGCCGGTATATTCGAGCATGTTGATATCGCCTCCCTGAACTCCGTTTACCTGAACTGAAAGGTCAAATCCTTTATATTCGAATGAGTTGGTCATACCCCAAACAAAATCAGGGATAGCTGATCCGATGATGGTATTGTCGCTGGCATCGATGATTCCGTCGCCGTTCACATCAGCAACTTTTGGCATACCTGGCGATGTGCGGTTTTTCCACAATGGGTTAGCAGCATTCACAATTGGCTGTGTTTTTACTTCTTCCCAGTCTTTGTAAACTCCCAGATTTACCATTCCCCACAATCCGGCCAGAGGTTTACCTTCAGTTGTGTAACAGTTGTCGATGATCAGCGGGCGCTTGTCTTTTCCGATATCGAGTACGCGGTTACGGTAGTACGAAAGGTTGAAATCTGTGGTCCATTTAAATGGTCCGGTCAGGTTTCTTGAATTGACAGTATACTCGAACCCACGGTTACGCATGGCTCCAATGTTTGCCATATACGAGCTAAATCCGGTAATAGTAGGCAGTGGCATATTGAAAAGCATGTCGGTTGTTTTGCGGTAGAAATAGTCGATGCTTAAAGTAATACGGCTATTCAGCAATTGCATATCACTACCAATACTGTAGTCGGTCGTAGTTTCCCAGCCCAGTTTCGAATTGGCAACTTTACTGTCGAGGTAGCCAGCAGATACGGTTGATCCGGAACCCAAAACGTATGATGTTGAGTTTAGTGTGCTTAATGCCAAATAATTGGCAATGCCGGCATTACCGATAACACCCCAACCACCACGGATTTTAAGGTCGTTGATGTATTTTTTCATTGGTTCGAAAAACCGTTCGTCAGATATACGCCATGCCGTTGACATTGAAGGGAAAACACCCCATTTATTGTCCTGTCCGAATCTGGATGAACCGTCGCGGCGCACACTACCGGTGAAATAGTATCTTCCGGCATAATTGTACATGATACGGCCGAAACTACCGATCATTGTTTCGCCTGAGCGATTGGTGCGGGCATCGTTTTGTGCATTCAAAACGGTTGTTGCCTGGTTCAGGGTAGTAATCAGATCGGTTGGGTAATCGTATTTGTTGATGTAGGTGCTGCGATATGAGGATTCTTCGGTTGAATAACCAGCCATAGCAGTTAAAGCATGTTTCCCAAAGTTCTTTTGATAGGTCAGGAAGTTTTGTGAGTTCCAGTACAAGCGGGTGTTGGTTTGACTGGTTCCCTGAGAGCGTGAGAATGTCTGTGCTGTAGTTGGGGTTGCATTGGGCAGGAAGAAGTTTTGTTCCCAATAGCGGAATTCAGTATGAAATTCAGTTCTGAATTTCAGGTCTTTCAGAATATTTATTTCGCCATAGAGTGTCGAAAGGTTTTTGGCAGTCCGGCGTTTGTCCTGTTTCATAAACTGGTGCAATGGGTTCACAAAGAATCCAAGGTTCCAGTCCCATGGGTTGTCAAGTGTGGTTCCCCAATAAACTGGTTTTCCGTTTTCGTTTAATGCATTCCAGATTGGAGGCATTGCAACTGCATTATAGAATGGGTTCGACGTGTTTCCACCTTCGGTGTTCGACAATACGCTCAGGTTTTCAATCGAAGGAGCGAGCAAAAGTCCGACTTTTACCTTGTCGTTAATTTTTAAATCGACATTGGCACGGAACGAAAAACGATCGTATCCGGAAGTTGGTACAATACCTTCCTGATCGAAATAACCACCTGAAATCATGTATGATACATTATCAGTACCTCCGGTTGCCGAAATCTGAACATCGTTTACTTTTCCGGTTTGGGTAATTACATCCTGCCAGTTGGTATCGTATGGCATGGCTTTGGTTTCGGGCGAAACAGTGATCCAGCGATAATGTTTCGATCCCGGTTGTGCCATTGCCGATGCGTGCTGTGAGTATTTTGCCCAATTGGCAATACGGGTGGCATCCGAGTCTGTCCAACTCCACAGGGGTGCATTGGGGTTGTTGGTACCAAAGTTTGGATCTTCAATAATATAAGCATTGGCGCGGGCATCATCCATGTATTGCAGGAAATCCTCACGGTTCAAAACATCAATCTTGTTAATCATTTGCTGATACCCAGTGCTCACATTTACGTTGATAGTTGGTTTTCCGGTTTTTCCTTTTTTAGTTGTAATAAGGATAACACCGTTGGCTGCCTGGGTTCCGTAAATTGCACTCGACGAAGCATCTTTAAGTACCTCAATTGATTCAATGTCGGCAGGGTTAATCGAGTTTAACGGGTTTTCGTTTTTGTTGAATCCATCTTTCATCGGGAAACCATCAATAACCACCAGTGGACTGTTGCTGGCATTGATTGAGCTTACACCACGGATAACGATGCTTGTACCACCACCAGGAGCCGCGTTGGTGTTCGAAATTCGAACCCCGGCCATTTTTCCTGAAATCGATTGCGCAAAGTTCGAAACGGGTTTGTCTTTAAGTACTTCTGAAGATACTGAAGAAATAGAAGTTGAAACGTCTTTCTTCTTTTGAGCACCGTAACCGATGGCAACAACTTCTTCAATCCCGATGGTGCTTTCTTCCATAACAATGTCGATAACAGATTTATTACCAACCGCTACATCCTTGTTATTCATACCCACAAACGAGAACTGGAGAATGGTATTACTCTGGATTCCGGTCAGCGAAAAATTACCATCTATATCGGTTAAAGTTCCGCGCGTTGTTCCTTTCACAACTACCGAAACCCCGGGAATAGCAGCGCCGCTCTGGTCTTTCACCGATCCTTTGATTAATCGGTCCTGCTGGTTACCATTCAGGTCTTTACCGTGTACGTTCGAAATAACAACCGTTTTGTCGATCACGCTATACTTTAAATTGGTTGGATCGACAATCTTTTGCAAAACTTCTTCAACGGTAGCATTATTGACCTGCAAGTCAACTTTTGCATTGGTGTCGAAATCATCGTTACTGTAAAAAAACTCAAAATCACTCTTACTCTTGATGTCTTCAAGAATTTGCTTGATTGATGTGTTTTTATACTTCAGGTTAAAGCGTGTGTTTTGAGAATAGGAATTTGCATGAACTCCCAACACCGCAAGCAAAAAACATAGTAAGGTTAATCGCATAAAAAATAGGAATTTAGACACACCGATTTCTTTCCTAACCGGTGGATGAACCATTTTTTTCATAAATTTGCATTAGTAGGTTAAAAACTGAGTGCTTTTTATCCTGAACAGAGTGAAGCACTTTATTAACTAACAATTCCGGGTTTTGTGTCCAGCAACTCCCGGTTTTTTGTTTTATTCGGTTATAAATATCTTATCTGCTTCTTTTCTGAATTTTACTTTGTTGGTTAATTGAATGATTCTGAGCGTATAATCCAACGATTTGTCTTTGTTGATTACACCGCTGAATTTGTATGCTTTAATGTTTGGTTTCTCAAATTCGAATTCAATGTCGTACCAGCGTTCCAAGCTGAGTGCCAGATTTTCAAGTGATTCATTGTCAAAGTTAATTTTGCCGCCAATCCATGATTTGTAATCAGTTCCGTTTACCTGATCGACCTTCACTTCTTCAGTATTTTTATTTACAACGACGCGGTCGTTTGGAGTCATTTCAACTATTTTGTTGCGGTTACTGAACTCTATTTTTCCTTCGAGCAAAACAACTTCTTTCTCGGCATGGTAATTTTTTGCGTTGAAAACAGTGCCGTGCACTTCAATAGTCGAACCATCCATGTTTACAACAAACGACTTCTTTGTATCCTTTTTTACTTCAAAAAGAGCTTCACCATCAAGCGTTACTTCCCGCTGTTTTAAACCGAACTGGTTCGAATACTTCAGCGACGAACCCGAGTTTAGCCAAACAGTTGTTCCGTCGAATAAAGTCATGCTGGTAATTTGGCCCCGCGGTGAAGTTACTGTGGCAAATACCTCCGAGTTATCCTGATTTTTGCTGAAGTACAAATACATGAATACAGAGTTCAAAATTACAGCTCCAACAAAAACAGCGGCGTAGCTTAACCATCGATCCCAATTGATTACAGGTTTGTCAGCAAGTCGCGGCTTGATATTCGCCCAGGCCTCTTCCGTTGATTTCAATTTAGCCAATTGCCCAACCATCTCTTTAACTTCAAGAATTTGCCGTGCTGCTTTTAAATCCTGATCTCCTTCTGATAATTCGGAAGTTGCTTTTGCAGAATCAGCTTCTTCGTTGTGAAGCCTGGATGCAATGATCTCGTACTTATTTGATTCGTTGATTTTCATTCTTAATAAATTGACACCATCTTTCTCAAAAAGGGTGAAGTGAAAAAGAAAATTTTTTAAATAATTTTTCTGAAAAGACACAGAAGATTGATTGCCAGTGTATTGAGTTTTTCACGAAGTTGTTTATAGGCGATTCCCATTTGGGTTTTTACTGTATTCTTTGAGATCTGGAGTGTGTCGGCAATCTGTTGGTACGAGTAGTTTTGTTCGTATGCCAGTCTGAAAATTGACTGACAAGCCTTGGGCAGTTCCTGGATGGCATCACAAACACGAACGGCCAATTCTTCCTGAGAAAATGAATCAATATGGGCTTCATCAGGAAGATCAACAGACAATTCGGAAAGCGAGGTGGTAATGCTTTTATTTCGTTGTACCAGGTTTATAGAGTGATTTCGGATAGCTGTGAACAAATAATTCTGCAGATTGGTGCGAACCTGTATACTGTCTCTTTTTTCCCAAAAGGCAATAAACACATCCTGAACTAAATCCTCTGCCAATTGAAAATTTTTAACATATTTAATGGAAATTAGGCACGCAGTTCTGTAGTTCTTCCTGAAAAAATTACGGAATTCTGCTTCCGAGCTAAAGGCATTTGGAAATTCAAGGTCGCGTTTCATTCAATTTGATCAGGTTTCACTTAGGCATTGCAAGTTTATCAAAACAATGGTTTATATACAAACTGCTGAGATAAAATAATTTATGGATTTTATTAATGTAGAGGCGACACTTTAAAACAATCCATTTGCAAGTTTATGTCAATCAAATAGTGACATATCAGCCAAGGTTCACCATTTTTCCTTCTTTCACATACTCTTTCTGAAGGCCGGCAAGCAAATCGCGGTAGGCAATGGTCTTCGATTTTCGGGCAAGTGTTTGCAGGCAGGCGTAGTGAATGATGTTGACAATGTTGGCGCCGTTCACCTCGTATTTTCGGGCAATTTCGTCGAGGTCAATGCCTTTTTCGAGCTTTATTTTTTTCGGAAGGTTATTTTTCCAGAGCACCAGCCGCTCGGTTGCAGTGGGCGTTTCAAACTCGATGATCGTGTTGAACCGCCGCGTGAAAGCAGTGTCAATATTGCTTTTCAGGTTGGTCGCCAAAATGACAAGCCCGGGGTGCGACTCAATGCGCTGCAGCAAATACGATACTTCCTGATTGGCGTATTTGTCGTGAGCATCACGCACGTTGGTGCGTTTCCCAAAAATGGCATCGGCTTCGTCGAAAAACAGGATCCAGTTTTGGCTTTGCGCCCGGTCGAACAACTTCGACAGATTTTTTTCGGTTTCGCCAATGTATTTCGAAACCACCAGCGAAAGGTCAATGCGAAACACATCGCGACCGGTGTATTTGCCCAGCAGCGTGGCGGTCAGCGTTTTGCCGGTTCCCGACGGGCCGGAGAAAAGCACGCGAAATCCGGGCTTGATGCGGTCTTTCATGTTCCAGTTGTCGAGCAGCGTGTCGTTGTGCTTCAGCCAGGTTTCTATTTCGGCAATCTGTTTCGAGGTTTTTTCATTAAGGATGAGGTCTTTCCAGTCGAGCCCGGTTTCGATAAACTGCGCCGGAAAATCGCTGCTCAGGCGTGGTCTGGTTATTTTTCCGGAGGTAAAAAGCTCGACAAACTCAGGTTGCATAATAAGCTTCCCGCTGATAACCGGCTCGCCATGGGGTACTTCTTCCAACTGCAGCACTTCTTTTTTAGCGAACAAATGGTCGGCTGAGAAGAAATGGAGGTATTGCGAACGAAGGGTGGCGTCGTTTCCGGCGAGGATGTACAGCGCTGTTTCGCCGGTCGGCAAAATGCCGCGATGGTTTTTGCCTTTGGTGCCGCCAAATTCAGGAAATTCGCCGCCTTTGGGCAGGTATTCGCCAATCACTCCGCTGATGAATCCCGGCGAAATGTGCGGAATAAGCGCCAGCAAAAGGGTAACCGTTTCAGGAATGCTGAGCTTGTTTTCCTGAATGAAGCGTGTGAGTTCCGTGTTGTCGGGTACGCTGCCTCCGAGCGCCGGAAACCCGGTTGTCAGGCCTTTCAGCTCGAGGTCGAGCCGGGCGCAAAGTGCATTTCTTAAAAATGTCAGGTATTTTTGGTTGATCATGGACTAACGGCTAATTGTCAAGGTTTGGGTTGCTGAAAACGATTCGCATTCGAGTTTCAGTTGATAGGTTCCGGCGGCTTCGAACAGCGC
>JAJZSZ010000223.1 GCA_021849365.1 Bacteroidota bacterium | reverse complement strand
CAACAATTGAACACCCTCAACCCATGAATCGGAATTTCTTTGAGCAACTTAAACGCATCCAGGCATTGGCCGAAATCGGGCTTCATTATTCATTGAGCAATTACGACACTGAACGCTACGAAGAAATTCAGAAGATTTGTCTCGAAATGCTCGAAGAACTTACCGATGTTCCGCTGCCCAAAATAAAAGCGGTAATTCAGGAAAACAATGGATATAAAACACCCAAAGTTGATGTTCGTGCCGTAGTATTCAATTCCGAAGGACAAATCCTGCTGATTCAGGAAAAAGTGGACGGATGCTGGGCTTTGCCCGGTGGTTGGGCCGATGTTGGATACACTCCCCGAATGATTGCTGAAAAGGAATGCTTTGAAGAGGCCGGACTAACCGTGACAGCCACCAGGCTGCTGGCTGTACTGGATAAAACGGCTCAGCAGATGCCGCCTGAATTCGAGTACGTTTACAAATTGCTGATTTGGTGCGACCCCATCGGCACACAAATTTCGACCGGACCTGAAACCGATAATGTGGGTTGGTTTAATGAAGATAACCTGCCCGAATTGTCGAAACCACGAATCCTTGAATCGCAAATTCACCTGATGTTTGAATATTTCAGGGGCGAAAGGACTGAAGTTTACCTGGATTAGCCATTCTGGGAAAAGCCTTTTTATACAAAATTACACACCTAAAATGTCAAGTGGCATAGGGCATTTAATTTGGAATTTTCCTTTCATTTCGTAGATTTGCGGACCAGACCAGACCAGCATAAGAAACCAATATTTTATAAAATAGCCACGAGTGCAAAAGCCTGCGCCAATCCCAATGTATATATGGCTATTCCATGCGGTTAATGTGTTGTTTGGAATAGGACATTAATACCAAAACGCAAAATAACAAACAAAAATTTATACAAATGAAACACAATCTGTATTTGATTTTGCTGCTTCTCTGCCCGCTCATGAGTATTTCGCAGACCAAATTTCAATTTCAAAACACCAACCTGTCAGTTGAAGAAAGAGTTGAAAGTCTGCTTTCTGAAATGACTACCGAAGAAAAAATGCAGCAGTTGCTTTATACTTCGCCTGCCATTCCGCGACTTGGAATTCCGGAATACAACTGGTGGAACGAATGTTTGCACGGAGTTGCCCGCGCTGGTTATGCAACTGTTTTCCCCCAATCGATTTCTATTGCTGCTTCGTGGGACACCGATCTTATTCATAACGTTGCTTCGGTTATCTCGGACGAAGCCCGTGCCAAGCACCACGAATTTGCACGCCGCGGACTTCGTAAAATATACCAGGGCTTAACTTTCTGGTCGCCAAACATCAATATCTTCCGCGATCCACGATGGGGCCGTGGTCACGAAACTTACGGGGAAGATCCTTTCCTTACCGGACAAATGGGTGCCCAATTTGTAAAAGGGCTGCAGGGCGACGATCCAAACTACCTGAAAGTAGTTGCCACAGCCAAACACTTTGCAGTACACTCGGGACCTGAACCATCGCGCCACGTTTTTGATGCTAAAGTAAGCGAACGCGACCTGCGCGAAACTTATTTGCCAGCCTTCCGCACATTGGTTGTCGATGGCGGTGTTTATTCGAT
Source organism: Bacteroidota bacterium (assembly GCA_021849365.1). Taxonomy (GTDB): domain Bacteria; phylum Bacteroidota; class Bacteroidia; order Bacteroidales; family Prolixibacteraceae; genus Aquipluma. Next base: position 5,913 of record JAJZSZ010000223.1, on the reverse strand, counting down.
CATGGGTGCCTACAACCGTTTCCGTGGTGAAGCTTGCTGTGCAAGTCCGTTTTTATCCGGAATCCTGCGTAATGAGTGGGGTTTCAAAGGCTATATCGTGAGCGATTGCTGGGCCATTGCCGACATTTGGCAGTACCATAAAATTGCAAAAGACGAAGCTGAAGCTGCTGCAATGGCTGTAAAAACCGGAACCGATCTGGAATGCGGAAACACCTACAAAGCTTTGCCTGAAGCCCTAAAACGCGGACTGATCACAGAAAAAGACCTCGACGTTTGCGTTGGCCGCCTGATGACTGCCCGCATGAAACTCGGCATGTTCGATCCTGACGAAAAAGTTGCTTATGCTCAGATTCCATTTTCAGTAAACGACAACCCGGCGCATGACCAACTGGCCCGCGTTGCAGCACAGAAAAGTATCGTTTTATTGAAAAATGCCAATCATACCTTACCGCTGAAGAAAAATCTGTCGAAAGTGGCTGTTATCGGGCCAAATGCCGACGAAATTGAATCGTTGTGGGGAAACTACAATGGAATTCCTTCGCATCCGGTAACCGTGCTTCAGGGTATCAAAAACAAAATTGCACCGCAGGCTGAAGTGCTTTATGCACAGGGTAGCGAACTGGCGGATGGCATTTCGAAACTGGTTCCGGTTCCATCCATTTACCTCGAAACAGAAGATGGTAAACAAGGTGCTTTGGGTGAGTACTTTGCCAATAACAAACTGGAAGGCCAGCCTTTATTTACACGTGTTGACGATAATGTTGATTTTTACTGGGAATCGGGTTCGCCGGATCCTCGTCTGCCCGTTGATAATTACAGCATCCGCTGGACAACCTACCTGAAGGTGCCGCAAACAGGCGATTACGAAATTGGTATCTGGAGTATGCCAAATTTTAAAATTTACTGCGATGGCAAGGAAATCCTGGGTGGAGACAACGAACACCATGCTTTTCACAGCCAAAAGAAATTGACACTGGAAACTGGTAAAAGATATAAAATGGTATTTGATTATCGCAACTACCATGGAGACGGCACTGCATCGCTGCTTTGGTCAACACCAAAACCAAATATGTTGCAGGAAGCTGTTGAAACCGCAAAAAAAGCTGATGCTGTTGTATTGGTTTTAGGCTTGAACCAGCGTTTGGAGGGCGAAGAAATGCCAATCCAGGTTGATGGATTTAAAGGTGGCGACCGCACTCACCTGAACCTGCCAAAAACTCAGGAGAAGCTGATGGAAGCAATTAAAGCAGCCGGGAAACCTGTTGTTTTGGTTTTGCTAAACGGAAGCGCTCTTTCTGTAAACTATGCTTCCGAAAATATGGACGCCATCCTGACTGCCGGTTATCCCGGACAGGAAGGTGGAAATGCAGTAGCTGATGTACTGTTTGGCGATTACAACCCTGCCGGACGCTTGCCGGTTACCTACTACAAATCGGTTGACCAGCTGCCAGCTTTCGAAAACTACGATATGGAAGGCCGCACTTACCGCTATTTCCGCCAAACACCGCTTTATCCGTTCGGATTCGGACTGAGTTATACCACCTTCAGTTATTCAGACCTGAATTTGGCCAAAGAAGCAAAAATGGGTGAAAACATTACAGTTTCGGTAAAAGTAACCAATACCGGAGATCGTGATGGCGAAGAAGTTGTTCAGCTTTACCTGACCGACGAAAAAGCATCAACACCACGTCCAATCCGCAGTTTGGAAGGTTTTAAACGAATCGCACTGAAGAAAGGTGAATCGCAGGTGGTGTCGTTTACGCTTGAACCACGCCAGCTTTCGATGATAAACAACAAAGACAAACAAGTGGTTGAACCTGGCTATTTCACCATAGCAGTTGGCGGAGAACAACCCGGATTTACCGGCGCTGCCAAAGCCGAAACAACCGGAACCCTTACCGGAAGAATTAAAGTTACCGGCAAAGAACTTGAAATAAAATAGTTGGTTTAGGTTATATTTCATTCCCCCTTTGGAACTTGTTTCCAAGGGGGATTTTTTTACCCATCAAATATTCAGGAGAAATCAGAAAAAGAGATTTGTTAGAAAAAATAGCATTCCTGATCGAAAACTAAGCAGCGAACTAACTCAGGCGGTCCGATTTTTCAGCCAGATTTCAATCCTTCGGACCCACACAAAAACAATAGCCAGCAAAATTCGTGGCCAAACCAGAATGCCATAACTATAACCAATAGAAACAAATAACAGAGGATCTTCAAGTTGAGAGTGAGAAATGGCAATGTGGTGATTCAAAATATCGGCGTCTTCTTTGGTAAGTCGTCCTTCTTCCGATTCGTTAATCATGATGGCGCCGCCATAACCTAACCCGAGTGTGTTGGCAACAATCCACAGAAAACCAGTACTCGACGGTAATCCCATCACTTTCAGCAAGGGTTTGAATGGCCACAAAATCCACTTAATCACGCCAAATTCGTTAAGTATCTTCTGTAGGATCAATAATAAATTAACGAGCACAATTATTTTAATGGTGGTTACCAGCATAGCCGAAAGCCAACCTGTTAGCGCCGGGATAAAGTCGCCCCCGGAATGCAATACATTTTTAGTTTCAGTAATGGCTTCTTCGGGTAAAATAAAATTCAGCAGAACTGCTGCCATAAAACTTGCTGAAAGACGCACTGCGATCATCCGCCAGGGAGTTGATCCGGTCCGTTTCTGAATGGCCGTTTCAACAATCATGGCATGCGAAATCAGGCACATTACCGCCAGTATTGTTCCTTCGCGCATGCCGATGCCAAGCGTTGTCATTACAGCAATTACTGAATAAATATTGGTAAAAAAGCTTGTGATCAAAACTATGGAAGCCTGCCCCGACAGCCCGATCAGCTTAAAAAATGGCGCAACCCAACCTGCAATCACATTCAGCACGCCAAAAAAGTCGAGTAAGAAAACTGCAAACGAAATCGGGATGGTGAGTTTGAGCAGCCAGAAGGCGGTTTTCATGCCCTGTGGCAATGCCGAGTGTACACAGCTAATTAATCGATCTCTGAAGGTTGGTTTTTGCTTATGCATTTTAGGTTCAATATAATGGCCACAAAAATCAGCAAAAAGCCCCGCATTTGCGAGGCTTTTCAATGTTTTATTTAAATTTTTTCAGGAGATCTTTAACCGCATCCTTATGTACTGTAAAGCCCATCATCTTCAGCTTGATGTAATCTTCGTGGAAGAAATAATACCCGAAATTGGGATTGTTCTGATCAACATTTCGAGAACCAGAGCTTGAGTCTTTAATCAGATACCAGTCTTTCCCATTGCCTTTGTAATTTTCGAGGATCCCGATCACCTGCATACCATGGTCATCTGTAGTAGTTTCGTTCGAAAAGCGGAACTGGCGGGCATCTTCGTTGATATATGCTGATGGGATGTCGTAATCGGGAACCATGGCACAGTTGGTTTCGCGGCTGAATCCTGATTCGGAAACGTCACCTCCGATACTCATACTGTATCCGGCTTTAATGGCATTTTTCACCGCGGTCATAAACTCGTCGAGCGGAACATTGTAATAATCTTTGCTGTGCCACCAGTTGTCCGGAACTTTATATTCAACCTGCTGCCAGTAAGGTTCCTGCTTGTACGAAAGAATTTCGACAAAATCATCAGGATTGATTTTGAGGTAATCTTTCAAATAAGTTTGTGGCGTGTAGGTTTTTCCCTCAACCACAAATTCGGTTGGCGGAACCCTCAGGTAATGGTTCATGATCGCTTTGATGGTTTCCAGCGCCGAATCAACATTCCAGGCATTCGAAGTTTTCAGCGAATTCAGGAATGCAGTCATTTCCTCAACCATTTTGGCATGGCTGTGAAATTTGCGACCATCAATCAATCCGGTGTAGGCTTCCTCGGGCACGGCTCCGTAAATTTTCATGATGCGGGCCAATGCATTGCCTTCCGATCCTTCCGAAAAAACCGAATTGCCACGTTTCTCAACAAAACGGCGGGCTTTTTCGAGGTACTCGCAATAGGCCGAATATATTTCTGAAATTTCTACTTTTTTACCATGCTGACGAAGTACTTCCGATTCATAAAACGAGGTGGTTGAGAAGCTCCAGCACGTTCCGGCATTACCCTGCGATTCGGTTGGGTTGCTCCATACGGTTTTGTAAAGCGATGGGTTATTAGGCAAATCCAACCCCGACTGATCCATCACAAACCGCACAAAAGGCTCTTTTTCTGAAAGTTTCTCTTCAACCGCATTTACGTCTTTCAGAATAGATTCGTAATAAAAACCTTTTCCTTTTTCCTCGGTAATAACTTTGCCTTTGCTCACATTTTGTGCCTGACTACCAAACGCAAACGACATGGCCAGGCCTCCAATTAAAAATATCCGCTTCATTTTATCATTTTTTTAAGGGACCGAAATATAGATTAAACAATTGTTTCACTTCCTGAAGAAAATCAGGTTTGATCGCCAGATTGGTAGTTGAAATGAATGTAGAATTACAGGAAATAGTTGCCGATTTTAGGTAGTTCCCTTCGACACGCTTCGGTATTCAGTGAGCAGCTCTTCATACTCCAGCTCCATGCCCCTTGCTCTCTGCCCCTAGCTAATCGAGCTCCAGTCGTATTCGGTGTTCTTCATTTTTAGCAGGTGGTAAACCAGAATTTGATTTTCCTGTTTCTGAAGTTTTGGATCGTCGTCGAGTAAGTCGGAGGCTTGGTTACGGGCGTGTTGCAGTATTTCGCCGTCGCGTCCCAGGTTGGCAATTTTCAGGCTAAAACCAATTCCACTTTGCTGAGTTCCTTCCAGATCGCCGGGTCCACGCAGCTGCATATCCACTTCTGCAATCTCGAAGCCGTCGTTGGTGCGAACCATCGTCTCGAGGCGTTTGCGGCTTTCGTTGCTGATTTTGTACGACGACATCAGCAAACAATACGATTGCTCGGCTCCGCGCCCTACCCTTCCGCGCAGCTGGTGCAATTGCGAAAGACCAAAGCGCTCAGCACTTTCAATAATCATTACCGACGCATTGGGCACATCAACTCCAACTTCAATCACCGTAGTGGCAACCATAATCTGAGTTTTTCCTTCCTTGAACAAAGCCATTTCGGCATCCTTATCCGAAGGTTTCATTCTGCCATGCACCATGCTGATCGAATATCTGGGAAACACCTGTTTCAGCAGTTCGTAGCCGTTTTCTACATTTTTCAGGTCGAGCTTTTCCGATTCCTTAATAAGCGGATAAACAATGTAAACCTGCCTCCCGATAGTTACCTGTTCGCGAATGAATTCGTACACCTGCTTCCGCCTGTTTTCGTAAAAATGCAAGGTCTGTATTGGCTTCCGGCCCGGTGGCAATTCATCAATTACCGACACATCCAGATCGCCATAAACCGTCATCGCCAAAGTTCGCGGAATGGGTGTGGCTGTCATCACCAGCACATGCGGCGGAATAAATTCGTTCTTTTTCCAAAGCTTGGCACGCTGAGCAACACCAAACCGGTGCTGTTCGTCAACAATAACCAATCCGAGGTTTTTGAAATTCACCTTATCTTCAATCAGCGCATGGGTGCCAATAAGCAGCTGCAAAGTGCCAGCTTCCAGTTCTTCATGAATAACCTTTCGCTTGGCGGTGCGGGTAGAACCCGTTAACAAGGCGACTTTCACCCCAAGGCCATCGGTCATTTTTTTGATTGAATTGTAATGCTGTATAGCCAATATCTCTGTGGGAGCCATCAGGCTAACCTGAAAACCATTATCGAAAGCAATCAGCGCAGTCATCAAGGCAACCAGCGTTTTTCCACTGCCCACATCGCCCTGCAACAAACGGTTCATCTGCTTGCCCGTGCCCATGTCTTTGCGTATTTCTTTGATCACCTTTTTCTGCGCGTTCGTCAGTTCAAACGGCAAATGATTGCTGTAAAATGTATTCAGGTTGTAACCCACCTGCGAAAATACA
>JAJZSZ010000222.1 GCA_021849365.1 Bacteroidota bacterium | reverse complement strand
GAAGTATGAGATCGATAAAGAAAACGGATTTCTAAAACTCGACCGTCCGCAAAAATATTCAAATGTAGTTCCGGCACTTTACGGATTTATTCCACAAACTTATTGTGGCGATTTGGTTGGTAAATATTGTATGGAAAAAACCGGCAAAGTTGGGGTAAAAGGCGACGGCGACCCGATTGATATTTGTGTGCTGACCGAGAAAACAATTGCTCACGGCGATATTTTGGTTGATGCCCGTCCGATTGGCGGATTCAGGATGATTGACGGTAACCAGGCTGATGATAAAATTATTGCTGTGTTAACCAACGATGTGGTTTACAGCGAATATAAAGACTTGTCGGACCTGCCTGATATTGTTGTAGAACGGTTGAAACATTATTTTTTGACTTATAAAGATATGCCTGGAAAGGCCAGCAATACCGAAATTACACATATTTATGGAGTTGCTGAGGCACTGGAAATAATTCAAGCTTCGATGGAAGATTATCATCAGCGATTTGATAATATCGGGAAATTGCTTTAAACTCTGGTTGCAACGAACAATCATCAGGATTTCAATTTTTGAAAGATATAGAAAGCGGCTGTCTCAGGTTTTGAGGCGGCCGCTTTCTATTTACAATATCGGTTAAGGTTTGTCATATTTATGTTGTGTTTAGTTGATTTTCAAATTAAGTTTTGATAACTTAATGGCTTAAAATCAATCAACTTATGAAACCACACTTAGTCTTTCTTTCATTTCTTTTTTTAGTTCTTTTTGCTATTGAATCAAGCTCTCAGGATAAGATTAGCTATTCAGGTACAGTCACTTCCATGCGTGTTCCATTAAATAAGGTCAAAGTTATTGCGTTAAATACTGGTGAGTCAACTGTTACCGATTCGTTGGGGCACTTTAAAGTGAATGGTTTAAAAAAGGATATATTAGAGGTTTCGGCTGCAGGATTTGAACAGAAAAAGGTGAAGGTAGGCAAACAGGATATAATCGCCATTTCTTTGTTATTCAAGAATAACCCGTCAAATATGAAGGATGCGGTTGAAAACGGGCATATTTCTGAAAAAGTGCTAAGCGATGCCATCAGCCTGACACAGACTAAAAAAGGGAAGGACTATTCGACATATCAATCAATTTACGAGTTGATTAGCAGCGAGATTTATAATGTAACAGTTGAGGGTACTATTATTTACAATAAAAAGAATGTTTCACTCACTTCGGAACCAAGAGTTTTGTGCGTTGTTGACGGGAAAGTTGTTCGCGATATCTCTTTTGTAGTTCCGGCAAATGTAAAATCCATCGAATTTATTGATGATGTGGGCATGACCATGTGGGGAGTTCAGGGTGCCAATGGTGTCCTTTCAATTACGCTGAAGTAACTGAAAGGATTCTGCTTGCCGGATAAGGCCGTGTTTATTTCCTTTTTAGATTCAGGTATGAATAATTAAATCCATTAACTTCATCAAAATGATCTTCACGCGAAGTTTCTGCCCATTCTGAATAATCAATCTCGGGGAAATAAACATCGGCGTCAAAGTCTCGGTGAACTAAAGTCAGGTATAACTTTCCGGCCAGCGGATAGAACTGACGGTAAATCATTCCGCCACCGATAATAAATGCTTCCTGCTCATTTTTCACTGCCTCGATGGCTTCGTCGACTGAGAAAACCATCTCGCAGCGGTCGAACTTTTCTTCAGGATTATCAGTGATGACAATGTTTCTCCGGTTTGGAAGTGCTCCTTTGGGCAACGACAACAACGTGTTCCGACCCATAATAACCGGATAGCCGGTAGTAATTTGTTTAAATCGTTTCAGATCGTTTGGCAGATGAAACAGTAAATCGTTGTTTTTCCCTATGGCAAAGTTTTGGGCAATTGCCACAATGATGGAAATATTTTCGTGTATCATAAATTAGTCAAGGTAAAAAATTAAACAGCAACTGCTCCGGCAATGTGTGGATGCGATTGATAACCAACCAGCTTGAAATCTTCAAATTTAAAATCGAAAATATTTTTTACTTCCGGATTGATTTTCATTTGAGGAAGCGGATAGGGTTCGCGGCTTAGCTGGAGTTTAACCTGCTCCATGTGGTTCAGGTAAATATGTGCATCGCCTAATGTGTGCACAAACTCGCCTGGTTGAAGGTTGCACACCTGAGCCATCATCATGGTCAGCAATGCGTATGATGCAATATTAAACGGAACACCGAGGAAGATGTCGGCACTTCGTTGGTAAAGCTGGCACGATAACTTGCCTTCGGCCACATAAAACTGAACTAAAATGTGGCAAGGCGGAAGGTTCATCTGGTCGATTTGCCCCACGTTCCATGCACTGATTAAATGCCTGCGCGAATCCGGATTATTTTTCAGGCTGTCAACAACCTGCGAAATCTGATCGATGTGGCGGCCATCGGGTGTTGGCCACGAGCGCCACTGATATCCGTAAACAGGTCCAAGGTTGCCATTTTCGTCGGCCCATTCGTTCCAGATTCTGACGCCATTTTCCTGAAGGTATTTAATATTGGTGTCGCCGGTTAAAAACCAAAGCAATTCGTGAATAATCGACTTCAGATGTAATTTTTTCGTAGTCAATACCGGAAATCCTTCGGCCAGATTATAGCGCGACTGATATCCAAAAACACTGATCGTTCCTGTTCCGGTACGGTCACTTTTGCTGACGCCGTTTTTTATTACATAATCCAGTAAATCAAGATATTGCTTCATTTTGTGCTCTTTAGAATCTGTTGTTTTATCTGGCGGCAAGGTAAAAAGTTTTCAGGAAAATCTGAAGTTTATCCCAAAGTAATCCTGATTCATCCTGAGATCAGGAAAAAGTAAAAGCTCAAAATATGGACTCCCGGAAACAATTAGTGATGTACCTGTATTTCGGATGGTTTATGTTTGTATTTGAAAACGATCGGGAAAATTAAAGCCAGAATCAGCGCATAGGCAGCAAAAATATACCAGATTGTTGGCCAGGCCCGGCTGATGAGTTTTCCTCCTTCGCCGTAAACCGAATAGAAATCGACAACCGCGCCGCTGGCATAGCCACCAAAGATGGCTCCCAAACCGTTGGTAAGCATCATAAACAATCCCTGTGCGCTCGCACGTATTTCGGGTTTGGCTTCGGTCTCAACGAATAGCGAACCTGAAATATTAAAGAAATCGAACGCCATACCATAAACAATCATCGACAGAACCAGCAGGATGAGTCCACTTCCGGGATTACCGATGCCGAACAACCCAAAGCGAAGTACCCAGGCCAGCATACTCATCAGCATAACTTGTTTAATTCCAAATTTACGAAGGAAGAACGGAATGGTCAGGATAAACAGTGTTTCCGACATTTGAGAAATCGACAACAGAATGACGGAATGTTTTACTCCGAAAGATTCGGCATATTCAGGGATATCCTTGAAGCTGCCAATAAACAGGTCGCCATACGAATTGGTGATTTGCAAGGCGGCTCCTAAGAGCATCGAGAAGAGGAAGAAAACCACCATTTTTTTCGATTTGAATAACACCAGCGCATCGAGTCCAAATGCTGAAAGCAAGGATTTGTGTTCGGTTTTGGCAGGTGGACATTGCGGCAATGTGAACGAATACAAGGCCATTACCAATGAGGCAATTGATCCGACATAAAGTTGTGCATTCGAATTTTTAAAACCCGACAGATCAACCACCCACATGGCAACAATAAAACCTATGGTTCCGAAGGTTCTGATCGGAGGGAAAACCTTGATGATGTCAAACTTGTGTTCTTCAAGGGCGTTGTAGGCTACCGTGTAATTTAATGATATGGTTGGCATATAAAAAAACAGGTTTACCAGCATGGCCCAATACATATGGTCGTAATCGGTAACGGTTGAAGCGTAAAAAAGAGCAGCTGCTCCAAACATGTGGCAAATTCCCAGCAATCGTTCGGCATTAATCCATTTATCAGCAATAATACCAATGATTCCGGGCATGACAAGCGAGGCAATTCCCAAGGTGGCAAAGATGGAGCCAATTTGTCCGCCCTCAAAATTCAGACTCCGGCCCAGATATCCTCCAAGCGAAATTAACCACGATCCCCAGATGAAAAACTGGAGAAAGCTCATCACGATCAACCGATTTTTAATTCCCATAATATAGTTCTTTGAGTTGTGTAGTTTTTTAGCGGGTTTAAAACTACTAAAATCTACTTATTCAAAAAGTAGATAAATCATCTAAAACATATAGTTTGCAGAAGAAAACTAAACAAAAAAACAAGGGGAAGCAATTAAGCGAACGGAGAGGTGCAATTTATTCTTTGATCCGGCGGTTTATTTCATCGCGGATTGCCGAAGCTTTTTCGTAATCTTCAGCCTGAATTGCGTTTTCGAGCATCTGGTTGAGTTCTGACGAAGTATATTTTTCATATTCGTGTTTTCCGCGCGTTGGTTCGTCAACAATACTCTGGTTCCAGTCATCCTGGCCGTGCTCATTTTCAAACTCAATTACAATTCCGGCACGGTTCAAAATATCTTCTGTTGTATAAATCGGGCAGTTAAAACGAAGAGCCAGTGCAACGGCGTCAGAGGTACGCGAATCAATGGTAATCCGTACATCCTCGCGCTGACAAACCAGTTCCGAATAAAAGATGCCTTCTTCCAGCTTATAAATAATAACTTCCAGAATTACGATATCGAACGACGATGCCATGAATTTAAACAGGTCGTGCGTTAGCGGGCGCGGGGGTTTTAGTCCTTCGAGCTGTATGGCAATCGACTGTGCTTCTATGGGACCGATAATAATTGGAATTCTCCTGTCTCCTTTTTCTTCGGCCAATACCAATGCATAAGCTCCTGACTGAGACTGACTAACAGAAAGTCCTAATATATTAAGCCTGATTTTCTCCATCGACATCGAAATTGCACTACAACGGGTAACAAATATAGTAATTGTTTACATACTGTTAAAATTTGGAATTAGCTTTGTTGCCTTTATTTTTGAGCCTGAAAACAGGCTTTTGGAAAGGTTTTTCGGGCAACTTAGGTTATTTAAAACAGTACATGCACTGCTTGTCAGTGAGTTCCGGAAAAATATCCTGAAAAAATAGTGTAAACCTTTGGTGATCACCTAAAATTATATACTTTTGCAGTCCGAAAGTTTTCGCGCAGGCCCGATAAGTGGCAAGCATTAGTTTCCCGCCTGCCGGAATAAATATTAAAACAGATTGAAATGTACGCAATTGTAGAGATTGCCGGTCAGCAAATGAAAGCTGAACAAGGCCGTAAAATGTATGTACACCGTTTGGAAAATGCCGAAGGCGAAACTGTTGTATTTGACAAAGTTCTTTTGGTTGACAACGACGGTAAAGTGAAGGTTGGAACTCCGGTTGTTGAAGGAGCTAGCGTAAAAGCTACTGTTCTTGAACACGTAAAAGGAGATAAGGTATTGGTCTTCAAAAAGAAAAGAAGAAAAAGCTTTCAGAAAATGAATGGTCACCGTCAATACCTGACCAAAATTCAAATTGAAGAAGTAAAAGGATAACATTTAAAAAAGATTTACCATGGCTCATAAGAAAGGTGTCGGTAGTTCCAAGAACGGACGCGAATCGCACAGCAAGCGACTTGGCGTTAAAATTTTCGGCGGTCAGACTGCTGTAGCTGGCAACATTTTAGTTCGCCAGAGAGGTACATCACACCACCCAGGCTTAAACGTAGGTATTGGCAGAGATCATACTTTGTTTGCATTGGTGGACGGAACTGTTGTTTTCAAGAAAAGAAGAGACAACAAATCGTTTGTATCGATTGAACCTGTTGTACCTGCAGAAGGAAACAACTAGGTCGATTAATGATATTCGTTAAATAATCTCCTGCTTTTCCGAAGGCAGGAGATTTTTTTATTTTAAATTTGTCGGTCGATTAAAATAAAACTTACTGAAAATGCTCAATTTAAAGTTCATACAGGAGAATCCCGATTTGGTGATTGCTAAATTGAAAAAGAAACATTTCGATGCATCAGCAATCGTTCAGCAAATTACTGCTCTGTCAACCCGAAAAAACGAAATACAGGCTACAGCCGACCGCACCAAGGCCGAAATGAATAAAATTTCGAAAGAGGTGGGTAACCTGATGCGTGAAGGGAAAAAAGATGAAGCTGAAGCAGCAAAACTTCGTACAGCAGAGTTGAAAGATTCGATTAAACAGTTGGATGAAGAATTTGCCCGTATTGATCAGGATGTTTTCAGCTTACAGGTTTTGCTCCCCAATTTACCTGCTGATATTGTGCCTGAAGGACGCACTCCAGAAGAAAACCTGGTGGTGAAACGCAATGGCGATGTTCCGGTTTTACCTGAAAACAGCGTGCCGCACTGGGATTTGGCTAAAAAATATGATATTATCGATTTTGAGTTGGGTGTTAAAATTACCGGAGCTGGTTTCCCGGTTTATAAAGGAAAAGGTGCCCGTCTGCAACGTGCTTTAATCAATTTCTTTTTGGATGAAGCCCGTGATGCCGGTTATCTTGAAATTCAACCACCTTATATGGTGAACGAAGATTCAGGTTTTGGTACCGGTCAGTTGCCTGACAAAGAAGGTCAGATGTATCATGCAACCGCCGATAATTTGTATTTAATTCCTACAGCTGAAGTTCCGGTGACTAATATTTACCGCGATATAATTGTAGAAGCCAAAGATCTTCCGATTAAAAATACGGCATACAGCGCTTGTTTCCGTCGTGAAGCCGGTTCGTATGGCAAAGACGTTCGTGGATTGAACCGCCTGCACCAGTTCGATAAAGTGGAGATTGTACAGATTGCACATCCTGAAGGTTCGTATGACCGTTTGGACGAAATGGTGGCACATGTTACCAATCTGGTTGAAAAGCTGGAATTGCCTTACCGTATTCTCCGTTTATGTGGTGGTGACATGAGTTTTACTTCGGCGTTGACTTACGACTTTGAAGTGTTCTCAGCTGCTCAGGAAAAATGGCTCGAAGTAAGTTCAGTATCAAACTTCGAATCGTTCCAGGCCAACCGTTTGAAATTACGTTACCGCGACGAAGCAACCAAAAAACCGGTGATTGCTCATACCCTGAATGGTAGCGCACTGGCATTACCACGTATCATGGCTGCTTTACTCGAAAATAATCAAACTCCTGAAGGAATCCGTATTCCAAAGGTTTTGGTCCCATATTGCGGATTCGAGATGATTGACTAGTACGACAATTTAAACTATATGAAGAGGCTGTTTCGGTTTACCCGGGGCAGCCTTTTTATTTTTATAGCATTTGAAACCGATTGAATAGGGTTGTAATGGGAATTCTTAATCAGTATATTTAACCGGTTTAATTGCTAACCCGCTTATGAAAAACTTTTTTGTGTTTATTGTCTGCTTTTTTTTATCGGCATCATTACTTGCTGAAGATGGTTCGCAATTATGGCTTCGGTACAAAACCTTGCCCGATTCTGTTGCCCGAAATTATACCCAACAGTTGCGGTTTTTGGCTTTTAATGCTGATAATCCCATGCGCATGGTCATCAAAAAGGAACTCGATCTCGCATTTTCTGGTTTATTTGGAAATAATCTGGCTGAAGCCAAGAAAACTC
>JAJZSZ010000221.1 GCA_021849365.1 Bacteroidota bacterium | reverse complement strand
TCTTCCGGAGAAAGTAAAAGTGGGGGTGATTGTGGTTGCCGTAGGTGGCTGCAAGATTGAGCTTTTCGATAAAGATAATTACGCTTCGTACACTGAAACTGCACCGGTTTGGATGAAAGGCATGATTAAGGAATACGACGGAAATCCTTATGGTCGCCTGGTTGAAATGGCTAAACTGGCTCAAAAAGATGGTGTTATCAAAGGTATTTTGCTGCATCAGGGTGAATCGAACCCGAACGACAGTTTGTGGACCCGAAAAGTAAAAGGTGTTTATGATAACCTGATGAACGACTTAAATCTTGAGCCTAAAAATGTGCCGCTACTTGCAGGCGAAACCGTGAATGCTGATCAGCAGGGGATTTGCGCCGGAATGAATACCATTATTGCCACGTTGCCACAAACATTGCCCAATTCGTACGTCATTTCTTCTGCAGGTTGTGCCGATGGTCCCGATAATCTGCATTTCAGCGCTGCCGGTTACCGCGAATTGGGGAAACGATATGCTGAAAAGATGCTTTCGCTTTTGGGTTATAAAATCTCTTCTACGGAATAAACGTATTCAACTTAATATAGTCTAAATCATTATGAAAATAAATATTCGATTTTCAATAATCGTTACTTTAATTGCGGTTTGGGGAATGCTGGCATTCAACGCAAATGCTCAGACTGAGGCAAAAAAGCAACTTGTCCCCACCGTGACTATACCGGCACCTCCCGGATCGAAAGGATTTGGGATGCCTCAACCCGCTAAACCGGGAGCAACTGCACCGCCGCCGATGATTCCAAGGGTAAGCGCAAGTGTAACCGAACAGCGCGAGATTACAACTAAAACGTTGGATGAGCTGAGCATGAGCGATCCGTATATTCTGGCCGACGATGCTACAAAAACCTATTACCTGACCAGTAGCGGAGGCTGCATTTATAAAAGTTCCGATCTGAAAAACTGGACCGGCCCATACGGTGCCTATGATACCCGCGGAACCTGGATGGAAGGAATCAACTTCGTAGCCGCTGCGGAAATCCATAAAGTGAATGGAAAATACTATTACGCGGCAACTTTTGGCGATAGGAAAGAGCTTGTAGATGTGGTTCCGCGCCGGTACAATGTTTACCGTCATCAAACCATGATTTTGGAAGCGGATAAAGCGGAAGGACCTTTCAAATTGAAGAATCCGGATCCAAATTACGATTACCTGCCTCATCATCTGGATATTATCGACGGGACGATTTATATTGAAAATGGTCAGCCTTATATGGTTTTTGTCAATGAATGGATGCAGACTTTCGACGGCACTATCGAGTACGTGAAACTTTCGCCTGATTTGACTAAAACGATCAGTGAACCAGTGATGCTTTTCCGGGCAACCGAATCGCCTTGTCCGCTTGAAATGGTTGGTAATGGCGAAATGACCTACGGCCTTAAAATTCCGGGCTGGGTAACCGATGGACCTCAGTTATTCCGCACCAAAACCGGAAAACTGGGAATGTTGTGGGCTTCGTGGGGCGCCAAACGTTATCTCGAATGTGTGGCTTACTCGCAGTCGGGTACCATCGACGGCCCCTGGATTCAGGAAGAAAAACCATTTATTGACGACAACACTGGTCACGGAATGCTTTTCCGCACATTTGATGGAAAACTTTTGCTCAGCATCCATCATGCCGAAGGCGATGGACCCCGCAAACCACAGCTTTGGGAAGTTGACGATTCAGGCGATAAGCTGGTGTTGGGAAAAAGATACAATCCTTAACTAAAACATTAACCTAAATAAATCTCGAATTATGAAAATTGGAAAAAATATTGCTGCCTACCTGTTGGTGGTGGCGATGAGCGGAGGGTACTGTTTGGCACAGTCTCCGGCAAAAGTCGTTGAAGATTTTAAGCCTTCGTCGGTTAATCAGCCGGGGAAAGAATTTCCTCAGGTTAATTCTGAAGGCCGCGTTCGGGTTCAGATTTCGGCTCCTGAAGCGCACAAAGTTCAGCTTGACATCAGTGCCGTGAAATACGACCTGGTAAAAGATGAAAAGGGCGTTTGGACTGGCGAATCAGCACCACAGGACGAAGGTTTTCACTATTATCAGCTTTGGGTTGACGGAGCAGCAGTGCCCGATCCCGGCAGCCTGTATTTTTTTGGAGCCAGTCGCTGGGGAAGCGGCATCGAAATTCCGGCGAAGGATCAGGATTTCTATGCGGTGAAAAATGTTCCGCACGGACAGGTCATCGAGTTGCCTTATTTCTCGAAAACCAACAATGCCATGCGTCGCTGTTTCATTTACACGCCACCTGGTTACGACAAAGATACCAACAAACGCTACCCAGTTTTATACCTGCAACATGGCGGTGGCGAAAACGAAACTGGCTGGTCGAGTCAGGGTCATGCCAACCTCATTATGGATAACCTGATTGCCGAGGGCAAAGCCAAACCATTCATTATTGTGATGGACAATGGTACCTGGGCGATGACAGGCCCACGTCCTGCTGATCGCAGCGCCGGTACCTGGCCTCCAAAAGGATGGGCTGATGGATTTATGAAAACTTTGCTTGAAGACATTATTCCGATGATCGATGCCAATTACCGTACAATTGCCGATCAGGAACACCGCGCTATGGCCGGACTTTCGATGGGCGGCATGCAAACCCGCGTGATTACCCTAGCTCATCCTGAAGTATTCTCGCACGTCGGTATTTTTAGCGGTGGCAGCATTACCATGGAAGACCTGACAAATGCTCCTGCTTTTAAAGAAAAAAACAAACTGGTTTTTGTAAGCTACGGAAGCCGCGAATTGGAAAATCCCAGAGCTGGCTTTGGCGGAAATCCAAAAGAAAATCAGGATAAATTGAAGGAAGCAGGACTGAATACCCATTTCTATGTTTCGCCACAAACGGCTCACGAATGGCAAAGCTGGAGACGCAGTTTATACCAATTTGCACCACTTTTATTCACCAAATAAAATACTAAACATTTCCTTTTAAGCCTCCCCTTTTTGGGGGAGGTTTGGAGGGGGCTTAAAATCATAAACATGAAAAAATATTCAATAATTCTGCTCTTATTCTTGAGCATTTTAGGTTTGCAGTGCTTTGCACAAACCAACCAGCCAACCGTAATCGAAGATTTCAAACCTTCAACCCTGAATCAACCGGGTAAAGAATATCCACAGGTAAACTCACAAGGTTATGCACGCTTTAGGATTGAGGCACCACAGGCACAAAGTGTCGTGGTGAGCTTGGGTTTGGGCGGTGCCAAAGGCGGTACTCCACTCACCAAAGGCGACGATGGTTTTTGGACAGGTACTACCGCAGGTCCAATGGACGAAGGTTTTCATTATTACCACGTAACCATCGATGGCGGTGTTTTTAACGATCCCGGTGCATGTAATTATTACGGCTCTGTTCGTTGGGAAAGCGGTATTGAAATTCCTGCCCACGATCAGGATTTCTACGCGTTGAAAGATGTTCCTCATGGCAATGTGCAGCAAATTTTGTTTCCGTCGCCAAGTACCAAAACTTCGCGCAGGGCTTTTGTTTACACACCTCCGGGTTATGGCAGCGACAAAAGCAAACGTTATCCGGTGCTCTACCTGCAACACGGCTGGGGCGAAGATGAAACAGCCTGGTCGAATCAGGGCCACGCCAACCTGATTATGGACAACCTGATTGCTGAAGGAAAAATCAAACCTTTCATCATTGTGATGACCTACGGAATGACCAACGAAATTAAGTGGGGCGGAATCCGGAGTTTCGATATCACTCCTTTCCAGACTGTTTTGTGCGATGAGTTGATTCCTTATGTCGATGCTCATTTCAATACAATAGCCGATCAGCCTCACCGTGCCATGGCTGGCTTGTCGATGGGCGGCATGGAAACCCACACCATTACACTGAACAAACCAGAAGTGTTCTCGCATTACGCGCTTTTAAGCGGTGGAATTTATAAACCTGAAGAGATTAAAGACAAGTCGAAAGTAAAACTGATTTTCACAAGCTGTGGAAGCCGCGAAAATCCGGATGGCGTGAAGAAATCGATTGAAGATATGAAAGCAGCAGGTTTTAATGCCGTGTCGTATGTTTCGGATAAAACAGCGCACGAATTTTTGACCTGGCGCCGCAGCCTGAAAGAACTGGCCCCGCTTCTGTTTAAAGATTAACCGAAAATCCAATGAAGAAAAGAATTTTACTGATTTCACTTATAGCCTTTCTTTCGCAAGGAATCTGCGTCGCTCAGTCAAATCCGGCCAAAGCAGTTGAGGACTTCAAGCCTTCATCGGTAAACCAGCAGGGGAAACAATTTCCGCAGGTAAATTCTGAGCGACGCGTTCGTGCCAGTATTTCTGCTCCTGAAGCGCTAAAAGTTCAGCTCGATCTTGGCGGCGTAAAATACGACATGGTGAAGGATGAAAAAGGTGTTTGGACTGGCGAGTCGGCTCCTCAGGACGAAGGTTTTCACTACTATCAACTCAATATCGATGGAGCTTCCGTACCCGATCCGGGAACAAAATATTTCTACGGAGCTGGCCGATGGGGCAGTGGTATCGAAATTCCGGCTTCTGATCAGGAGTTTTTTGCACTGAAAGATGTTCCTCACGGCTTGGTGAGCGAGAATACCTATTACTCTAGAATTACCAATTCGTTCCGTCGTTGCTTTGTTTACACTCCGGCGGGTTACGAGAAAGATACCAAAACCCGCTACCCGGTGCTTTACTTGCAGCATGGAAGTTTTGAAGACGAAACGGGATGGGCATCGCAGGGAAAAGCAAACCTGATTTTGGATAACCTGATTGCTGCCGGAAAAGCAGTACCGATGATTATTGTGATGGACAACGGGTATGCTTATAAACCACAAAACGGTGAACCAAATTCACGGCCGGTTTCGGTGTTCGAAGAAGTGATGATCAACGAAATTATCCCGATGATTGACGCCAAATTTAGAACCATTGCCGACCGCGAACACCGCGCCATTGCCGGTTTGTCGATGGGTGCCAACCAAACCATGCGCATCATCATGAACAACCTCGACAAGTTTGCTTCGTATGGCGGTTTTAGCGGTACTTCCAATTACCCTAGTTCCGACGAAATTGATCCGGCTACTTTTCTGGATGGAAAATTTAAGGATGGAGCTGCTCTCAACAAACAGCTTAAAGTCTTCTGGCTCGGTCTGGGAACCAAAGAACCCAATCCGTTCCCCGGTTCAGTAGGTGCATTTCGCAAAATGATGGATAAACAGGGAATTAAATACATGTATTACGAATCGCCTGAAACCGCTCACGAATGGCTGACCTGGCGACGGTCTCTGCATCAGTATGCTCAACTGCTGTTTAAAGACTAAAAAGAGAAAAGCATGAAATTAAAGTATATAATTTTAGTTGCCGGGTTAATATGGACGTCAGGTCCATTATTCGCCCAGCAGTCCAATGTGAATCTCGATTACAATCCACAGAAAAACACCGAAGGCCTGACCCCGTTCAGCGCTCCGGTGAATTCGCCTGAGGTGCGCGATGATCGTACGGTTACTTTCCGCCTGAAAGCACCCAATGCACAAAAAGTGGTTTTACCGGTTGGAGCAATCTATACGGCCAATAATCTGGGCAAAGATCCCCTGCCTTTTACCAAAGGCAATGATGGGATCTGGACATTGACCATTGGGCCGCTCAAACCCGATATGTATGCTTATCATTTCAATGTCGATGGCGTTCAAATTCCTGACCCGAGCAATACCTATGCGGCTTTTACGGCCATGCCGCCATATAGCGAATTGATTGTTCACGGCGACGGACCAGCGTATTACGATGCACAAAACGTTCCCCACGGAAATGTAACACGTCACGTTTATCATTCCGATGTCATGAATGGTGAACGCGAACTTTACGTTTACACACCACCGGGTTATGATCTGAAAAAAGAATATCCGGCTTTGTACCTGATGGGTGGAAGTGGCGAATTGCCATCGAACTGGGTGTACGACGGACGGGTAAATTTTATCATGGATAACCTGCTGGCTGAAGGAAAAACGAAACCAATGATCATCGCCATCCCAAACAATCAGGTAATCCACCGCAACCATCCAAAACACACCGAACTGACCTTCGATATTTTTGAAAAGGAGCTTCGGAACCATGTAATTCCATTGGTTGACAAATCGTACAACACAATCAAATCGCCGCATGGAAGGGCCATTTCAGGTTTGTCGATGGGTGGACGACACAGCATGTTTGTAGGTTTCCGCTCGCTTGATTTGTTTGCCAATTTCGGTATTCTCAGCGCCGGAGATACCAATGCTGAAACCTCGCTTTCACAGTTTTTAACCGATCCGAAAGTGAACGAAAAGGTTGATTATCTTTTTGTAGGTCAAGGTACTGAAGAGGCAACTGGATTTATGGGACAACGGTGCGTTGTTTTACACGAAGCCCTGGAAAACCACAAAATCGAACACGAATATTATGTGGGCGGATATGGGGGCCACGACTGGAATACCTGGAGACATTTATTGTATTACAGGTTTCTCCCAAACCTTTGGAAAAAGTAGTAATTAATAAGATTTCAATATGAAATAGCCATAAGAGCTAAAACTCATACAAACCGAAAATGAATTGAACGAAGGGAAATCCGCAAAGTGAATAAATGGCTATTCCATGAGTACGTATCAACGTTCAATAAAACATAAACAATATATGCGAATGAAAAAAATAGTTGGTTTGGTTACATTGGTAATGGTGTTTGTTGCTGTGCAAAGTTTTGCGCAGCAGCCTTCACCTGTAAAAGTTCAGGAAGGATTAGTGCAAGGGACTTTTGAAGATGGGTTGACTGTTTACAAAGGAATTCCTTTTGCCGCGCCACCAGTTGGTGAATTGCGCTGGAGAGCGCCACAAGCTCCGGCTAAATGGGAAGGAGTTAAACAAACTACCAAATTTGCCCCGGCCGCCATGCAGGGCGGAAATCCTCCGTCAGGAAAAAGTGAAGACTGCCTGTACCTGAATATCTGGACGCCAGCAAAATCGGCCAGCGAAAAAATTCCGGTCATGGTATATATTTATGGCGGAGGGTTTGCCGGCGGAAGTACTTCCGAATCTTGGATCAGCGGCGAAAAGTTGGCAAAGAAAGGTGTTATTCTGGTAAGCATTGCCTATCGGGTCAACCAGTTTGGTTTTCTTGCACATCCTGAATTGAGCGCCGAAAGTCCCAATCATGTTTCAGGAAATTACGGAATTCTCGACCAGATAGCCGCGCTGAAGTGGATACAAAAAAACATTGCTGCATTTGGTGGCGATCCTAAAAAGGTGACCATTTTCGGCGAGTCGGCCGGAGCTATTTCGGTGAGCATGTTGTGCGCTTCACCGCTGGCAAAAGGCTTATTCAGCGGTGCTATTTCGCAAAGTGGCGGCTCGTTTGGGCCAACCCGACCAACAACTTTCCCGGGCGAAAATATGAAAACCCTTGCTCAAGCGGAGAACGATGGCAAAGCTTATCTTCAAAAAGCTGGCGTTTCGTCGATTGCCGACCTCCGGAAAATTGAAGCTGATAAAGTACCTTCAGGTTTTGGCATGCCAGGTGGCTGGCCTATCGTTGATGGATATGTGATTCCTGATGTAACAA
>JAJZSZ010000220.1 GCA_021849365.1 Bacteroidota bacterium | reverse complement strand
TTTACAACAACCTTATCCTGAAAGCGGTCAACACCATTTGGGTGGATATTGTGCGCACGTCCATTGTCAATATTTCCATTCAGCCACTTTCGCTGCTCATCGGCAGTTTGTCGATTGCGTTCATTTCAGTCATCGCTGTTTGGCTGATCCTGAACCGTTTCCTGAAAAACGAAGTGATTGCCTTGCAGCGGAAAACCGTTTCTGAAAAACACAAAACAGGAAAGTGGTCGCTCCGCCTTGGCCTTAGCCTGATTCTTCTTTCTTTGGCAATCCTGTTCGGAATGGGTTTCCGAAGTGGCGAAATTAACCCGGATATGTTTTTTACCGCCGGATTTGGCTTTTTGCCCGGATTGATTTTACTGTTCGATTTTGCGCTGCAACGACTAGCGATTCAGGAAAAGGCGATGAATTTTTCGGTGAAAAACCTGCTGATGAAACGCATTGCCGGGGAACGCCGCCGCAACGTGATGATCGTGAGTTTCCTTTCTGTGGGCGTGTTTATGGTCGTTTCTACCGGACTGTACCGCAAGGATTTGACGGCTCATGCCGATTTGCCGTCGTCAGGGACGGGCGGATACGACTATTTTGTGGAAACCACGATGCCGGTGCTGTTTGATGTGAACACGCCGAAGGGTAGGGAAGACCTGAATTTGCCCGACAGCGCGGAGGTGGTGCAATTCCAGGTGCAGCAGGGCGACGATGCCAGTTGCCTGAACCTGAACAAGATTTCGCGTCCGCGACTGATGGCTTTCAATCCGGCGGCTTTCGATCAGCGGGGTGCCTTTACGTTTGCCACCCGAACCGACGAACTGGATGCGCAACATCCGTGGGCGACACTGAATAAAACCCTTGCCGGAGACGTG
This sequence comes from Bacteroidota bacterium, assembly GCA_021849365.1. Classification (GTDB taxonomy): domain Bacteria; phylum Bacteroidota; class Bacteroidia; order Bacteroidales; family Prolixibacteraceae; genus Aquipluma. The sequence goes on along the minus strand of JAJZSZ010000220.1, from coordinate 6,773 downwards.
ATTCCGGCGATTGCCGACCAAACGGTGATTCAGTGGGGGCTGATGAAAAGCGTGGGTGATACGCTGAACTACAAAACCGAGGATGGCAAGGATTTAAAGCTGAAACTGGTGGGCGGACTGGCGAACTCGATTTTTCAGGGCAATGTGCTGATTTCGGAAGAAAATTTCAATCGGGCATTTCCGTCGGTGAGTGGCTCCAATGTGTTTCTGGTGGACGTGAAAGATACCGCTTCGGTAGTATCCGATTTGCAGAGCGGCATGCGCAACTATGGTCCCGAAATCATTCGGGCAACTGACCGTTTGCTGTCGTTCTACACCGTTGAAAATACTTACCTCAATATTTTCCTGATGCTGGGTGCGCTGGGTTTGCTGATTGGCACGTTGGGTCTCGGCATCCTGATTTTCCGGATCACTTTCGAGCAAATTCCTGAATACGCCTTGTTGCTTTCACTGGGCTTCTCCAAAGCCAGCATTCAGCGTCTGGTGATGCGCGAAAAGTTCTTTCTGATGGTGGTGGCTGTGTTGATTGGCCTGATTCCGGCTGTGCTAAGCGGACTGCCTACGCTGCTTTCGTCGCTTTACGCCGGGTTGTGGATTTGGCTGCCTGCCATTTCGATTGTGGTAATTTTGAGCGGAACCATTTTCAGCTTAATTGCAATCCGAATGGCTTTTAAGCAAAATCTGGTGCAGGCGCTACGGAATGAGTAGGGATTCTGTTCTCCGTTGGTTGAAACCAACGGCAAAGGATAAGGTGCATTGAATTAGGAAAGCGTTGGTAGCGGCTGTATTCTTTGCCTTCTGCTTTAGCTGACGGGCATGAAAAGGTTGCTATTGGGGGCTAACCCTCGTTTGCAAAGCAGGGTCATGGTTTAGAAATTAAACACATGTATAAGTTTGATGCAGACAGCCAACAACTCCTCGTTAACGCCTTTGCTCAAAAGAGGGGCAGAGGTGAACACCACCACCTCCGAGCTTGCCGAGTAGCTGATGTTATGTGTAGTAATTCATTTTTCTGGTTCCGCCGGAATTATTTTTTTGTTTCTTTTCTTATTTCTTCTATTACTCAACTCCATTTTATACTTGTCAATAATTGTCAGTATTTTCCCAAGAATATTGTAATAAAAAAAATTATAGGGTTCAATATAAATGAGATTTCTCTTATATTCATTTTTGATTCTGTCGACGTCCTCTCCGAAATCAAATACCTCAATTTTATCAAATGAAATATTCCCATTTGTCTTTTGCTTTTTTAGAAAAAGTAGCAATGAATTCTTTGTTTCGAGACTTTCTTTAGTAAGCTGAAATTTGGTAAATAGTACATTCTTATAATCTTCTTTTTTTATTGAGATTACTTGTTCCTTATCATTATCGTATTTGAAAATAGCCAAGTATTTCACGTTGGAACCGTAGTTCTTATCTTTGAATTTTAATCTGACAGGATCAATAATTGCAGTATAAAAATTTCTAAAGAAAGGTACAATTGGGTCCCAATGTTTTGTGTTAGATTTTACGATATACCTTCCATTTGTTGTAGTCAAAAGAATTCTGCACTTTACCTTTTGATTATCAAATATTTTGTCAAGTTTTGCGATGTCAGTACCAGTGCTGTAAAATAAAATCGGATCATATTTCTTATGATATACTTCAAATGGCTTTAAAATTAGTGGAGTATCGGAAAAGTCTTCGATCAACAGATAGTTATTGCGACCATATTTTGCGAATATTTTAAAGATTACCGACGCTCTGTCCTTTAGATTTTCAATTGTAATACTACTGATGTATTTATCCTCACATTCTATAGTACTGCATGTTGAGAAGCCACATCTAAATTTCTGACCAGATTTCAGTCGAAAAGCAATAATTGTAAAATACATTGCAATTGTTGAAATCAATAATGCAAAAATTGAAATTAAAAGGTTCAATTTATTATTATCAAAATCTATATTCATAAAAGTGATTTATTATTCCTGCCAACATCTGCACACCCGCCAATGGCGGGTATATTTTCCTCAACTCACCAGATTTATGGCGTATAGTTGGTAAAATAGCTACTTATGCGTCATAAACCCCTTTATTTCAGGTTCTCAAATATAAGTAATTTCTATGTTTAATTAAGTTGATTGGTAGATGAGTTTTCAACAAACAATCCACTGATTCGAAGAACTTTCTAGCCTATATCTTCATGTCCGTTGGTTGAAACCAACGGCAAAGGATAGGCTCTTTGAATTAGGAAAGCGCGAGTAGCGGCGATATTCTTTGCCGTCTGCTTTAGCTGACGGACATCTGTAAAAACACCTCGATATTCCACCTCAAACATGAAACGCCGCACTTCAAAGATGAAACGTCGCACTTCGAAGGTGGAAGCTTTCGGTTCGGAGAGGGAATGTTGCGGCTTTGAAGTGGGGGAGTGTACTTCGAAGATGATACAATGCCCCTTGGAGGTTCAACGTTGAGGTAAAAAGGTGCAAGCGAGCGGCAAAAAGATGCAACGTTGAGGTTCGGAGATGCAACGTTTCGATTCGGAACCCCGGCGTTGCATGTTTGAAGTGGAGGGGGGTACTTCCGAAGTACCCCCCCCTCCACTTCGGAAGTACCCCTGTAAAGCGAGTCAGGGCTCCACTTCGAGTGAAACCCTGACTACTTGTAATCGCTATTTTTTCAGCTTTTTTATTTCCTGTTCCAGTTCTTCGATGTCCTTGTTATCGGCCTCCTGCGCTTCCCATGTTCTACGCTTCGAATCGTAAATAGAGTAAATCTCCTGTACTTTTTCCTCCATTTGGGCATTGCTAACCGAGCCCGCGTTTTTCAATACATTCCGGTCGTTAAATTCCAGAATGCGGTCAACATTCTCTTTCCAGAACGACATGGGAATGTCCAGTCGGTTTTTCGCTCTTAGTTCGGCCGTTTCGAGAAAAATAATGACCAAACGGTTGAGCGTGTCAATTTCATCAGCAGTCAAATAGTTTTTTGCTGTAAAAATGTCTTGTTTCCGAACAACCGATCCTTTCCAGGATGTAAGCGCCATATTGGGTTTACTGGCATCGGCACGCGAAACAATGATTTCAGCAGCAGTTTGGCCGGTAACTGCATACAGCAGTTTATTTTGTGTTTCAGCAAAAAACATCTGGGTGGCTTTATCGGTAGCATCGTAATCGCTGCTTAGGGCGAACAGCTCACGCACTTTTTGGTAAAACCGTTTTTCCGACGCCCGAATGTCCCTGATGCGTTCGAGTAATTCATCAAAATAGTCGGGACGGCCATCGGGGTTCTTCAAACGCTCGTCATCCATCACAAAGCCTTTCACCATGTATTCTTTCAGGTTTCGGTTGGCCCAAATTCGAAACTGCGTTCCCCGCTTGCTTCGAACCCTGAAACCAATAGCCAAAATCATGTCGAGTGAGTAAAACGTGACGTTGTATTCTTTACCGTCGGCGGCAGTTGTTAAGTAATCCTTAATAACTGAATTTGTATCTAATTCTCCTTCTTTCAGTATGTTGGATATGTGCATGCTGATGTTGGGAACAGAGGTGTCAAAAAGTTCTGCAAGCTGGCTTTGGTTCATCCAAATCTTTCCGTCTTTGGCATAAAGCGAAACCTTGGCTTTGCCATCGATCGTATTGTAGATGATTATATTCTTTTTGTTTTGATCTTCGTTCATAACCTGAAGCTTTTCTGAATTCCAAATTTAACAAAATTCAACTTTCAAATGGGTTGATTCTTCGTTGAGTTTTTTAACAGTCAATTAGCTGATTCGAAGAATTTTAGTCCTGTGGTAAGAAAAATCAGGACTTCACTCCAAGTGAAACCCTGACTACTCTCAAATGAACTTTCCGGTTAGTTCGGTAGTTATGCATTTGATTCAGAATAGACTGCTAATCACTAAAGTTTACAGCCATGAAAACAAGATTATTAACTGCACTTACCCTGGTCAATCTGGTTATTTTACTGGTCGTGGTTTTCCTGATCAGCTCATCTTCAAAATCGGATGTCGTTCCGACCGTTGTTAAAGCCCGTGCCTTCGAGCTGGTTGATGTTAATGGAAAAGTTCGTGCTGAGATTAAGGTTTTGCCCGCTGAACCGAATGCTACAATGCCCGACGGAACCAAAGGCTATCCGGAAACGGTTATTCTTCGCTTGATCGATTCTCAGGGCGGACCCAACGTGAAATTATCTGCCACCGAAGATGGTTCGGGAATGGTGTTGGGCGGCGATTCGGGCTATGTGCAGGTTTTGTCGCGTAGTAAAAATCCACAGATTAAACTTGCGTCGAAAGACGGGAAAGAACAGGTTTTGGGAGCGAAGTAATGGAAATGAGAGGGTGGAGGAGAGCCGTCTCTAAAGTCAACGATCCTGTCATCCTGAACGTTCGACTGAGCTCACGTCGAAGGCTTGTTTCAGGATCCCGATACTCCGCAAGTCAGATCCCGAAATAAATTCGGGATGATCCTGTTCGCGAGTATGACTTTTGGTACAGCCTCTCGATTCTTGGGAATTATCATTGAGCTGTTTATTTTTCCAGTTCTTCCAGCAGCCGTAAAGCATGGTCGCGCAGGGGCTTCTGGCGTTTGTACCAGATGAGGTAGCCGACACCAAATCCAGCGCCCAAAAGCAGCAGGTAAGCCCCAAAGGCCAGAGCAATCCTCAGTTTCGTGTCGTCGATGTTCGGTATCATTTCTTCGCTGGTGAGGCTGACTCCAATGGCTGCCAGAAATGCCGGGAACAAGGCTTTCGCTGTTTTGGTCTGCCATATTTCGTAGCGCTGGGCGGCTTTCCGAAGCATTTCGGTGGTTGGAATTCCATAGTCAACCGTTTTGTATTCGTCATTCAGATTCCGGAAGATGAGGGCGAAAAACAGGAAACTGGCCGAGAAGAAGAAGAAGCCGATTTCTTTCAGGAGTGATTCGCCATCATAAATCAGAAAAAGAAAAAAGCAAAAATAGAGCGGGGCAAAAATCCACATGAGCCATTTAAAACGGTTGGTCAAATGCATGTTGCGGTCGTCTTCGCGGCGAAGCCCTTCGATAAGCTGATTGAGGTCTAAATTGGGAGTATTTATTGTTGTTGTCATGGCGGCTATGCTTTAATTAACTGTTGTTTCAGTGTTTCTTTAATCCGGTGTATCTTCACCTTTACATTGGGTTCGGTAAGCCCGATGATGTCGGCGATTTCGCGCATCGACAGGCCTTCGAGTACCAGTGAAATCAAGGCTTTATCGATGATCGAGAGTAGATTCAGTTCAGCTTCAAGCGCTTCGAGTTGCTGTTCTTTCTTCTGTTTCAGTTCCAGTTCGTCGTTATCAAGCAAAATATTCAGGCTTTGCGGCGTTTGGTCGATGCTCAGGTTCATGTTTCGATAGGCTTTCCCGGCGAAACTCAGCGAAGTATTCACCGCAATACGGTAAATCCATGTGCTGATGGCCGAATCGCCGCGAAACTTGTCGAGGCTTTTCCAAATGTTGACCAGAATTTCCTGGTACAGATCTTTCCGGTCTTCCGAATTCGACGAGTAATACCGGCAAATACCCTCGATCCGGAGTTTGTTTTCTTCAATGATTTGCTTGAACCGAAGTTCTTTTGAATCGTTCATCAATCGTGTTTTTTGTTATTTAGTCAGGGCAGCGAATGATTGGTTACATTTTTTTTAGTCTTTACCTGAAATTAACAGGCAATTCGGTTTTATTCAGAAACTATTTAAATGTAGTTCATTTTGATTTTTCGGATTACCCCAAACCCTGAAGGGAGCCCGAAAAATCAAAAAATCACCCTTCAGGGGCGGGGTAAATTTTTTGATTTTGGGCATCTTTTCAAATTTTAAACAGTTCCCCGGGGATTTTAAGAAATCTCCGGCGCCTGTAATTCATTCCAATTTATTGAATTAAAGTTGGGCTGATTGCTGTTTTTCGGCGATGTAGTTTCCGACCAGTTTTTCCAGTATTTCCAACGGAACGGCTCCGTTTTGCAGTATCACCCGGTGAAATTCCTTCAAATTAAACCGATCGCCCAACTGCTGTTTTGCCCGTTCGCGGAGTTCCAGAATTTTTATCATCCCGATTTTGTAGGCGCAGGCCTGACCCGGATAGACAATGTAGCGCTCGACTTCGGTGGTTACTTCCGAGGTGGTTAAGCCGGTTTGTGCCACCATGTAGTCGATGGCCTGCTGGCGTGTCCATTTTTTATAATGTATGCCGGTATCAACCACCAGCCGCACGGCGCGCCACATTTCGGATTGCAGTCGCCCCAGGTTGCCAACGGGGTCGTTGGTGTAAAATCCAAGTTCCCAGGCCAGCTGTTCGGAATACATGGCCCAGCCCTCAATATAGGCTGTGAAGGGCAGCACTTTTCGGAAAATAGGTTTTCCTTTTAATTCGGCCTGAAGGGCGTGTTGAAAATGATGTCCGGGGATTCCTTCGTGGTAGGCCAGACTTTTCATGGTGTAGGTGGGATGCTCGCTCACGCTGCGTAGGTTTACGAAAAACGTGCCTTTGCTTGTACCATCGAGCTTGGGGCCGGTATAGTATGCCTTGGCCTGACCGGCTTCTCTGAATTCGGGAACACGTTTCACCTCAATTCCGGCTTTGGGGCGAATGTCGAAAGCTTCATTCAAATTGGCATCTGCTTTTTGCAGAATTTCGGTGTATTCCTGCAGAAGTTTTTGCCGACCTTCATCGTTTTCAGGATAAAGAAACCGCTGATCCTGACTTATAGCCTGAATGACAGATCCGATGCTTTGGGTGGTGTCGGTATAGCCAATGCTTTTTAAAATCGTTCGCATTT
>JAJZSZ010000219.1 GCA_021849365.1 Bacteroidota bacterium | reverse complement strand
CAGAATACTTGCCTTAAACGATGTTTTTGACTTTCCGTTGTCGAACTGACAGGTGATTCGCTTGATCGACAAATGTTTGTAATCAAAAACGTTGTTCTCAACATTCCTGATCAGTTTATTGGTGCTCATGGGCTTCACCGTTTTTACCGTTGTCACTTCACGCGTAGTTTTACACGACGAAACACCAAGCAAAACAATACCGGCAATAGTCCAGATTAATATTTTTAATTTATTCACTATCAATACTTTTCTTATTTATCAAGGTAGCGTCCCTGCTTAATTTTTTCACTTAAAAACTTTGTTCCATCACCAATTTCCAAAGCTTTTTTCCATTGTTCTATCGCTTTATCTTTCTCACCCAGCATGATGAGAATATCGCCATAGTGCTCTACAATTACCCCGTTTTTATCACCACCATTTTTGATGGCCGACTCCATATAAAACTTGGCCAGCGAGTAATCTTTTCGCATAAACAACACCCAGGCATAAGTATCAAGGTAAGTCGAGTTATCGGGATTAGCACGAACTGCCTTACTGCTTAGTTCCTCTGCTTTGGCCAGATTTTCATTTCTTACTGAAAGATAATAAGCGTAATTATTCATGGCCATCCAGTTTTCCGGATCCAGTTTAATTACCTCATCAAAAGCTTTGAAGGCCTCTTCTACCCTATCCAGTTTGTAACAAGCTTCGGCTTTATATAAAGAAAACTGAATTTGCATCACTTTATTATCGAGCAAATAAGGTTCTCCTTCTTTCAACACATCGAGTGCTTCAGCATATTTTTCGAGCTGAAGGCAGGCGACAGCTTTCAAACCATACAAGGTGGGCTGACTTGGAAATAAAGCCAAGGCTTTTTCAGTATCGGTATAAATGCTCTTAAAGTCAAGCAAATCATTGCTTATCAGTATCATTCGCTCCCAGATCATGTAATTGTCTTTCTGGGTTTCGAGTACTTTACGAAGCTGATCGCGCGCCTCAACCAATTTGCCTTTACTGATCAGGTATTCGGCATAAACGGTAAAAACCCGGTAGTCATCAGAGTTTGTTTTTACCAAAATATCAACTAGTTCAGAAATCTGGTCTTCAGTAAAAAATGGTTTATCTGCACCGGAAGTAATCATTAGGTAAAACTGTATTTTAGTTTCTACCTCGAGTGATTTATTCTGAAAAGCTTTACGGGCATATTCCCAGGCTTTTTCCTTGTCGTTTTTCTCCCGGTAAAAGGAAGTCAGCGAAAATAGCACAAACCCATTGTCGGGTTCGATTTCCAGGATTTTCATGTAATATTTCAGCGCGTTGGCTTCGTCTTTTTCCGAAAGGTAATAGTCGGCCATCAAACCGTAATAACGCGGTTCTTTCGGGTTAAAATCGATGAGTTTCTGAAGTTCGGCCATGGCTTCCTTTTTCTTTCCCATAGCCTGATAAATCTGCTGTTTTTCAACAGAGATCTGATCGTTGATCCCCACCTTTTTCTCCAGCAAATTGTAAACTTCAATCGACTGGTCGTATTCTTTCGCCGACGAAAGTAAAGCGGCGTTCATGTACAGGTATTCAAGGTTTTCCGGATCTAGCTGGTACAATTGCTGATAAAGTCCGGCTGCCTCTTTGAATTGTTTGCCCTGTTCGTAAATCTGGGCAAGCAATACCTTGTACCACTTGTTATCAGGCTCAATTTTAATGGCTTTTTCGAGCAACAGCGACGAACTGGTCATGTCGCCATTGCCGCTGTGAATTTTGGCCAGCTCGAACATAGCCGACGACGAATTCGGATTGATCTGCAGGCACTTCGAAAACAGTGAAATGGCGGCCTGTTGATTGCCAATCATTTTTTGCTTCAGCCCTTCGATAAACGTGTATTCAAATTCGTTTTTATCGTCCTCTGAAATCTTATTTTCTTCAACAGCAGGCTTTTCCTGAACAGCAGGAGTTGTTTTTACCTCCTTCTGCACTGTTTTGCACGAAAATGCCAGCAGTGAAGCAACAGCAATATATGCCAGATATTTGTTATTCATTTTTCTAGTTTTTTCCGGTATGTCCGAAACCACCAGCTCCACGGGCAGTTTCTTCCAACACTTCAACCGCTTCCCAACCAATATGTTCATGCCGGGCAATCACCATCTGACAAATGCGTTCACCATGCTGAATGACAAACTCTTCGTTCGACAGGTTTATCAGTATGATACCTACCTCTCCGCGGTAATCAGCATCGATGGTTCCAGGCGAATTCAGCACTGTAATTCCCTTTTTCAAAGCCAGTCCACTTCGCGGACGGATCTGGGCTTCGTAACCTACAGGCAGTTCAATAAACAAACCTGTGGGCACCAAAGCTCTTTCGAGTGGTTTCAATGTAACAGGTTCGTTCAGGTTAGCGCGAAGGTCCATGCCTGCTGAATGTTCCGTGCTGTACTCGGGCAACGGATTATTGGATTGATTGACAATTTTTACGATCATCTTACTTATATTTTTCAAGCTGCTAAGATATGGATTTATAGTTTGAAAGAGTCAAATCAGCCGTTTACATTAACAATATTTAGCATGATTCAACCACCATGAAATCAGCCATTATCTGATCAGAAATAAACAGGCCTTCAGGACTTAAGCTGACCTTTTCGGATGTCCTGATTACTTTACCCGATTGCAAATACTTTTCACTTACTTTCTGAAAATGATCCAAATATGCGGCTGAGAATTCTGATTTGATTAATTCTTCGGATACTCCCCAAATTGTACGTAAACCGGTGATAATATAGTCATTGTAGCGATCTTGTTCTGTAAGAATTTCCGATTCGCTGTACGGTTTACTATTTTCAATTCCATCCAGATAGGCTCCAATGGACGAAACATTCCACCGGCGGCTGACCAAATCAAACGAATGCGCTGAAGGACCAACTCCGAGGTATTTCTGGTTTTTCCAGTACGATGAATTATGTTTCGAATAAAATCCCGGTTTGCAAAAATTGGAGATCTCGTAATGTTCAAACCCGGCATCTTTCAATGTACGAATGAGGATTTCAAATTGCTGGAGACTAAGCTCGTCGGGTAATTCTTTCAGGATGCCTTTTTTTAACTGGTCGTAAAATACAGTTCCTTCGTGATAAGTCAGATTATAAGCTGAAACGTGCTGAACATCAAGCTGAACTGCAACTTGTACGTTCCTCTCCCACTCTTCCAGCGTCTGGTTTGGTAATCCGTAAATCAGGTCAATGCTGATGTTCCGGAAGCCTGCTGTTTTTGCCCATTTTACCGACTGAATAGCCTGCATTACACCGTGGCGGCGGTTCATCAGTTTCAGATCCTGTTCCGAAAACGACTGTATGCCCATGCTCAGCCTGTTAAATCCAATTTCGCGAATGAAAGAAAGAACGGCCTGGCTCAGATCATCGGGATTAGCTTCCATGGTGATTTCAGCTTCCGAAGAAACCTTGTAATTCAGGAATATAGTGTCCAACAGACTCTTCAGTTCGTCAACCAGAAGAACCGAAGGCGTTCCTCCACCCAGGTAGATGGTATTTATTTCTTCGGAAGTCAATTCCAAAGAGCGGCTTTCCAATTCTTTTTTTAAACCCTCAAGTAAGCGGGCTTTCTGACTTAAATCGGTTGACTTGAAGAAATCGCAATAATGGCAGCGTTTACGGCAAAAAGGGATATGAAGGTAAATTCCGGCCATTAAAGATGACTGATTGATTGATTTACAGAAGCACTGAATATTTAAAAGCCGATAATTTCTACAGTTTGATCAGGTCTTCAAATCCGGTCATATCGCCCAAAATTCCATCAAGTGTTGTTTCCTGGTAGAACTGGAGTAACTGTGCACGAATAGGCCCAAAACGGCTGTGAACCGGACACGGCTTTTCGTCGGCCTCATGAGTCGAACATGGGTGGTGACCAATCAGGCAAATCCTAAAGAAATCATCTCCGTCCACAATACGAACAATATCGTAAAGTGAAATTTCGCTGGTTTTTTTGCCCAGGCCAAAACCCCCATTAGGTCCCTTGGTTGAAACAAGTACCTTTTGTTTTACCAGATTCTGAAGGATTTTACCCAGGAATGGCGTTGGAATGAGCAGGTCAGAAGAGATTTTTTTAATACCGATTTTGGTTCCGTCGGCAGAATATTTTCCTAAATAAATAAGCGCACGAACAGCATACTTACAAGTATTGGATAGCATAAATTCTATTTTTTAGTTGTCCATTGTTTGCTAAATGATTGATCGGCCATTTGGGGTATTTGCTTCTTCTCTCCCATCGCATTTGCACCTAACAAAGCAAACCTATTTTTTGTTTTTCCGCCAAGTAAATCGAGGCGACTTCTTTTCGAAAATGCATATTCAAAGGCTTTCATTCCCTGGTTCCAGGCAAATCCACCTTCTCCTGCCCTTACAGCATCTCGCCGGTTGATGAGCAACATATGATGAAGCGGAATTTTTACCGGACAAACTTCTGTACATTTTCCGCAAACAGAACAAGCTGAACTCAGATGGTTATACTCCTTAAAACCTTTGTAATATGGAGTAATAACCGAACCTATTGGTCCACTGTATGTTGCATCGTATGTGTAACCGCCAATATTCCGGTAAATCGGGCAGGCATTGAGGCAAGCACCGCAACGAATACATTTTAATGCTCCGTATTGATCGTCGTTTTGATATAACTCAGAACGCTTGTTATCCAGAAGAATCACAATCATTTTCTCCGGACCATCAGTTTCGGACGATTTCTTCGGACCGGTAATCAGCGAATTGTAAACCGAAATCTGCTGACCGGTTCCATGAGCCGCAAGAATTGGCCACATCAGCCCTAAATCCTCCATCCGGGGAATAACTTTTTCAATTCCGGCAATTACAATATGAATTTTAGGAAACGACACCGACATCAGCGCATTTCCCTCATTTTCAGTCAGGCATATTCCGCCAACATCGGCCACCAGGAAATTTGCACCGGTAATTCCTACATCGGCAGTGGTAAATTTTTTGCGCAGCTTTTGCCTGACCCAACCCGTCAGGTATTCGGGCTCGCTGCCTTCAGGGGTATTAAATTTTTCGGTAAAAAGTTTAGCAATATCCTGACGCGATTTGTGCATACAGGGAGTTACAATGTGATATGGTTTTTCGCCTGCCAATTGTACAATGTATTCGCCCAAATCGGTTTCAAGCGACTCAACGCCAATCTCTTCCAAATGATGATTCAATTCAATTTCTTCGGTAGTCATCGACTTACTTTTGACTACGGTTTTCGAATTGTTTTCGATCATTATTTGTTTCACAGCTTCGATGGCCTGATTGGTATCTTCTGCCCAGATTACCGATGCCCCGTTAGCTGTTATATTTTTCTCGAACTGAAGTAAATAGTTGTGTAAATTATTAATTGCCAATGTTTTTACATACGAAGCACGTGTTTTGGCCAAATCCAGGTTTGAATAGCGTTTCATCCCCTTATCAACAGCCGCATCGTATTTCGACATGTTGAATTTAATGGTTGCCCGATGCTTCAGATCAAAAGCAATTTCTTCTGACTTTCGTAAAAATATTTTCTTCTGTTCCGACATTTTTTAAACCGGGATCTTGTTAATTCTGTTCTGGTGACGGCCGCCTTCAAAATCAGTTTCCAAAAATATTTTAACGATTTCAACTGCTTCTTCGTCAGTAATATAGCGGGCAGGAAGTGCACAAACATTGGCATCGTTGTGCTGGCGGGCGAGTCGGGCAATTTCAGGCATCCAGCAAATTGCTGAACGTATTCCCTGGTGTTTATTGGCCGTCATGTTGATGCCATTTCCGCTTCCGCAAAGGGTAATTCCTTCATTAAATTCACCTTTACTAACGGCATCAGCCAACGGATGGGCAAAATCCGGATAATCGCTGCTTTCGGCACTAAATGCGCCAAAATCCTTGTATTCGATACCCTGCTCCTGAAGAAATTTCAATACGGCTTGCTTCCGTTCAAAACCAGCATGGTCGCTGGCAACGGCTATTTTTATCTTTTCCATAAATCGCAAATAAAATTCAAAAATAATACTAAAAAGTATTTTATTGTCTAAAGTTTCAATAAACTTCTTAAATCCTTCTTTTCAGTAAAAAATACCAGCACCAAAAAGGCTAGAAACAAACCTGTGTTCAGCAAATACTGAAATACAGAAACCGAGAAATGAATCCATGACGACAGGTAATAAATTCCAACTGATATTCCGAGGTACATTAAAATCCGTTTCAGCTCATAATCAACTTTGTAATACTTTTGACCTACGACGTAAGAAATAACGGTCATAATAACAAAACAAAGCAATACAGCGTAGGCCGATCCCATGTAACCCATTGAAGGAATAAATATTACGTTGGTAACTATAGTAAGTAGAGCACCAATTCCGGCAATCCATGCTCCCATCCAGGTTTTATCCGAAAGCTTGTACCAAAGCGACAGGTTAAAATAAATTCCCATGAATAAATTGGCCATCAAAACTGCCGGAACCACCTTTAAACCTGAGTGATATTCTGAGCCTATGATAATCTTGAAAATATCTATAAACAGTGTAATTCCGAGGAAAATGAGCAATCCGAATATGACAAAATACTTCATTACCTGCGCATAAATCAGTCGCGAATCACTGTTTTTTTGATGGTTGAAAAAGAATGGTTCAAACGAATACCGGAATGCCTGGATAAACATGTTCATCAGTACCGCCAGCTTATAATTGGCACCATAAATACCCAGCTGTTCCATAGGTTTCTGGTCGGCCGGAACCAGTTCGGGAATCAATATTTTGTCGATGTTCTGGTTGACCATTCCAAAAATTCCGACCAACAGGATAGGGAAGGAGTACCAGAACATTTCACGAAAAATCTTCCAGTCAAAAATCAGCTTCATTTTCCTGATTTCGGGAATAAGCATGATGAGCGTAATTACCGATGCAATGAGATTAGCCACAAATACATAGCCGACTCCAAATTCAGGATTATAAATATGACGGACAAAACTTTCGGGATTCGATTTCAGGATGTGCGGGCAAACCGACAAAAAGAACAGGTTGAAGAAAATGTTGAAGAAGATGTTAACCATTTTCAGCGTTGCAAACCGGATGGCCTTTCCTTCATGACGCAAATTGGCAAACGGAATGGCTGTTCCGGCATCGAGCGCTACAATAACAGCCAGCCATTTGATGTATTGCTCGCTGTTTGGATAATCGAGGAAACCCGCAAAATTGCCTGAAAAAATAAGTGTTATCAACACAAACAGAACTGAACTTCCGAAAAGCGCAAACGCGCTGGTTGAATAGATTTTATCGTGCTCTTTGGTTTTATTGGCATACCTGAAAAAGCCAGTTTCCATGCCAAAAGTTAATATCACAAGTAAAAAAGCTACGTACGAATATAAATTCGTTACAACGCCATATTCTTCAGGAAGAAAAATACGCGAATAATACGGGACCAGCCACCAGTTAAGGAAACGACCAACAATACTGCTCATTCCGTAAATCGCTGTTTCTCCGGCAAGTTTCTTTAATGCACCCACAATTGAAAATTTTGGTCAAAGATACAAACGTATTCTTTTACGAACTGCCAAAACTGAAACCTAAAGTCACCTGATTTCATATTTGTTTTATCTTTGAAGCCTGACTTTTAGATTAAAAACAACTCTGATGAACGTCAAATTA
>JAJZSZ010000218.1 GCA_021849365.1 Bacteroidota bacterium | reverse complement strand
TGCACTTTTACGTGAAAATGAGGTTGGTACAATTGAACAACAGGAAGCAAATACCACCGACACTCTCGAAAATCTAATCTTTTTACTGAACGACGGATACGAATTAGTTATTACCCATGGAAACGGACCGCAGGTTGGAAACATCCTGATGCGAAACGATGCCGGGCAACAATTATACGACATTGCACCTATGCCGCTCGACATCTGTGTAGCCGATTCGCAGGGCGGCATCGGTTACATGATTGAGCGGATGATTCGAAATGTGCTGCATAAACATGGTATCAAAAAGAACGTGATTACCTTGGTTTCGATGACACTTATCGATCCGGACGACCCTGCATTCACCAATCCCACCAAGGGTATCGGGAAAATTTATTCAGAAGAAGAGGCACAAAAGCTCCAACAGGAAAAGGGATGGATATTTAAACCATCATCAAAAGCACATGGAGGTTGGCGTCGCATGGTTTCATCTCCGCAACCCATTGAAATCATCAACCGCGACATCATTGAAAGCCTTGTGCGCGCAGGAAACATTGTAATTGCTGCAGGCGGTGGCGGAATACCGGTTTACTACGACGAAAACAACGATCTGCGCACTTTGGATGCCGTTATCGACAAAGATTTGGCATCAGCCCTGCTGGCTTCACAGATCGGCGCCAACGAGTTTTATATCCTGACTGATGTCTCCTTTATTTACAAGGACTTTGGCAAGCCAACTCAGGAAAAGCTTGAATTCCTGAATTATGCTGATACGGTAAAATATCTCGAGGCCGGGACTTTTTCGGAAGGCACTATGGCTCCAAAAATCAGGGCATGCCTTAATTTCATCAAAAATGGCGGTGAAAAAAGTGTAATCACCGAAGCCAAAAAGCTGGAAGACAAATCATACGGCTCTAAAATTACCATGGAATACGACTAAACAAGATCAATGATGGGCATTGTTTTTCGTCATTCGCTGTCAATAATCGCACAAAACAGCTTCTAATAAAACAACAATAATTACAATACACTATGGACATCAATTTAAAAAACCGACATTTTTTGAAATTACTTGATTTCAATGCTGATGAAATCCTTTACCTAATTAGTCTGGCCGCCAAACTGAAAAAGGCCAAGAAAAATGGTCTGGAAGAGCAAAAACTTAGTGGCAAAAACGTTGCTTTGATTTTCGAAAAAGCATCAACCCGCACACGATGTGCATTTGAAGTGGCCGCATTCGATCAGGGGGCCCATTCAACTTACCTGGGACCAAGTGGTTCACAAATTGGAAATAAAGAATCGATAAAAGATACAGCTCGTGTTTTAGGCCGTATGTACGATGGAATTGAATATCGCGGATATGGTCAGGCAATTGTAGAAGAATTAGCTAAATATGCAGGAGTTCCGGTTTGGAACGGGCTAACCGATGAATTTCACCCAACTCAAATCCTGGCTGATTTCTTGACCATGAAAGAGCATTCTGACAAACCACTTTCAGAAATTAAATTCTGTTATTTGGGCGATGCCCGCAACAACATGGGTAATTCGTTGATGGTTGGAGCCGCCAAACTCGGTATGGATTTTCGTGCTGCTGCTCCTAAAAGTTGTCAGCCATCGGAAGAACTGCAGAATACTTGCCGCGAAATAGCTGCAAAATCGGGAGCAAAAATCCTGATTACAGAGGATTTAGCCGAAGCTGTGAAAGACTGTGATTTCCTTTATACAGACGTATGGGTTTCGATGGGTGAGCCCGATTCAGTTTGGACCGAGCGGATAAAACTACTCCTTCCCTATCAGGTGAACCAAAAAGCGATGGAGTTGACCGGAAATCCAAAGGTGAAATTTCTGCATTGTCTTCCGGCTTTCCATAACCGTGAAACCAAAGTTGGAGAAGAAATTTTTCAGAAATTTGGGCTTGACGGACTGGAAGTTACCGAAGAAGTCTTTGAAAGCGAAGCATCTATTGTGTTCGATCAGGCCGAAAACCGGCTTCATACAATTAAAGCCGTAATGGTAGCCACAATTGGCGGATAAGCCTCTTTCTGAATAATTCCATTTTTTTGATCAATCAATTTTGATTGATTAAATGATTCGGCTATCTTTATCAGCACAATACAGCACAGCAAAATCTAAATCTAAAATCTATGAATTGTAAAAAATTAATTGCCGGAATTATGCTGTCTATGCTTTTATCCGGAACTATTCTTGCTCAGACTAATTATCAGCCAACGGAAAAGAATCTCCAAAACCGCGAATGGTTTCAGGATGCCAAATTCGGACTATTCATTCACTGGGGTCTATACTGTCAGATGGCTGGCGGCGGCGACCAGGGAATTGCCGAGTGGATTATGAACCAGAAACGAATCCCGATTGCGCAGTACGAAAAATTAACCAACTTCTTCAATCCAAACTCATTTAATCCGGCAGAATGGGTGTCGATGGTGAAAAAAGCCGGAATGAAATACATTACCATTACCAGTAAGCACCACGAAGGTTTTGCCATGTACGACTCGAAAGTAAGCGACTACAATGTGGTAAAACGAACTCCTTACGGAAAAGACATCATCAAAATGCTGAAGGACGAATGCGATAAACAGGGCATCAAACTGTTCTTCTATTATTCTCAATTAGACTGGCATCATCCTGATTACTTTCCACGCGGCAACACAGGACAAGGTTTTACTGGTCGTCCGGAAAAAGGAGACTGGAATAAGTACATTGACTATATGAATGCTCAATTGTCTGAACTTCTTACAAATTATGGAGAAGTTGGCGGAATCTGGTTCGACGGAATGTGGGACAAATGGGATGCTCCTTGGCGTCTGGATGAAACCTATGCTTTAATCCACAAACTTCAGCCTGGAGCTTTGGTTGGAAGCAATCATCATAAATTCCCTTTCCCGGGTGAGGATTTCCAGATGTACGAACGTGATCTTCCAGGCGAAAACTCTATGGGCTTCAACCACACCGGAGCTGTTTCCGATCTTCCTTTGGAAATGTGCGAAACCATGAATGGTTCATGGGGTTTTAACCTCGCCGACAACAACTATAAATCGGTAAAACAACTTCTTCAAACATTGATTAAAGCTTCAGGTTACGGAGCAAATTTCCTTTTAAATACTGGTCCAATGCCAAACGGTAAAATTCAACCCGAAAATGTAGACACACTGATGGCGATGGGCAAATGGCTCGATAAGTATGGCGAAACTATTTATGGAACACGCAAGGGCCCGATAAAACCGACCAACTGGGGAGCTTCAACCGAGAAAGATGGTAAAGTGTGGTTGCATGTACTCAATTTCGGCGAAGAGAACCTGTTCATTGGAAAACTCCCTAAGAAACTGAAAACAGCCAAGTTCTACGATGATCAATCACCTCTGAAGTTCAAGGAAACAGAATTTGGAGTCATATTGAATATTCCAAATTCGAAGAAAAAACCAATTGATACTATAATTCAGCTCGAATATTGATATTTGTCATATTTAAATCCAAAAAAGCTGTCTCAAAAAAGGCAGCTTTTTTATTTTCAGGCAGGTATGAATATTTAGCTATCTGAGAGCTGACGCAACATATGCAATCCATGCACATATATACATACATATTTTAATATTTTTTGATATATTCGGAAAGTTTGAAAGAACAAAAAAGTACGGGTATTGTTAAATGTTGTGTCTTTCGAACTGGAATATCAAAAAACCAAAAATATGTTTGATCTTGATTTAATTCAAAAAAACTACAAGGAACTAGGCGCTAAAGTTGAAAAAGCTAAAAAGCACCTAAACAGGCCCTTAAGTCTGTCAGAAAAAATTCTTTACGCACATCTTTTTGCCGATCAGGAGCTAAAAGATTTTAAACGGGGAGCTGATTACGTGGACTTTGCCCCCGATCGTGTAGCCATGCAGGACGCTACTGCACAAATGGCACTGCTTCAGTTAATGAACTCCGGAAAAAGCAAAACTGCTGTTCCGTCAACCGTTCATTGCGACCACCTCATTCAGGCCAGTAAAAATGGTTTGGCCGATTTGCAGGACGCCGTGAAAATCAACAAGGAAGTGTACGATTTCCTTGAATCGGTGTCGAACAAGTACGGCATTGGTTTCTGGAAACCGGGCGCCGGTATTATTCACCAGGTGGTTTTGGAAAACTACGCATTTCCGGGCGGAATGATGATTGGAACCGACTCGCACACTGTGAATGCCGGTGGTTTGGGTATGATTGCCATTGGAGTTGGCGGCGCCGATGCTGTTGATGTGATGGCCGGAATGGCCTGGGAACTGAAATTCCCGAAACTGATTGGCGTTAAGCTCACTGGAAAATTATCTGGCTGGGCTGCACCTAAAGACATTATCCTGAAAGTGGCCGGAATGCTCACCGTGAAAGGTGGTACCGGAGCAATTATCGAGTATTTTGGCGAAGGAGCAAAAGCACTTTCGTGTACTGGCAAAGGAACAATTTGCAACATGGGCGCCGAAGTGGGTGCAACAACCTCGACCTTTGGCTACGACGAATCGATGGAACGCTACCTACGTGCTACGGGCCGCGCTGCTGTTGCCGATTTGGCCAATGAAGTGAAAGAATATTTAACAGCCGACCCTGAAGTATATGCTAATCCTGAAAAATACTTCGATCAACTGATTGAGATTAACCTCGACGAGCTTGAGCCCTACGTGAATGGGCCGTTTACACCCGACCGTGCCACTCCAATTTCGAAACTGGCTGAAGAAGCCAAAGCCAACGGCTGGCCAACTAAAGTTGAAGTTGGTTTAATTGGATCGTGCACCAACTCGTCGTACGAAGATATTTCTCGCGCGGCTTCGCTTGCCAAACAAGCAGTCGCTAAAAATCTGAAAACCAAAGCCGAATTCACGATTACTCCGGGTTCGGAACAGGTTCGTTATACCATCGAGCGCGATGGCTTGATTGACACATTTAACCAGATTGGTGCCAGCGTGTTTGCTAATGCCTGCGGTCCTTGTATCGGACAGTGGTCGCGCCCGGGAGCCGAAAAAGGTGAAAAGAATACCATCATTCACTCGTTCAACCGTAACTTCTCGAAACGAGCTGACGGTAACCCGAATACACATGCATTTGTGGCTTCTCCTGAAATTGTTACGGCTCTGGCTATTGCGGGCGATTTGACCTTCAACCCGTTGACCGATTATCTCACCAACGAAGCCGGCGAAAAAGTGAAACTCGACGTTCCTTCAGGAGAAGAATTGCCAGCCAAAGGTTTTGCTGTGGAAGATGCAGGTTATCAGGCTCCGGCTGAAAATGGTTCGTCGGTGGTAGTGAAAGTTGATCCGGCATCGAGCCGTTTGCAGTTGCTCGAACCTTTTGCCGCGTGGGATGGCGAAAATATTTCAGGAGCAAAATTACTTATCAAAGCCAAAGGCAAATGTACCACCGACCACATTTCGATGGCAGGACCGTGGTTGCGTTTCCGTGGTCACCTCGACAATATTTCGAACAACATGCTCATTGGCGCGGTGAACGCATTCAACGATGCAACCAATAAAGTGAAGAATCAGTTGACCGGCGAATATGGCGAAGTACCTGCCGTTCAACGTGCGTACAAAGCTGCCGGAGTTCCTTCTGTGGTTGTCGGTGACCAAAACTACGGTGAAGGTTCGTCTCGTGAACATGCCGCTATGGAGCCGCGTCATTTGGGCGTAAAAGCAGTGATCGTAAAATCGTTTGCGCGCATCCACGAAACCAACCTGAAGAAACAGGGAATGTTGGCGTTGACTTTCTCTAGCGAAGCTGATTACGATAAAATTCAGGAAGACGATCTTTTCAATTTCGTTGACCTGAAAGAGTTTGCACCAGGCAAACCATTGACTGTAGAACTGGTTCACGCTAACCAATCGAAAGATGTGATCATCCTGAATCACACATACAATCAACAACAAATCGAATGGTTCAAAGCTGGTTCTGCGCTGGACTTAATCCGTAAACAAAACCTTTAAACCCCCAAATATGAGCGAAAAAATAAAAGTGCTGAACCCGGTCGTAGAGCTGGATGGAGATGAAATGACCCGTGTAATCTGGTCGTTCATCAAAGAGAAACTCATTTTGCCTTATCTCGATATCGACATTAAATATTACGACCTGGGCATCGAAAACCGCGATTTGACCAACGACCAGGTGACCATCGACAGTGCCAATGCCATTAAAAAATATGGCGTTGGAATTAAATGTGCAACCATCACTCCTGATGAAGCCCGCGTAGAGGAATTTGGCCTGAAAAAGATGTGGAAATCACCAAACGGAACGATCCGTAATATTTTGGACGGAACCGTTTTCCGCGAACCCATTATCATCAGTAATGTACCGCGATTGGTACCCGGATGGAAACAGCCGATTTGCATTGGCCGTCATGCGTTTGGCGACCAATATCGCGCTACCGACTTTGTAACTAAAGGAAAAGGCAAACTAACCATTACCTTCACTCCTGAAGATGGAGGTGAACCGATTTCGCACGAAGTTTACGATTTCAACGGCGACGGCGTGGCATTGGCCATGTACAACACAGACGAGTCGATTTCGGGATTTGCCCGTGCCTGTATGAATCAGGCGCTGGTAAAAGGATGGCCGCTTTATTTGTCGACAAAAAACACCATTCTAAAAAAGTATGATGGACGATTTAAAGACATTTTCCAGAATATTTACGATACTGAATTCAAAGAAAAATTTGAAGCTGCCGGAATCACCTACGAACATCGTTTGATCGACGATATGGTTGCTGCCTGCCTGAAATGGGAAGGTGCTTTTGTTTGGGCCTGCAAAAACTACGATGGTGACGTTCAATCGGACACCGTTGCTCAAGGCTTTGGTTCGCTTGGGTTGATGACTTCGACTCTGGTAACTCCTGATGGCAAAACAATGGAGGCTGAAGCTGCCCATGGAACAGTGACCCGCCATTACCGCATGCACCAGCAAGGGAAACCCACTTCGACCAACCCGATTGCTTCTATTTATGCCTGGACCAGAGGTTTAGCCTTCCGTGGAAAACTGGACGGCAATCAGGAATTGATTGACTTTGCTGAAGCCTTGGAAAAAGTATGTGTTGAAACCGTTGAGGAAGGTAAAATGACCAAAGATTTGGCATTAATTGTCTATGGAAACAATGTGACCTCTGATCAATACCTGACAACTGAGAAGTTTCTGGATGCCTTGGACGAAAACCTTCAGAAGAAACTCAGATAAATAGTCTCAATAATCAGTAAAAAAGACGATTATGAGTGATAAAATACAATTTATAAATGGCCAGCTTCATGTTCCCAATCAACCTGTCATCCCTTTTATTGAAGGTGATGGTATTGGCAAGGATATTACCGAACCAAGCCAGCGGGTTGTTGATGCTGCAGTTAAAGCGGCCTATGGAAATTCGAAAAAAATAATTTGGAAAGAAGTTCTAGCAGGTAAAAAAGCTTTTGATCAGATGGGTACATATCTTCCCGATGAGACATTGGAAGCTTTTCAGGAGTATCTTGTAGGGATAAAAGGTCCCCTGGAAACCCCTGTTGGAGAGGGAATTCGCTCACTGAATGTAGCCTTACGCCAAACGCTTGATCTGTATGTTTGTCTTCGGCCAATACGTTGGTTTAAAGGTGTCCCCTCGCCTATCCGCTATCCTGAATTGGTTGATATGCACATCTTCCGTGAAAATACAGAGGATATTTATGCCGGAATTGAATTTATGACCGGAAGTGAGA
>JAJZSZ010000217.1 GCA_021849365.1 Bacteroidota bacterium | reverse complement strand
CAAAAGTACTTAAAATATGCTGCGGTGTACTCTAAATTCGCAAGAATTATTGGCCAAATTGACAAAACTCATATCTGAAATGACACTCAAAAATAGTTTATTAATTATTAGACAATCGATTGCACCAGTATCTAAAAAAACTTAATTTGTCTATTTTTGGAAAAACATTTGAAATGAAGCCAACCGACCCATTTTTTCCGCTCAGGCAATCGCTCAGTGGCGATGTATTTACCGACCAGGTACAGAAAGTGCTTTATGCCACAGATGCTTCGTCGTACCGCGAAATTCCGCAGGCAGTAACCCGCCCCAAAAACAAGGAAGACATTCGCAAAATCATTGACTTTGCGCGAAAGAACAACACATCGGTGATACCACGGGCCGGAGGAACATCGCTAGCAGGGCAAGTTGTGGGTCCCGGAATTGTGGTCGATGTTTCGAAATACCTGAATAAAATAGGCGAATTGAATTTGACTGAACGCTGGGTAGAAGTGGAGCCAGGTGTAATTCTGGCCGAGCTGAACCAGTTTCTGGCGAAACACGGATTTCAGTTTGCTCCGGAAACCTCAACCGCTAACCGCTGCTGCATTGGTGGTATGCTCGGTAACAACTCGTGCGGCCTACATTCGCTTATTTACGGCAGCACCCGCGAACACATTCTGGAGGTGGAAGGTATTCTTTCCGACGGATCGGATGTTGTTTTTAGAGCACTTTCAATCGATGAGTTTCAGGCTAAATGCTCCGGCAATCCGGAATTGCTGGAGACCAAAATCTATCAAAACATTCAGAAAACGCTTTCTGATAAAGCCAACCAGGAAGAAATACGCCGCGGATTTCCCGACACCAAAGTGACCCGGCGAAATAACGGTTATGCGTTGGATGTATTGCTCGAAACCGATCCGTTCACCTGCAACGGCGTTCCGTTCAATTTCTGTAAACTGTTGACCGGATCGGAGGGAACACTGGTATTTGCGACTAAAATCAGGCTGAATATTGTACCACTTCCTCCCAAATTTCAGGGTTTGGTTTGCGCACATTTTAAAACACTCGAAGATTCATTCTATGGAAATATAGTTGCTCTGCGCCATTTTCCGGATGCCATTGAACTGACCGATGACATCATCCTGAACTGCACGCTTGAAAACATTGAACAACGTAAAAACCGCTTTTTCATTCAGGGAGAACCGAAAGCTATTTTGACCATCGAATTTTCATCGGATTCGGAAGCTGAACTTCAGGAAAAAGCCCGAAAGCTGGAAGAAGATTTGAGAAAAGAAGGATACGGCTACCATTTTCCGTTTTTTACCAACAAGGAAAGCATCAAAAAGATATGGGAACTGCGCAAAGCAGGACTGGGATTACTCTCGAACATTCCGGGCGAAAAACGCAATGTGACCGTAATAGAAGATACCGCCATTGCTCCCGATTATTTACCCGATTACATAAGGGAATTCGATGTAATTATTGCCCGATACGGATTGACTTGCGTTTACTACGGGCACATTGCTACAGGCGAATTACACCTTCGTCCTTTACTGAATCTGAAAGATCCGGAAGATGTAAAAATCTATCATTCGCTGGCCGAAGATGTAGCACGGCTGGTGAAGAAATTCAAGGGCTCACTGAGTGGCGAGCATGGAGATGGACGCCTGCGCGGCGAATTCATTCCGCTGATGCTCGGGCAGCACAATTATGAACTAATCCGCCAACTAAAATACACCTGGGATCCGCAGAACATTCTGAATCCGGGGAAAATTGTTGACACACCGCCCATCACCAAAGACCTTCGTCTTATGATGGGGCAACAGTCGTTCAAGGCAAATACACTGTTCGATTACGCACCGCATGGCGATTTGCTGCGCTCGGTTGAAATGTGCAACGGTTCGGGCGACTGCAGGAAAAGCAACCTGATTGGCGGATCGATGTGCCCATCCTACATGGCCACCCGCGACGAAGACAAATCGACCCGTGGCAGGGCGAATATTTTGCGCGAATATTTAACTCGTCCGCTCAAAGCTGATGCCTTCGACTCTGAAGAAATACTTCAGGTACTCGATCTATGTCTCTCGTGCAAAGCATGTAAATCGGAATGTCCGTCGAATATCGACATGGCCAAGTTCAAAGCCGAGTTTTTGCAGCAATATTACGACAAGCATGGCTTTCCAATAAGATCGCTTCTCATCGGCTATCTTCCCCGAATCAATAGACTTGGAATGATTTTCAGGCCAATTACAAACCTGATTACCAGCACCAAACTATTTAAAAAAGCGATTGGCTTTGCTCCGGAACGAAAAATACCGGAACTCTCGAAACTTACCCTTAAAAAATGGTATAAAAAGCCAGTTTCGCTTGAAAATCCTAAAGGGCGAGTTTACCTGTTTGCCGACGAGCTTACCAATTTCAACGAAAGTCACATCGGGATAAAAGCCATTTTGCTACTGAACAAACTGGGTTACGAAGTGGTGATTCCGAAACATGAGGAAAGCGGACGAACCTTCCTCTCGAAAGGATTACTTCGCAAAGCCAAACAAATTGCCAATTTCAATGTGGGTAGGCTTTCCGAAATTATTTCAGATGAAACTCCACTGGTTGGAATTGAACCTTCTGCCATACTTGCATTCAGGGACGAATACCCCGAACTTGCAGATTCGGCCCTTCAGTATAAAGCCCGAAAACTGGCCAAAAACACGTTGATGCTGGAGGAATTTATCGTTCAGGAAATGGCAAAGGGAAAAATCGGCCCGGAATATTTCACAAATGAGCCAAAAGTAATTCGCCTGCACGGGCATTGCCAGCAAAAAGCCATCACCTCTACCCTACCGACAAAAAAAATGCTCGAACTACCCGTCAATTATACCGTTCATGAGATCAAAAGCGGTTGTTGTGGTATGGCTGGTTCATTCGGGTACGAAAAAGAACATTATCAGTTAAGCATGCAGATTGGTGAACTTGATTTATTCCCTGCAGTGAGAAAAGCCACTACTGAGGAAATTATTGCTGCACCCGGAACTTCGTGCCGCCACCATATTGAAGAAGGCACCGGACGAAAAGTGCTTCATCCGGTAGAAGTGTTATGGGAAGCATTGATAAAATTGTAATTGAATTAGGCATTTATACAAAACACTCTCATTTCATAGACCCAGAGGGATTATAATATATTCTAAATGCCTAATTCAAAAATCTTATTTTCTGGAAAAAGTAAGATTTGAAAACTAACTGAATTGAAGACTTACTGAGATTTTGTAGATTCATGTCCATTTAAAACTTTCCATCCTGAATTACTATTTATAAAGGTTGCTGTAAAAGCATTTGTTCCTCCCCATTTATTTCCGTCTTTGAATTTCAAGCTAAATTCGAAAGTTGCAGCAAAACATGCCAAATCCTTTGTTAAAGGAAATATCTCACGGGTGATCCATTTGAATTTTAGCGAATCGCTTGCTGCAAAAGCTCTGTCGAGATAATTGGATAATGAATCATAATTTGCAAAAAAGCTACCATTTTCAGCCATCCTAAAATCTTTTGAGTTTAACCAAATTGCCCGGCTTCCATTTACATCGTGCGCATTGTTTGCAGCACCCCAATTGTCGGTTACCGACATAATCTCTTTACTAATTGAAGAAATCTGATCATTAGTTAATACTTGCTGATTCTTTTGATCGACTTTGCAATTTGTGAAAAGGAACATAGCGCAAGTAAATAATAGGAAAAAGTCAGCTGTTTTCATAAAAAGTGAACTTTAAAGGTTAATAAAACTGTTTAGAATTTATTATCGAAGTCATTTTTTGGATAGTTTTAATATAAATATACGAAATACACTCGAACAAATAATCAACCAAACATCTGTATTTCAGATACTAAAAACAAATCATGTTTCTGAATTTTGCCTAATACCACGAAAATATCGGAAGGTCTAAACTGACTTTACGTGCCTCATTTAATGACTTCGAGTTATTGGATGATTTATTCCCGGCAGTGAGAAAAACCACTTCTGAAGAGATTATTGCTGCGCCCGGAACTTCGTGCCGCCACCACATTGAAGAAGGAACCGGACGAAAAGCGTTGTATCCGGTGGAAGTGTTGTGGGATGCGTTGATAAAATAAATTATAGAGCAGGAGACTCGACTCACCTGCTCTATAATTTTAATTTATGCGATTTGCCCCACAATCACCACATAATTCTTTCCATACTTTTTGGCACACTTCGGGCAGGTAGTGTACCACATATACCATTTCTTTATGGTGAAACCTTTGGCCTGTGCTTTCTCTTCAAAATCTTTACACCATTTACCAGTGTCTTTAAATGGCCCCTCATAAACATAGCTGTAAAATTTGCCACTCAGGGTAGTGTTTTCGACCCCAACAACCTCTTTGTCTACAGCCAGATACAAATCCATATTCCATTTCGAAGTATGGTCGGATAAGCATAAATAATCAGGCATAGTGGCATCTGCCGCACTTATTTTCTCGTCGAGCCGTTTCATGACCCGCCCAAAATTCATGGGCATATAAAAACAGGTAAACACCTTATCTTTAACGAACTTTTTGTTGTCCCAGCTAAAAACCTGATCATTCCAGGGAA
This sequence comes from Bacteroidota bacterium, assembly GCA_021849365.1. Taxonomy (GTDB): domain Bacteria; phylum Bacteroidota; class Bacteroidia; order Bacteroidales; family Prolixibacteraceae; genus Aquipluma. Next base: position 3,133 of record JAJZSZ010000217.1, on the reverse strand, counting down.
CAGGATCAAATTCAGGACAGCACTCTGGCTTGGGGTCTAATAAGGTAGCCATAAGGAATTATTTAAAGGTTAGCTGACTAATTCAATTTAATCATAACATACTACGATACAGAACCTTATTAGTTACCGATACGATTAAAAATTCTACAGATTAATCGAGGCAATTACATCCTTAAAAGCATTCTTATAATTCTCACCAACTGGTACAAATGTCTTTCCTATAACAATGCGGCTACGCTGAATAGAATCTATCTTGGGCAATGACACTATGAATGAACGGTGCACTCGTATAAAACGCGACTCAGGCAACATCTCCTGAAGTTTTTTCAGGCTGTTCAGCGTTAAAATAGTTTTGCCAGTCAAATGAATTTTGATGTAATCTTTTAATCCCTCAACATAAAGTATATCGTTCAAATTAATATTAATCGTGTTATAGCCCGTTTTTACCATGATGAAATCCGACTGAGTTTCCTTTTCGGGTAAGGCTACACTCCTTTCCGGAACTTTTTTGCTGAGTTTAACCTGTCCGTAAGCTTTATTTACTGCACGCAAAAACCGATCAAACAAAATTGGTTTCATCAAATAATCAGTTATTTCCAGGTCGTATCCGGTAACAGCGTATTTCTCGTATGCCGTTGTAAATATAACCAGGGGCTTTGATTGCAAACACTTTACAAATTCAATTCCGCTTAAATACGGAAGTTCAACATCCAGAAAAACCAAATCAACCGGGTTTTCCTGAAGATAACCTAAACCTTCGAGCGGATTTGTAAATGTCCGTTCCAATTTTAAAAACGGAATTTTCTCGATATAATCTTTCAAAAGGTCAAGGGCCAATGGCTCATCATCAATTACAATACAATTCATTTTCCTATAGGAATATTAATAGTTGATTAACAAATGTTCGAACGGATTCTAAAATCTTCTGAATACAGACCTAATAAAATTATTATCAGGCTCTTACAACAAAATAATTTAAGCTCGGATCACATTCATTTCATTCTTTTTGAGTCTCATCGACAAATTGATTTGATAAACATTTCCAATACGCGCATTCTCCATTTTAAAGTTCCCGGGATAACAGAGCTCAAGCCTGCGAATTACATTGTTTATTCCAATACCCATTCCTGCAGTGGAGCTGAGCTTTTCGCGAAGTACCGGATTATTGATTTTCACATGCAACCAATCGTCAACCATTTGCAGATGAATGCAAATTGCGGATTCAACTCCTGGTAACGATCCGTATTTAAAGGCATTTTCAACCAAAGGATTTAATATGAATGGTTCGATGCAAAAACTCTCTTTGATATTCTCGGCAACAAAATCAACCTTTATGGTATTTTTCATCCATAGCTTCTGAAGATCAATGTAATTCGTGATGGCTTCAATTTCGTGATTCAATGGGATTTCACGGCCGGAATTCTCTTTGAGCATATAGCGAAGAATGGCTGATAGCTTGGCTATAGCTTCGGAAGTCAGGTCTGATTTTCGATTGGCCAGCGAATGAATATTATTCAGCGAATTGAATAGAAAATGAGGATTAACCTGCTGGCGCAACAACATAAGTTCGGCATTCAGCCTTTCGTGCTGGTACTGGCGGTTAATGTCTTCTTCACGTTTTAGTTTCTGAAAAATACGTATCGACGATGAAAACATAAGCGAGGTTCCCAAAAGGAAGAGCATTCCGGGCGATAAAATTGGTGGCGATGGCCTGTTCACTGAAAATCTATCAAAAGCCGGAGGAAAATCCATATCGGCCTGCCGGTTCCTAATAAAATCATCCATCGAAATGTGCTGAATAAGCGGATCAATCAAAGCGAAGGAAACAATCCCAATCAACACGATGGAGATTATAAATGCAAGGTATTTCTTAGGTAACAAAAAGCCCGGAGTCAGGAAGAAATAATTCAGGTAAAAAAGGATGAAACCATAAAAATACAGCAGCAAAATAAATACTGGCAGATTCTCATTTCGGCGAAGCGAAAACAGCGAAAATGCAGCGAACACCATGAGCCAGACCGAAAGGTGGACAAAAAAAATAACCCATTGTTCCTGCCTGACATTTTTAATAAACTTTACTAAGCTGTAGATATTCTTCATACATCAACTTCAGGTTATTCTACTAATTGATAACTGTTTACAACCAATCCGAATCAAAAATCGTCATCGTGCGATTTCTGACTTAATAATTTTAATCCGCAAAAGCCCCGAACGACCCTACAGTTTAAAAGGTTAAAAAGTTTTAAAATATTCCTGACCAATTACTAATCATTCAGAAAAAATTCGGTTGTACTTACAGTTCCAACAGCAACAAATGTCGTTAATGAGAAGTTAGCGAGCTAGTTAATTCATACTTAAAAAGGTTAAATAAAAATAATTCGAATTAAAACAGCTAAAAACAAAAAAGCTGCCCCCAACCGGAGAACAGCTTTTTGAAGAGAAATATGATTGAAAAAACAGGTATCAATCAGTAAATCAAATTAGCTCCAATCAATCATCTTCATTCGATTCCTCATAAGGTCTGAATTCCCAGACATCATCCAGATAATAACTTCCGGTTTGACCGGTTGCCACAACAGCTTTGCCTCCAACGGTAAATGCAACAGAACTGGTTCTGGCCGATCCTTCAAACGCCGACATTTCCACCCAGGTATCTTTATTAAAATCATACTGCCATACATCGCTCAGCGAGCTCGAATTTTCGCCTAAACAAACATAGGCCTTGCCATCCAGCACAAACGACGAAGCATTTTGACGAATAATCGACCAATCTTCATCATCGTCCAAATCAGTCTTCTTAGTCCAAACATCAGTAGTTGGGTCGTATTCCCACATATCAGTCAGCGTAACGCCGTTGTTTATACCAGTACATACATAGGCTTTGTCGTTGTAAGTAAATGCAGTTGCGCCACGGCGTTTCGAGCCACCAATACTCTGTACCTTAACCCACTGACTACCGCTTGCTGCAGTAGGATCGAAACGGTAAAAGTCGATTTTATCAACTGAGTCATCGCCATAACCGGTTCCAATGTATCCATAGTTTTTAAGAGAGAATCCAACAGCCTTGTAGCGGGCGCCTCCAAGGAAACTATCCTTCTGGGTCCAGGTATTCGCAACCGGATCGTATTCCCAA